>NCHM01000239.1 GCA_002257205.1 Rhizobiales bacterium 24-66-13 | reverse complement strand
GTTGCGAGCGAAGCGCCTGCAGCTGCGCGGCTAGCAACAGCGAGTGCCGCGTGATCTTCGCGAGCGAGGGCTCGTTCTCCAGTTTGTGTGCCATCGCTCCGATCATAGCGCTCACGACGGAAAATTCCTGATAATCGAAAAAAAAACGTCGACGAACAGTCGCGTGATTCCCGAGATGGGTCAAACTTTATTTAGTTAACAGATACTTACCACCCGGTGCCGGCCAGCTTTGACCGACGTCCGCTAACACAGGATTTGCCCAACAATTCCGTGAGGTTACCCTCATGGAGTGACGGCACCCGCTTCGGTGCAGAATTACAATTAACTGCCAAGGGACAGCCGAACCGCCTCGGGCGACATGGGCGCGCAGAAGGCGTAAAGCGGTAACGACCGACGCATACAAGCCGTCATCCCAACACGAGTCGCGCGCGACGTCGTCTACGCATACGACCGCAAGGCCTACCGCCGGCGCAACGTCATCGAGCGCATGTTTGGAAGGCTTAAGAATTGGTGGCGCATCGCCACGCGCTACGATCGCCTCGCGGTCAATTTCCTCGCCGCCATCGCCCTCGTAGCTGCAATCGCTCAATGGCGTGGGTGAGTCCCGTAGAGCGCGGAGACTGCACCAACGTTTCCGGAGCGAGAATCGAGATCGCGTGAACTGGCCTTGGGAGCGTCAACTTCCGAGCCGCCTCCCGAACTGCTTCAAATTTTAGTGTCAAACACGCTCACTGATTCGTGTGCTCACCCGCACGCGCAATTCGAAGGGGCCACCACGCGCACCCCGTCTGGATCACACAATACTGATTCATATTTGATAGTCTGATTCACTCAGCATCGACCGGAATTTTCGGATATTTCTTGACTTCAAGTAACGTGAAAGGCCCGCAGCTTCTCAAAAATCTCAGGGGAAATCTCGAATTGACGGGCGCGGCCGCGGCCCATCGAGTTCTTCACAAACGTCTCCGTCAAGATATTTCGCTTGATGAGCTGGTCGACCGTTTCGGCAACACCCCCTCGCGTCAGGCCCGTTAATTCCATTATATTTGAAAGGTTTAGCGGCTGATTGCCCTGATGCATGTAATACAGCACGCTCATCATCCCGATCTGCTTCAAACGGGACTGAGGCGTCTCATCATCGAGGGGTTTGTCGAGGATCTGGCGCAAAATCAAGGCCGCAAACGAAAGGCTATGCCATTGCGCGTTCAGTGCTCTTGGCATCGGTTTAACTGCGTTGTATAAGGATATCAACCCGGTCAGAAACCTCGGCCGCCAAGCCTTTCCGGGAACATTTCGGAGGGGTGAGGTACATGAAAAGCCTTGCTATCAGGGCGTTTTTTGCCGTTTTCGCCTGCGCGTCATTGTACTGCATTTCGAGCAGTAATGCGCGTGCTGACGACTGGGGCTGCCAGGTCATCCTCTGCCTTTCCAATCCGGGCGGGCCGACGCAGTACGCGGAATGCGTGCCTCCGATCCAGAAGCTGTGGAGCGAGTTGGCAAAGGGGCATTCGTTTCCCACCTGCAGCGGCGTCGGATTTCAGGCGTCCCGGCCAGGGTACCAGCCCTATTACTGCGAGGCTGGCTACACTCTGACGACGCGCTTTGGGGTAGGCGGACGCGAGGCGTCCTGCGTGTCGAGCGCGCGCCAGCAGGTTCCGAGCAGCCAGTGCTACTCGCACGACGACAGCGGCGATGCTTCCGCCCGTTGGGTGCGAAGCGCGGGACGCTTCCAGTGCGAGGCCTATGTCACCAAGCGGCCGATCGTGCGCCCGCAAGCCAACTATGTCGACGTGACGATCGACGGAGTCGGAAGCCAGCGGGTGTGGTTCTAGCCCATGCCCGTCGCGTTTGCCGATCTCGCACAGACATGCGCGCCGACCGTGGCGGTCGAGACGGTCGCGGCCGTGGCGAGCCTCGAAAGCGCGTTCTCACCTTTTGCGATCCGCATCAACAGCGGGCTGCCCCTGCATGAGGTGCCGAAGACGAAGGCCGAGGCGATCGAGGTGGCGACGACACTGATCGCCCAGCATCAGGACGTCGATCTTGGCCTTGGCGGGGTCAACGCTGACGACCTCGGCCGCCTCGATCTGACGGTGGCCGATGCGTTCGAGCCCTGCGCAAACCTCAAGGCGACCGCGCGGCTGCTCGATGGCTACTACCGGGCGGCGATCAATGGCGGTGCGACGCCGGCGAAGGCCGAGACGGTGATGCTGCAGTCCTATTACGGCCGGGGCGATGCCTCGGTCGGCGAGATGGTCGGCTACGACAAGCAGGTTCGTGTCGAGGCGAAGCGGCTGCAGCCCAAGCTGGCCGCTCTGATAATCGACCCGGCGAACACGCCTGGTGCCGCGGACACCGCGGAGGCTCCAGCGCTCGCTCAGGCGGCCGGACCTGCGGCGCCTCGGCGTGAGGCGAAGCCGGCGCCGTGGGATGTCTTCACCATAGGGCGGAAGTCTTCCGTTCTCGTCTTCCAAAATGGAAAGCCGGAGCAAACCGAATGACCCCAGGCGCTCGTGTCCGTCCTGTCGCCGCTGTGACGCTGATGGCGGCCGTTCTTGCAATCGGGATGGCCGACCCCGCCTTCGCCCAGGCCACCGGTGGCATCGAGACCGTTCTCCAGAATATCGTCACCATGCTCACAGGCAACGTCGCCAAGTTACTCGCGACGATCGCCGTGATCGTGGTCGGCATTGCGTGGATGTTCGGCTACCTCGATCTGCGCAAGGCCGCCTATGTGGTGCTTGGCATCGGCATCATCTTCGGAGCCACTGAGCTCGTCAGCACGATCTCAGGCGGCTGATGGCCATGGCTGAAGCGGTGCCCCTTGAGGAAGACACACTGTTCCTGGCCTGCACGCGGCCGGCGATGATCGCCGGCGTGACCGTGGAGGCGATGGGCATGAACGTCATCCTGACCACGGTCGTCTACATCCTCGCCGGTTCGATCGCCTACGCGCTTGTCGGCGTCGCGTTCCACCTCGTCTTCAAGGCGCTGGTGAAGCACGACCACAACATGTTCCGCATCCTGATGGCGTGGATTGAGACCCGCGGCCGCTCGCGGAACGGAGCGTTCTGGGGTGGCACCACAGTGTCGCCCCTGAAGCTCGTCCGTCATTATGACGAAAGGGACCTCGGCCTTGCCTAGTGTATCCGTCGTCAAAGCCCGCGAGGTCGCACCGGAGACGTTCATTCCGTATGTCCGTCACGTGGACGAGACGATGATCACGCTCGATTCCCGAGCCCTGATGGTCATGATCGCCGTTGAGGGCGTGTCGTTCGAGACCGCCGATCCGCTCGACCTCAACGGCCTTCACCGCGATCTCAATACGCTCTACCGCAATCTCGCCGACGAGCGCCTGGCGCTGTGGACCCACATCGTCCGGCATCGCGACAACGACTATCCCGACGGCGCCTTCGCCAATCCCTTCTCGGCCGAGCTTAACGCCAAGTACCGGGCGCGGATGGTCGGCGAGAACCTGTTCCGCAACGACCTCTATCTGACGTTGCTGTGGTATCCGAGCCGTGATCCGGCGGAGAGGATCGCGAACCTGCTCTCCCGCCTTCGCAAAGCGCGCCGCGCCGGCATCGAGCTCGACGAGGATGCGCTGAAGCAGCTGCGCGACAAGGTGGTCGACGTCACCGCCGGTCTCAAGCGCTTTCAGCCGCGGATCCTGTCGCTGTACGAGCACGACGGCCTCCTGTTCTCCGAGCCGAGCGAGGTCCTGCACCAGATCATCGGCGGCCGGCGCGAGCGCGTGCCGCTGACCGAAGGTAGGATTTCGTCGGCTATCTATTCCGATCGCGTCATCATCGGCCGAGAAACCGTGGAGGTCCGGCATGAGGCCGAGACCCGTTATGCCGGCATGTTCGGCTTCAAGGAATACCCGGCGCGCACTCGTCCCGGCATGCTCGGCGGGATTCTGACGGCGCCGTTCGAGTTCATTCTGACGCAATCCTTCGCCTTCGCCTCCAAGGCCGATGCCCGGACCATCATGGGCCGCAAGCAGAACCAGATGCTCAGCGCCGGCGACAAAGCGAGCTCGCAGGTCGACGAGCTCGACAGCGCGATGGACGACCTGGAATCAAACCGCTTCGTGCTGGGCGAGCACCACCTGACGCTCTCCGTGCTCGCGACGTCGGTGAAGGAGCTCACGGACAATTTGGCGAAGGCCCGGTCGCATCTGACCAGCGGCGGCGCCGTCGTTGCGCGCGAGGATCTCGGTCTCGAGGCTGCCTGGTGGGCGCAGCTGCCGGGCAATTTCCGCTACCGTGCCCGCTCCGGCGCGATCACGTCCCGCAACTTCGCCGCGCTCTCGCCGTTTCATTCCTATCCCGTGGGTAAGAAGGACGGCAACGAATGGGGCCCCGCCGTCGCCATGCTGAAGACGGCATCGGGCTCACCGTTCTATTTCAACTTCCATTATGGCGACTTGGGCAACACCTTCGTGTGCGGCCCTTCGGGATCGGGAAAGACGGTCATCCTGAACTTCATGCTCTCGCAGCTCGAGAAGCATGATCCGTACATGGTGTTCTTCGACAAGGACCGCGGCGCGGATCTGTTCGTGCGGGCGGCCGGTGGCACCTACCTGCCACTGAAGAACGGCGCGCCAACCGGCTGCGCGCCGCTGAAAGGCCTTGAGCTCACGCCGGAGAACAAGGTGTTCCTGGCGCAGTGGATCGGCAAGCTCGTGGGCGCGAAGTCACGCGAGTTGTCGGTGAGCGACCTTCGCGACATCGCCGGCGCCGTCGACGGCCTGGCCGATCTTCCGGTACAGCAGCGCACAATCGGCGCGCTGCGCACCTTCCTCAACAACACCGATCCGGAAGGCATCGCGGCACGGCTGCGCCGGTGGGAGAGGGGAGGGCCACTCGGCTGGGTGTTCGACAACCAGACCGACGACATCGGCATCGGCGCCAAGTTCCTCGGCTACGACATGACGGATTTCCTCGACAATGAGGAGATCCGCACGCCGCTCATGGCCTACCTGTTCCACCGGGTCGAGCAGCTGATCGATGGGCGCCGCATCATCATCGTCATCGACGAGTTCTGGAAGGCGCTGCTCGACGAGGGCTTTCGCGATCTCGCCCAGAATAAGCTCAAGACCATCCGAAAGCAGGGCGGCCTCATGCTGTTCGCGACGCAGAGCCCGCGCGATGCGATCGCGTCGCCGATCGCTCATACAATCATCGAGCAATGCCCGACGCAGGTGTTCCTGCCGAACCCGCGCGGCAATCACGCCGACTATGTCGACGGCTTCAAGCTCACCGAGCGCGAATACGAGCTGATCGCGCGCGAGCTCTCGACCGAGAGCCGCCGCTTCATCGTCAAGCAGGGCCATAACAGCGTCGTCGCCGAGCTGGACCTCAACGGCTTCGACGACGAGCTCGCCATCCTTTCCGGCCGCACCGCCAATGTCGAGCTCGCGGACGCGATCCGCGCCGAGCTCGCAGACTGCGGCGAGGACTGGCTTGCGCTGTTCCAGCAGAAAAGGAGTGCCGGCTGATGACCACCCGCATAACTGTGATGGCGGCAGCAGTTGCTCTTGTCCTGTCCGCCGGCGCCGCCGGCGCGCAGGGCATTCCAGTGATCGACCAGACGTCGATCGCCAAGCAACTTGAGAGCATCGTTCAGCTGAAGGCGCAGCTCGACACGCTGAACCAGCAGCTCCAGCAGGCCCAGCAGCTATACGGCGCGCTGAACAAGCTGACCAACATGGCGGATGTGGCGAGCGTGCTGAACGATCCCTCGATCCGCAAGGCGCTGCCGCAGGATTTCAACGCGATCGAAGGCCTGCTCAAGGGATCGGGTTCGGGCGCCTTCGGCGAATCTGCCTCAAGGTTCCTGCAGGACAATTCCACCTACCAGACCAGCGCGAACGATTTCTACGCGCAGGAGCTCTCGCGAATCCAGAACAAGAATGCCGGGCAGATGAGTCTTGGCCAGCAGATGTATGATGCCGCCACCCGGCGCATCGACGGCATCGATCAGCTCCGCCAGCAGATCTCGTCGGCCAGTACCGCCAAGGATGTCGCGGACCTGCAGGCGCGCTTGCAGGCCGAAACCGCCTTCCTCCAGACCGACGTGTTGCGGATGCAGGGCCTGCGCATGGTGCAGCAGGCCCAGGTGCAGGTCGACGAGCAGCGCAAGTCCGAGGACTGGCGCAGGCGCATCGACACGATGAACGCGGCGCTGCCATGAAGCGGATTGCGGCGCTACTTCTGATGCTTCCTCTCGCCGCTTGCTTCGAGTCGGGGGAGGGGACCCA
>NCHM01000238.1 GCA_002257205.1 Rhizobiales bacterium 24-66-13 | reverse complement strand
TTTCTGGGGTCGCACGTCCCCTGTCCAGCCTTCGCCGTCGACCCCGCCAAAAACCGACACCTGCGGATGGCGATTTCGCGGCCCTGGGCCCGGCGGATGTGTCAGCCGACCGTTTTTCATGAGACTGGCGATCGCTTATTTTCAATGGGTTAGCCGATTCAGAATTTGTGAGACCGAGTCGGATCTGCTGAGACGGAACCGTCACGCGATTCAGTTATGGTGAGACTAGATTGATCGACCATCCGCGTGAACAGGCATGGAACGCGACCAGCTCGACGAACAGGAATGGCAGAGCGCGCTCAGGTATGCAGATGTTCTACGACGGATGCCACAACGCCCGAGTGGAGCCGATGTCGCGGACGCTATGGCGGAGCTTGCCGTCAGTCGCGCGACCTTATTTCGGTGGCTGAAGCGGTATCGGGCGGAGGAGCGCGCCACTGCGCTCATTAGTCGAAAGCCAGGGCGGCGGGCCGGAATCGACGCCTTTGATCCTGCCCTGAAGGCGATAGTCGACCGCAACATCACGACATTCTACGCCACACCCGAGAAGCCCACGTTGACGCGCCTGTGGAAGCGAATCTCGGCCGATTGCCGGGTGAGCGAGTTGGCGCCGCCCTCAATCAGACGCCTGAAAGGATACCTTGCGACGTTCGATACGGAAGCTATGACGCGCCGTCGCGAGGGAAAGGCTCGGGCCGACGCGCAGTTCCTGGCACTACCCGGCGAGCTTTCAGCGCAGCATCCGCTGCAGATCGTCCAGATCGATCATACGAAGGTCGACGTGACGGTGGTCGACCCAATCGAGAGGCAGCCGATCGGTCGACCGATCCTCACCATCGCGATCGATGTCTACACCCGGATAGTGCTGGGCTTTTACCTGTCTCTGGAGGCGCCGTCGGTGACGTCGGTGGCGCTTTGCTTGACGCACGCGATCATCGACAAGACCTGCTGGCTGCAGGATCGGGGGATTTCGCTGGATTGGCCGACGAGCGGCCTGCCCGAGTGCATTCATGTCGATAACGGCGCCGAATTCCACGCGCGCGCCTTCAAGAGGGGCTGCGACGACCACAATATTGCCATCTCCTACCGTCCGCCGGGAACACCGCGTTTCGGGGGGCACGTCGAGCGCCTGATCGGCACGATGATGGGGGCGGTCCATCTGCTGCCCGGCACGCATTTTTCCAATGTGCTCGACCGCGGCGACTATGATCCCGAGGCGCGCGCCGTGATGACCATGCGCGAGCTCGAGGCCTGGCTGGCGCTGGAAATCATCGCCTACCATTCCGATCTGCACCGCGGTATCGGCCGGCCGCCCGGTGCGGCCTGGAACGAGGCTATATCCGGGCGCCCTCCGCGGCAGGTGCGCGATCCGCTCGCCTTCCTGATCGACTTTCTACCATTTGAGCCGCGTGTACTGCGGCGAACCGGCATCCACATCAACAACATCTGCTACTGGTCGGACGGCTTTGCCCCCTGGATCGGCCGGAGCAGCGACAAGGTTCTCGTCAAGTACGATCCGCGGGATCTGCATCGGGTCTTCGTCAAGCTGGGTGGGAACTATCTGATGGCGCCCACGCGCAACCCTGGACGCCCGGCCATCACGCTGTGGGAGCAGAAGGCGGCGCTGCGCGTGCAGCGGGCGCGCGGCCGCCGGGAGATCGATGAGGAAACGATCTTCCAGACGATCGCTGCGCAGCGTGCGCTGGTCGAACAGGCAACCCGGGACACCACGCAAGCCCGCAGGCTGCGCGCGCGGCGCGCTCATCTGCCGGCGAGGCCAGCGCTTCCGGCAAGCGCGCCGGCGGACGAGCCGGTGATCACCTTGCCGCATTTTCCGGTGGAGGTATGGGAATGACGGCTTATCCGCATCTCGATCCCGCCATTCGGGCCTATGCCGATCTGCCCGCGCGGGAGCGCATCGAGCACATCCGGGTGGATCGATGGATCGACTATTGGTTGCGTTCGTCCGGCATTGCAGCTTGAGTTCGAGCCTGTGCAGGCCGACATGGAGCGCATCGCAGTCGCGACGAACAGTTCGGCCGAACGTCTGTTCGCCATGACCTTCCGTGGCGCACCGCCGCGCTATCGCAGCCTGCTTCGACCCAGCTCCAGAGAGATTTGCCCGGCCTGCTCGCGCGGCACGCAACGACCGCAGCGTCTGAGAGGCTGGTCGTTTGCCTTTGCGTTCTGGTGCGATCGGCACCGTGAGCCACTATTCGGCGGCGAAATGAGCGGCGTCAGCGCGCTCGGCGATGAAGCATCAGGCCGTCGGGGCGCGGAAATCCTGCTTCAATGGGCAATGGAGAGGGAGATTGCCGCGATTCCTGTCGGCTCGGTGCTGTCGCTGCTGCTTTTGCCGTCTCGGAAATCGTCGCCTCCGGCACCGTGGGAACTCGCGTACTTGCCGCTCCCGCGTCAGCGCGATCCTTCCGTTCTGTCGCGACCCTGCCGGCGCCCGGTTCTGAGTGTCGTGGTGCCGGAATTCAGGGCTGCGGTGCCGACTAGCGATCAGCGTCTGTCTTCAACCATCGCCGATCTGCCGAGTGCGCCACGGGCGGAGAGGTACGCGCTTGCCATCGGCGTTGCCCGGGTCCTGAAGAATCCGGTCGACACGATCGTTCGTGTTCTGGAGGCTTCCGACGAGTTCGGCCAAAAGAAGGTAATGGCGCTGATCGAAGGATGGCCGGCGGCAATCCGCTACGCTGTCGGACGTGCCGCTCCCTGCACCAGGCACAGAGGGGAGGCCGGAAGAGCGGTGACAGGTGCCCGTATCAGCCATCAACGGGTTCAAGCGCTCTCCTGATCCCCAAAAAAGCTGGAGGCCCGCCAAGGCCGCTCAGAAGCCCGCAGGCGGCCACTAGCCGTTTTCCGACCCTTGCCTCGTCCAACCCGTTCGATCGGCCTCAGCGGCCTCCTGACGAGGTCGATGGAATGGGGTCTGCGTCTGCATCCGGCGACGTCCACCGAACAGCAGGCTGTCTTCAAGATGTGCGAACCGCGCTTGGCCGGGCTTCCGCGCTGATCGGGGCGGTATTCCCGAGACAATGTCCATCCAAACCGGAAATCGTGAGACTGCGTAACAAGGCGCGCCTCTGGCTGGGAAAGGCGTCTGGAAACCAACGATTTCAGTCTGTTAGCAACGCGCCCAGCTCTGGATATGGCAGGCTGTCTCACGAAAACCGCTTCAAAAAACGGCTCGACGGCGGCCGAGTCTCACGAATTCCGGTCTGCTGACACTCGGAGGGCTCGTTTCATGCATGCTTCTATATAAAGACAGAAACGAATGATAATGCAACATTATCGGACATATTTATTCGGCGACATGGCGTGCGGTTATAGCGAATACTGGTAGCTAAAAGCGCACGCAGCGCATAGGCTCCGCGCATGGATCTCGCGACGATTCCTGCGCCCGCAGCGCCAGCGCCGGTACCGGTCGTGCCCGGCTGGGCCCTGCCGGGCGGCCCGGTGACCGATCCGGCCGAGGCGGCGTTCCTGGCCGGCGCGGCGTTGACTTCCCTCGACAATCTGGTGCGATCGAACCCACCTTGGGCTGGCGCCTGGCGCGCGCGACTGGCGCTCAGCTGCGCCGCCGCCGCGGCGCGCCACGCCGGACGTACGGAAGACGAGGCGGCGTTGCGCGATGCCTGGGTGCTGCGCTCGCCCGATGGCGATCCGGGCCCGGCGGGACGGCTGCTGGCCGCCTGGCGGCGCCTGGCTGAGCGCTCCCCAGGTGCCGATGCGACGACCCTCCAATCGACCTGTGCGCTGCTCGGCATCGGCTGGAGCGCGGACCTAGCCGCTGTTCCGGAAGCGATCGACCGGCTGGTCGGCGAGGGACGTCCGGCGCCGCTTATTGCCGCGGCGGTGCTCCGCGCCATCGATAAGGCGGCGCCGAGCGCCGGTCTGCTCGGCTGGTGGCTGGCCGACCAGGTGCTGGCGCGGCGCCTGCGCTGGCCGTTGCCAATGCCGCTGCTCATAGTCGAGGCCCACAGTGCCGCGTTCCGTGGTCCCGGCAGGGGAGGGCGGCTGCGCCCCGCAGAGGAGGGCTTCGAGGTCGCCGTCTGTCTCGCCGTGGCACAGGGCGCGGCGCGGGCCCTGCGCTGTGCCGCCGAGATCGCGCCGCGCGCCGCCCGGCTCCACGCGGTGGCTCCAAAGCTGCGCGCCAAGGGGGCAGGGGAGGCGATCGCTCGTCTGTTTGGGGACGACGCGGTGCCGGGCACGCTGGCGACGGCAAAGCTCTCGCGCTGGGGCGCGCGACGGCTGTTCGAGCGGCTCGAGACGCTGGGGGCGGTGCGCGAGCTCACCGGCCGCTCAGCGTTCCGACTCTACGGGCTGTGAGAGATGGCCCGGCGCACCAAGACCCCGGTGAGCTTCGATGTCGAGCTCAGCGCGCTGCCGCCGGAGCTGCGCTGGCGCGAATGGATGGGCCGGGTCGAAGCGGTGATCTTCGCCGCGCCCGAGCCGGTAACCCGCGAGGTGCTGGCTCGGGTGGTCGGCCGCGACTGCAGCCTCGATCATCTCATCGACGATATCCGCGCCGAGCTCACCGGCCGGCCCTATGATCTGGTGGCGGTCGCCGGCGGCTGGCAGCACCGCACCCGCAAAAACTTTGCCGAGGCGATCCAGGTGGCCACCGGTCTCGGCGCGGACAATCCCAAGCCGCTGTCGCAATCCGAGGCGCTGGTGCTGCTGTGCATCGGCTACTTCCAGCCGATCACCCGCGGCGAGCTCAGCACCTTCTTCGGCAAGGAGATCAGCCGCGACGTCATCGGTCACCTGCGGTCGCTCGGTTTGCCGGACATGGAGGCGCTCGAGGATGCCGGCCTGCTCAGCAAGGACATGCTGCTTGCGGGGGATATCCCGCTCGGGCTCATGGCGGGCGATACGGACGATGGGGAGCCGGAGGAGGTTGAGGCCGACGAGGAGAGCTGAAAGCTCTCGCCGGTCTTCTGACCGTTTAGCCTAGGACCGATCGACATTCACCGCATCCAGATCATGGCAGCGGCGAGGTGGACGAAGCCGGTGAAGTGAACCGTCCTGCGGTCGTATCGTGTCGCGAAGCGGCGAAAGTGCTTGAGGCGATTGAAGCAACGCTCGATGCGGTTGCGGCGTTTGTAGGCCATTGCATCATGCGGGATGAGGATCTTCCGGGCCCGGTTGGATGGGATCACCACCGCCGCGCCGATGCTGGCGATCTGCCTGCGGAAAGCATTGCTGTCATAGGCTTTGTCGGCGAGCACGGCACCGGCCGCCAGGCCTTCGACCAGGGCTGGAGCGGCGGTGACATCGCCCACCTGGCCGGCCGTGATGATGAAACGCAGAGGTCGGCCCAGCGCGTCGGCCAGCATGTGGATCTTGGTGGTCAGTCCGCCTCGGGAACGCCCCAGCGCCTGATCCTTGGCCCCCCTTTTCCGCTCGCCGCCTGCTGGTGAGCCCGCACGATGGTGCTGTCGATCATCAGGTATCGGTTGTCGTGATCGGCGGCCAGGGCCTCGAATACCCGCTCCCACACCCCTGCGTGGCACCACCGGCTGAAGCGCTTGTGCACGCTCTTCCAACGGCCATAGCGCTCAGGCAGGTCGCACCAATGCGCGCCGGAGCGCAGAACCCATAGACAGCCGTTCACGAACAGGCGGTTATCTGAGCCTGTCCGGCCTGGATCGCCAGCCTTGCCTGGCAGCAACAGCGCGATCTTCGCCCATTGGGCGTCGCTCAACTCATACCGCTTCGCGGCCATCGCAGGGCTCCGTGCGCCAAAAACACGGTCCCCTATGAATCACCATTCTGCTGCCTGGGGAATCCTGAATGTCGATCGGTCCTAGTGGCTAGGACCACGATGATTGGTCCTGCGGCAGCCGATGATCGGGATCGTGGACCATGACCGTGTCGTCAGCGAGAAGATTGGCTGGAAAGATCATCAGGTTGGTGCCGCCGGCATGGCGAAGTGAGGGAAACAGGATGCCGCGAAGCCCGGCAGTGATCACTCGATCAGCGAGCCTCCAGGATAGAGGGACTTTTCCGTCGATGCGGGCAATGCGGCGCCACGCACAATCCCAGTCCTTCCAGGCGTCATCCCAGACGCTCGGATCGAATCCCTGGGACAGATCCGCGACTTCGCCGAGCGTGACCGTGTAGGCGGCAAGGGTTGCCGGCGGCGTGATGCTGGCGCCTTGCCGGTATTCTTCAAGGGCTGTCTGCGGCGCGCGGGAGAGATAAAGAGCCTCGACGCCGGGCCGGTTAAACCGGCCACCATCTATAGCGGCACCCGCGCCGCTCGTCGGCAGGAACGCCCATTTAGGTGTTAGATAGCGGTGGAATATCTCGTCCGGACCGAGGTGGGCGATCTTCACCCACGGGCTCCGTTCTCGAGATCGCGGATGAAGGCCAGCACCGCCTCTACCTGGCCATCGGCCACGAGCTCAGCCGCCGTGCGATGCCCATAATCGGCGATCGGCTCGTTCCGGTACCAATAAATCGCCTTGTCGATATCCCCGGTGAGTTCCGTGGTTGCCGAGATCACCTTCACCATTTCGCGCATCCGTCCCTGCAGCCGCTCGGAAGAGGGGTTGCGCAAGGTGTTGCGATGAACGCCGGTGAGCTGGGCCAGGTTGGCAACGTTGACGCCGAGTGCCTTAGACAGGCGCTTCGGCGAGATATAGGGCGTCCGGGGCTCCTGAAGGCTGTCGACGAAGCCGGAAACCATTGCAGTGTGAGCTAGCTGAGCCTGGGCCATGGCAGAACCTCGCTTGTGTCATGCACAATATATGCACATTTCAAAGCACATCAAGGTGCGGCTCTGTCCAAGGCGGTCGATAGGCGTTCCACTGCGAAGTCGGGTCAGGGCTGCCGGACTATGGTGCCCACGATATTGACGAGAATACGCGCAGCGGTGAGCGCCGACAGGCCCTCTATGTCGAAGACGGGCAGGTTGATTTCAAGGGCAAGGCGAAAGCCTTCGCCCGGACGTACGCCTTCATCTCGGCCATCCTGCCGTTCACGAACGCCGAATGGGAAAAACTCTCGATCTTCCAGAATTTCCTCGCGCCCAAGCTGCCGGCTCCGCGGGAGGAGGACCTCTCAAAGGGCATTCTCGAAGCGATCGACATGGATAGCTACCGGGTCGAGAAGCAGGCCGCGCAGCGGGTGCAATTGGCGGATCAAGATGCCGAGATCGACCCTGTTCCCACCGATGGCGGCGGCCACAAGGCGGACCCTGAACTCGACCGGCTGTCCAATATCATTCGCGGTTTCAACGATCTGTTCGGGAACATCGCCTGGGAGGACGGCGACCGCATCCGGCAACTGATCGCAAACGAGATTCCGAACAAGGTGGCCGCGAACGCCGCCTATCAGAATGCAAAGCAGAACTTAGACAAGCAGAACGCTCGCATTGAACACGACAAGGCGCTCGGGAGCGTCATCATTGGGTTGATGAAGGACGACACGGAACTGTTCAAACAGTTCAGCGACAATCCTGAATTCAAGCGATGGCTCGCCGATACCATCTTCTCGGCGACATATGACCGGCCGGCGTCACCGCCGCCGTGAGACCGGGGACGTGCCAAGGGCCGATGACGAGACAGACGGGGAATGACGGCGATGCCGGTGCGCAGGGGGCAATAAGCTCGAACGCTGGGAGATCGCCCTGATCAAGGCCATGGTTGCCGATGGGCGATGGCCGAACGATCAGGATATCCTCGCTCACTTCAGCGCGCCGCCGCCGAGGCGGCGATCAGCGCGGGACAGGTGGGGATCCCCCATGGGGCGGGGCCTCCATCGCGCGCTTTCCCGATCGATCAGGCCACCCGCGATCATGCTGATCGTTCGGAGACGCCGGCGGATATCGTGTCCCCGCCAATCCTTCGCGTCGCGATCTTGCTCAACTCGCACAGCCACAGCACCGAACTCGACACCGCGGCACAGAACAGCCAGTCTCCAGCGCCCAGGCTGACGGTCGAGAACGCCTCCTGCAGGACGGGCGTATAGACCACGAAAGCGTGCAGCAGCAGCGAAAGCACAACGGCCCCCCAGAGCCAGTGGTTCGTGAAGAGGCCATGGAATGCGCTGCGATTGTCGGAGCGCGCATTGAAGACGTTGAAGAGCTGGAACATCACCAGAGTGGTGAAGGCCATGGTCTGGCCATAGGCGAGCGTGCCCGTGCCTTCGATCATTCCTCCAGGCAGCGCGGCGTCGAGCACGAGCAGCGTGCCGACCGCCATGATCGCGCCGACAAGGAAAATGCCACCCCACATCCGGCCCGTGATCACGCCTTCGCCGCGCGGGCGTGGCGGCCGGCGCATCACATCGTCGTCGGCGGGATCGACACCGAGAGCCAGCGCCGGCGCACCGTCGGTGACCAGATTGATCCACAGTATCTGCGTCGCCAGGAGCGGGAGCACGACGCCGCCGGTCGCCGCGCCGGTCAGTCCGATCACATCGGCGAGGAGAATGCCGAAGAACATGGTCATGACCTCCCCGATGTTCGACGACAGCAGGTAGCGCAGGAACTTCCTGATGTTGGAGAAGATCGCCCGCCCCTCCGCGACGGCGGCGACGATGGTGGCGAAATTGTCGTCCGCCAGCACCATGTCGGCCGCTTCCTTGGAGACGTCGGTGCCGGTGATCCCCATGGCGACGCCAATATCGGCGGCCTTGAGCGCGGGGGCATCGTTGACGCCGTCGCCCGTCATGGCCACCGTCTCTCCTGCGCGCTGCAGCGCTTTGACGATCCGCAGCTTGTGCTCGGGATTGACACGCGCATAAACCGAGACCTCCTGAACGGTTCGGTCCAGTTCCGCCTCGGTCATGGCCGCGAGCTCCGCGCCAGTGACGGCGCGGCCTTCGGCGGTGATGCCAAGCTCGGCGGCGATGATCGCCGCCGTCACTGGATGATCGCCGGTGATCAGGATGGAGCGGATGCCTGCGGCCTGCGCCCGCGCCACCGCCTCGCGCGCTTCCCGACGCGGTGGATCGATCATGCCAATCAGGCCGAGGAAGACGAGATCGTGCTCCGCATCCTCCTCGAAGGCGTCATAGTCGGGACGATCGGCCGGCAGCGAGCGGAAGGCGACGCCAAGCGTGCGCAACGCCTCTTGGGCGAGCGCGTCGTTGCTCGCCATGATCTCGGCCCTGCGCGCATCGGTGAGCGCGACGGTGTCCCGGCCGACAAGTTCCTCGGTGCAGCGCGCGAGCAGAATATCCGGCGCGCCCTTGGTCACCATGATCAGACGCTCGGGCTGCTCTGCATCGGTATGGACGGTGCTCATCAGTTTGCGTTCGGAGGAAAACGGCACCTCGCCGACCCTCGCGAAGCGCGCATTGAGGGCTTCCGACAGTAGGCCGGCCTTGCGTGCCGCAACGATCAGCGCCCCCTCGGTTGGGTCCCCCTGGACGGACCAGTTGCCGTCGCGCTGCTGCAGAATCGCATTATTGGCCCGCTCGGCGGCCGTCAGCGCGCGCGCAAGCTCGAACTGCAAGGTCTCGCCGGGCGATGGCATGCCGACGAACTCCACATCTCCGTGCGGCGCGTATCCGGTCCCGGACAGGTTCGCGGCGCCGCTCGCCGTCACGACCCGGCGCACCGTCATCTCGTTCCGGGTCAGCGTCCCGGTCTTGTCGGAGGCGATGACGGTCGCCGAGCCGAGCGTCTCCACCGCGACGAGGCGGCGAATGATCGCCTTGTTCTTCGCCAGGCGCTGCATGCCGAGCGACAGCACGGCGGTGACCACCGCCGGCAATCCTTCCGGCACCGCGGCGACGGCAAGGGCGACGCCGAGGATCAGCACGTCGAATATTTCCGAGAAGCCGCGGACATCGCTGACAAGGAAGATGGTGCCGATCATCGCGATGGCGATCAGGACAACGGTGACCGCCAGCGCTTTGCCGACGCGGTCGAGCTCCCGCTGCAGCGGCGTGATCTCGTCCGGGGCTTTTTCCAGCATGCCGGCGATGCGCCCCATGGCGGTCCGCGTTCCGGTCGCGGTAACGACGGCGCGGCCATGTCCGTAGACCGCATTGGTCCCGCTGAAGACCATATCGTGCTGGTCGCCGAGCTCGGGCGTGCCGGTGACGGACGCGACGTCCTTCGAAACCGGCAGGCTCTCGCCGGTGAGGGCGGCCTCCACCGTCTGCAGGGAGGCGGATTCGATCAGCCGCGCATCGGCCGGAATGGTATCGCCTTCCGCAACGAGGACGATGTCTCCGGGCACGAGCTCGGCCGCCGGGATGCTCCGTCTGTCGCCGTCGCGGATGACGCTCGAATGTGTGGCGGACAGTTGCCGCAGGGCCGCGGCGGCGCGCTCGGCCCGAGCCTCTTGAATGTAGCCCATCAGCGCGTTGAGAATCACGATCGCGAAGATCGCCAGCGCCTCGTAGGGCAGCGCCGTGTCGCGCTCCTGCAGCCAGATCGCAGCGGAAATCGTCGCCGCGGCGAGCAGCAGAAGCACCAGCACATCGGTGAATTGCTCGAGGAACTTCAGCCATTGCGGACGCGGCGGCACCGCGTCCAGCTCGTTGCGGCCATAGAGCGCCAGGCGCCGCGCCGCCTCCGTCGGGCCGAGGCCGGACTGCGGCTGCGTCTTCAAGGCGGCGGCGACTTCTTCGGCAGTCTGCCGGTACGGCTTATCGATGATCGGGTCGGTGGGTGTGACGGGCATGCCGCAACGATACGCATCCGCGAAGGATTGCAATACGGGACTTCTCTTGGCGCCCTATCTATGCCAAGTCGGCCATACCGCTTCAATGGCGAAGGGCGCTCTTCGACGAGATGGACGAAGCCGGTCACAGTCGCGACGGGGACGAAGAACACGAGGTCGTTGCCGAGCGTGGCCAGTTCCGTGGCAATTTCCAGAAGGATTGCATCCTTCATATCCATTGGCCCGACGGATTCAAGAATGCAGCTGCTCCTCGGTGAACGGCGACCAGTCGGCAACAAACAACGCCGCGATCAGAGGACCGATGACGAAGCCATTCATGCCGATTAACGAGAGGCCGCCAACCGTCGATATGAGGACGACGTAGTCCGGCAAACGCCTTCCTCTTCCGACCAAGGCCGGCCGTAGGAAATTGTCGATCGTGCTGATAACCAGCACACCGACCGCCAACAGGATCGCGCCCGTCAAATAGTCCGAGATGAGAGCGGATGCCCATGCCGATGAGAGATCGCCTTCCGAGCACTGCACGCGCTCGAAACCGCCGGGTCGCGCCTCCATGTGCTTGAGGAGACGCTGCTCCATGTCGTAAGCGTCGACGGACGTCGGCCAGCGGTGCGTCAGATAAACGGAACACTGTTCGTTGAGGACCTCGACAGGGCCATGTTGGTTTACTGCCGCGAGCCGACCCTGCACATCTTCCGCGTGGCCGATCTTGAAGAGGTTTCGCTTCCCGAACCTGAATGCATAGGTCGAAGCCGCGCCGTGTCCCGACCGCTCGACCATGTAGTTGGCATCGCCTGGGCGCGGGCCGGTTGTCGGACGATGCCCCTCGTTGAGCCTGCGCATGCGCTTCAGAGTGGGCAATTCCGGAATCAGGAGCCTTTCTGCCGGCAACGCGAGGACTCTGGCAACATCCTCCTCGCCGATCTCTTCGACGCCGGGGGTCGCTACCATTGTGAGCTGGCTCGCCAGGACGTCGGACAGGAGTGGCGGTGGGCCGAAACGCCACGCTTCGGCCAGGGCGACGGCATGCGGAAACTTATAGTTTCCACCGTCGTCGAAATCGCGCGCGTCCAGATCCGCATGATCGACGATCTCTAGATGCCGTAATAGGCCGGTGCAGGGCGTGCGATCAGAACCGTGCTGGTTAGCCGCCTTGCCTTCCGAAGGCACCCCGATTGTTCGTCCATGGCTGTGCGCTCAGTTCGGAATCGGGCTGGCGCTGCGGAAGCGCATGAACAGGCTCGGCGTTGCGGAACCGAAAGCCATCACGTCGTAGGTCTCCGGTTCCATTCCGGCAACGTCCATGCCCGGCGATCCCACCGGCATGCCGGCAACGGCAATGCCGCGTACGGACGGACGCGCAGCCAGGAGCCGGATCAAAGCCGTGGCTGGAACATGGCCTTCGAGAAGGTAGTTTTCGACCTCGGCCGTGTGGCAG
>NCHM01000237.1 GCA_002257205.1 Rhizobiales bacterium 24-66-13 | reverse complement strand
GCCAGCGGCGAGACGATGGGCGCATAAAGATGGCGCGCGCCCTGGCGGGCATGCACCACACGCCCTCCCTTAAGATCGATCACCGGGATAACCTGCATCTTCGTGTCCGAGCCTGATACGGGAAGGAAAGCGCATGCGCGTCTTTGTCTGCGAGTTCGTGACATCCGGCGGCCTGCGCCACAAGGCGCTTCCCGACGCGTTGCTGCCCGAGGGCACGCTGATGCGCGATGCCATGGTGCGCGACCTGGAGAATATTCCCGGCGTCCAGGTGGTGCTGTGCCACGACGACCGTCTCGCGCCACCGCGCGCGGACAGCGTTGCGGTGGGCGAGAATGACGATCCCTGGGCGATCTGGGCGCAGCTTGCGGGGGAAGCCCATGTGGTCTGGCCCGTGGCGCCGGAAACCGACGGCCTGCTGGAGCGACTCGTGGCGCTCGCCCGCACCGGCGCGGCGCGGGTGATCGCGAGCGAAGCGCCGGCGCTGCGAATCGCCGGCCGCAAGAGCCTCACCGCGCAGCATCTCGCGGCGGCGGGCATTCCCCATATCCCGACCTACCCGCTGGAAGCGATGCCGGAAAATCTCGCGGTGCCGCTCGTCACCAAGCCCGACGATGGCGCGGGCGCCACGCAAACCCACATCTGGCGCAGCCGCGCGGCTCTGCGCGCGGCGCAGTTGCCGCCCGCCGGCCTCATCGTCCAGCCCTATGTGGCGGGCGTCGCCGCCAGCCTCACCGTGCTGTGCCGGTCCGATGGCGTGACCCTGCTCACCACCAATCTCCAGGAAATGGCCGAGGACGAAGGCCGCCTCTCCCTGACCGGGCTCACGGTCGGCTGCCTGCCGGACGCGGTCGGCAAGTTCGCGGCGCTCGCGCGGGCGGTGGTCGCTGCCATGCCGGGGCTGAGCGGCATCATCGGCATTGATCTGATCGTGACCGAGGAGGGGCCGGTGGTGGTGGAGGTGAATCCCCGCATCACCACCTCTTATGCCGGTCTGCACGCGAGCCTCGGCATCAATCCCGCCGCCTTCCTGCCGGAACTGATCCGCGACGGCCGGCCGCCCACCCTGCCGCACCTGCCCATGGCCGTGCCGGTCCGGGTGAAGGTGCGATGAGCGATTTCGCCTTTCTCGGCTGGGATGTGGGCGGCGCCCATCTCAAGCGCGCCGCTTTCGATGAATCGGGCCGCCTGCGCGCCGTCGGCATGGCCCCGTGTGCGCTATGGCGCGGCATGGACCAGCTTGATGCCGCGCTCGCCGCCCTCGACCCGCTGCCGCACCGGCCCTCCGCCGTGACCATGACCGGCGAACTGGTGGATCTGTGGCCCGACCGCCCCACCGGCGTCACGGCGCTCGCGGCCGCGCTCGGTGCGCGTCTCGGCCCCGGATGCCGGATCTATGCCGGGCCAGACGGCCTCGTGCCCGCCTCGGCGGCGAGCGCGCATGTGGAGGGCATCGCCTCGGCGAACTGGCATGCCACCGCCGCCGCGCTCGCCACCGAATTGCCGTGCGGCGTGCTGGTGGATATCGGCTCCACCACCACCGATCTCATTCCCTTTTCAGGCGGCGCGGTCGCGGCGCGCGGCTTCAGCGATGCCGAGCGTCTCGCCAGCAGCGAGCTGGTCTATGGCGGCGTGGCGCGCACGCCGGTGATGGCGCTTTCGCCCGCGCTGCCGTTCGCCGGCGGCTTCGTGCCCCTGATGGCGGAGCATTTCGCCACCACCGCCGATATCTATCGCCTCACCGGCGACCTGCCGGAACATGGCGACCTGCATCCCGCGGCCGACGGCGGCCCGAAGACGCTGGACGCCAGCGCGCGGCGTCTGCTGCGCATGGTGGGGCGCGATCTTGGCCCGGCGACACTGGAACAGGCGCGCCAGCTCGCGGCCTATGCGGCGGCGGTGCAATTGCACATGCTGCATGGCGCGCTCGCCTGCGTGCTCTCGGGCGCGACGCTGCCGATGGACGCTCTGATCGTCGGCGCCGGCATCGGCCGGTTCCTGGCCGCGCGGCTCGCGGCGCGGGTTGGGCGTCCCTATCTGGATGTCGGCACCGTCTTCACCGATGATCCCGCCCTTGCGGCGCGGGCGGCGGATTGCGCGCCCGCCGTCGCGGTGGCCCGGCTTGCTTTTGCCCGGCTTGCTTTCGCGGGCGCGCCCTCGCACCCTCGCCCCTCCTTCGCCACCCCGAGCCCCGCGTGAGCCCCATGATCGATCCCAGCGACCCGGAAGCCCTCGAAGCGGCCGAGGTCGAGCCCGCCGCCCCGGCACCGCGTCGCGACCGCCTGTTCCTACGCGCCTTGCCCTTCTTCGCCCGCCATGGCGTGTTCGATGCCGAACAGCAGCTCGGCCAGCGCTTCGTGGTGGACGTGGATTGGTGGCTCGACACCCGTCCCGCCGCATGGGCCGACGATCCCGCCCTCACCGTCTCGTACCAGACGGTGTACGAGCATGTACGGGCGGTGGTGGAGGACGACATCGTCCATCTGGTGGAGACCCTCGCCGAGCGCATCGCCACGCGCCTGCTGGATCATTTCCCGCAGATCGAGCAGGTGCGCGTGGTGGTCCACAAGCCGGGCGCGCCGATCAGCGGTGTGTTCGGCGACGTGGGCGTGGAAATCCATCGCGGCCGGTGAAGAGCACGCGCCAAAGCTCGACGGCTCCCGCGCCGTGCGCCATAAGAGCGCCGGATCGGCGGGATATGTCCCGCATGCGCACGTAGGAGATACAAGGTGAGCGACGTCGTGACCCTGCAAGGCTATCTCGGCACCTGGGCGGCCGAGGATGACACCCGCAAGGCCGTTGCCGCAGCCGTGGAGCGCATGGCGCAGGCCGGCGTGGCGATCGCCGACATGGTGGCACGCGGCCCGCTCGCCGAGCATTTCGCCAGGATCCGCGGCGAGGACGCCAATGCAGCCGGCGATGCCCAGAAGGAACTGGACGTGATCGCCGAAGAGGCCATCGTCTCCGCCCTGAAGACCGCGCCGGTCGCCTTCCTCGGCTCGGAGGAAAGCGAGACCCCGATCCCGCTGAACGAATCCGGCACGCTGGTGGTGGCCGTGGACCCGCTCGACGGCTCCTCGAACATCGACACCAACGTCTCCATCGGCACCATCTATTCCGTGCTGCCCTATAGCGCCGAAGCCTTCCCCGATCCGGTGGAGGCGCTGAAGCAGAAGGGCACTGCCCAGCTCGCGTCCGGCTTCCTGGTCTATGGCCCCTCCACCCTGCTGGTCTCCACCGTGGGCGCGGGCACGCAGGTGTTCGTGCTGGACCGGGCAAGCGGCGATTTCATCCTCGCCCGCGCCACTGTCGAAGTGCCCGCCGCGACGAAGGAATATGGCATCAACCAGTCCAACCTCCGCCACTGGGCGGCGCCCACGCGCGCTTATGTGGACGATTGCCTCGCCGGCAAGGACGGCCCGCGCGGGAAGGATTTCAACATGCGCTGGGTCGGCTCCATGATGGCCGATGCGTTCCGCATCTTCACCCGCGGCGGCGTGTATCTCTATCCCGGCGACAGCCGCAAGGGCTATGGCGAGGGCCGCCTGCGCCTGATCTACGAGGCCAATCCGCTGGCCTTCCTGGTGGAACAGGCGCAGGGCGCCGCCACCGACGGCAAGACCCGCATCCTCGACATCGTGCCGCAGAAGCTGCACCAGCGCATTCCGCTGGTGTTCGGCTCGCGCGAGGAAGTGGAAAAGATCGCCAGCTATTATTGAAGGATGTGGCGGCGCGCCCGCCCGTTCCCCATATGACGGGCGCCGCCGTGAGCCGCCGCCGCGCAGGAGTTGATGCCATGACTTTCCCGCTGATCGCGCCCTCGATCCTCGCCAGCGATTTTTCCCGCCTCGGGGAAGAAGTGCGCGACGTGGCGGCGGCCGGGGCCGATTACATCCATCTCGACGTGATGGACGGGCATTTCGTGCCCAACATCACCTTCGGGCCGGACATCATCAAGGCGCTGCGGCCCTACACCGACAAGGTGTTCGACGTGCATCTGATGATTTCGCCGGTGGAGCCCTATCTGGAGGCCTTCGCCAAGGCGGGGGCGGACATCATCACCGTGCAGGCGGAAGCCACCGACCATCTGGACCGCTGCCTCCAGGTCATTCGCGGGCTCGGCAAGAAGGCCGGCATCGCGCTGAACCCGGCCACCTCCGAGCGGGTGCTGGACTATGTGCTGGATAAGACCGACCTCATTTGCGTGATGAGTGTCAATCCCGGCTTCGGCGGGCAGGCCTTCATTCCCGACGTGCTGCCCAAGATCGAGCGCATCCGCGACATGATCCGCGGCCGCGACATCCGCCTGGAAATCGACGGCGGCGTGAACCCGCAGACCGGCGCCCTGTGCGTGAAGGCCGGCGCCGACGTGCTGGTCGCCGGTTCCGCCGTGTTCAAGGGCGGGATCGAAGGCTATCGCACCAATATCGCCGCCATCCGCGACCAGGCGGCCCAAGCGCTCGGGCTGGTGGCTTGAAACCAGAGGCGCCGCACCGCCCCCTCACCCGGCCACTGAGCGGCCGACCTCTCCCCGGCGGGGAGAGGTGAGGACAACGGAGAGTCAGGACACCGCTCCGCAATGCCCCCTCTCCCCGACGGGGAGAGGGCTGGGGTGAGGGGGCCGCGCCGCCTGACCACACCCCTCTCCCCCTCACCCGGCCGCTGCGCGGCCGACCTCTCCCCGGCGGGGAGAGGTGAGGTCAAAGGGAGAGGTGCGGACAAGGGGAGACGGCCGGGTCCATCTTGACGCGGGCATTAAAAAAACGTTCGATCGTTTCCCATAATGCCCGGATCGCATCCTATCGCGTGGGACGCAGAAGCCGGCGGGAGGAAACATCATGCTGCGCCCGGCTTCGACTTATGACGCCCTCGTGCGTCACTTTCGCTGGGAGATTCCGGCGCGCTTCAATATGGGCGTCGCCTGCTCCGATGCGCACGCCACGGGCGCGAACAAGCCGGCGCTAATCTTCGTGGAGGAAAGCGGCGCGGTGACGCGCTATTCCTTCGAGGATCTTTCCGCCCTCACCAATCGCTTCGCCAATGTGCTGACCGCCTGCGGCCTCGCGCCGAGGGACCGGGTCGCGGTGTTCCTGCCCCAGGCGCCGGAAACCGCCATCGCCCATATCGGCGCGTTCAAGGCGGGCATGGTCTCGGTGCCGCTGTTCACCTTGTTCGGCGACGAGGCACTGGAATTTCGCCTCAATACCTCCGGCGCCAAGGTTCTGGTGACGGATCTGGCTGGCTTCGCCAAGCTCCAGCGCATCCGCGACCAGCTTCCCGCCCTCACCCATGTCTTCGTCATCGGCCCGGACAAGGGCGATGCCGCCACGCTGTCCTTCGACGAGACGCTGGCGCGTGCGAGCGACCGCTTCACCGCAATGGATACCGGGCCGGACGATCCCGGCATCATCATCTTCACCTCGGGCACGACGGGAAATCCCAAGGGCGCGCTGCATGGGCATCGCGTGCTGCTGGGGCATCTGCCGTGCATCGAATTCGTCCACCAATACATGCCCCAGCCCGGCGATCTGCATTGGACGCCGGCCGACTGGGCCTGGATCGGCGGCCTGTTCGACGTGCTGTTCCCGAGCCTTTATCTCGGCGTGCCCGTGCTCGCCTATCGGGCGAAGAAGTTCGATCCGGACGCGGCCATGGCGCTGATGGCGGACCATCAGGTGCGCAATGTGTTCCTGCCGCCGACCGCGCTGAAACTGCTGCGGCAAGCCGATGTGCGCCGCCCGGCGGGCCTGAACCTGCGCTCTTTGCTCACCGGCGGGGAGACGCTGGGCGCCGAGCTTGGCGACTTCGTGCAGGAGCGCCTGGGCGTGGAGGCGCGGGAAATCTATGGCCAGACCGAATGCAATCTGGTGGTGGGATCCAATTCCAATTTCTTCCCCATCCGGCCCGGCGCCATGGGCAAGCCGATCCCCGGCCATGATGTGCGGATCGTCGACGATGCCGGCAATGTGCTGCCCACGGGCGCGGAGGGCCATGTGGCCGTGCGCCGGGGCGATCCGGTGATGATGCTGGAATATTTCAACAATCCCAAAGCCACGGCGGAGAAATACACGGGCGATTTCCTGCTCACCGGCGACATGGGCCGGCAGGATGAGGACGGCTATCTCTGGTATGTCGGCCGCTCGGACGATGTCATAACCTCGGCCGGCTATCGCATCGGGCCGGGCGAGATCGAGGATTGCATCCTGCGCCACCCCGCCGTCGCCTTCGTCGCGGTGGTGGGGGTGCCGGACCCCGTGCGCACCGAGGCGGTGAAAGCCTGGATCGTGCTGAAGGACGGCCATGCTGGCAGC
>NCHM01000236.1 GCA_002257205.1 Rhizobiales bacterium 24-66-13 | reverse complement strand
GCTGGTGCGGGTGGCGCGGGTCTATTCGGCCGGACAGGACGGGCCGATCGACGCGTTTGCCCAGCACCGCACCGCCATTCTCCATCCCGACATGAATGTTACCGAGGCGGCGGGCGTGTTCCGCGATGCCAATGCGGAGATGCTGGCGGTGGTCGATCCCGACACCGGCCAGGTTCTCGGCCAGTTGCACGAGGTCGAGGCGCTGCGCCGCTACGCGCACGAGGTGGAAATTGCCCGCCGCGATCTCTCCGGCGGGGATTGAGGCTTATCGGCCCCGGGCCTTATCCGCCCGAGGATTATCCGCCCAAGGGCCTGGCGGCCTGGTGGGGAATCGGCAGGCTGCTCAGCAGTTCGCTCGCCCCGGTCCACATGATCTGGAGGCCGATGCACAGGAGCACGAAGGCGAACAGGCGGACCAGGATATTGGTGCCGTTCGGCCCCAGGATGCGCTCGATATCGCCGGCATAGCGATAGGCCAGAAGGATGGTGATCGAGATCGAGAGCAGGCCAAGCACTGCCGCCGCGACTTCCAGCGCCGCGATGGTGTAGGAAAAAGTCGTTCCCGCCGAAACCTGGCTGCCCAGCGCGATGGCTGTGGCGATCGAGCCCGGGCCTACCGTCAGCGGCATGGTGAGCGGATAGAACGCCTGATCCTCGATCCGGGACACGTCGACATCCTGCTGGGAGCTGTTGTCGGTCTGCCGGTCTGCCGGGGCATTGCCCTGGTGCAGGATCTGCCAGCCGACGAACGCCACCACCATGCCGCCGCCCACACGCACCACCGGCAGGCTGATGCCGAAGAAGGTGAGGATGTGCGAGCCGAGCACCATGGAGCACAGCAGCAGGACGAAGCCATAGGTGGCGATCTTGCGCGCGATCATCGCCCGCGTCGCCGGCGAGGCGCCGCGTGTGAACTGGTAGAAAATGGGCGCGCCGCCCAGCGGATTGACCACCGGAAACAGGGCGGCGAACACCGCAAGAAAAACGTTGATAAACTGGCTCACCCGAGCGCCTCCCACGGCCATGCCGCCGCACGCCGTTTGCGGCTTTCGCCACGGGTTTGCAAGGTTGTGGACGAGTGGCCCGGCGTGCTCAAGCTTCGACCCGCTCCCAGCCCTGCGGGGAAAGGCGCTCCTGCGGCAGGAAGCGGCGCTTGTAGTCCATCTTGCGCGAGCCGTTCACCCAATAGCCGAGATAGACATAAGGCAGGCCCATCGCCCGCGCCTTGGCGATGTGATCGAGAATCAGGAACGTGCCCAGGGAGCGGTCGGGGATATTGGGGTTGTAGAAGGAATAGACCATGGAGAGCCCGTCGCTCAGCACATCGGTCAGAGCCACCGCGAACAGATCGCCGATGCCGCGCCCGTTGATGCGCGTGTCCGGCCCGAGCTTTCGATATTCCACCAGACGGGACTGTACATGGGTGTCCTCCACCATCATGGCATAGTCGAGCACGCTCATGTCCGCCATGCCACCGGAACCGTGGCGGGTGCTGACATAGGAGCGGAAGAGCGCATATTGCTCGGAGGTCGGCACGGTCTCGCGCAGCGCCCCGCCGATGTCGGTATTGGCGGCGAGCACGCGGCGGAAGCTGCGGCTTTCCGTGAACTCGTCCACGCAGATGCGCACGGAGACGCAGGCGCGACACCCCTCGCAGGCCGGACGATAGGCGATCGACTGGCTGCGGCGGAATCCGCCTTGGGTCAGGACATCATTGAGCGTGGTCGCACGCTCACCGACAAGGTGCGTAAACACCTTCCGCTCCTCCTTGCCCGGAAGATAGGGGCAAGGCGAAGGTGCGGTCAGATAGAATTGCGGTGTGTCACGCGGATGCTCGGTCACGACACTCAGGCCTCGAATTGTGTGAGCATCGCTCCCAGGGTCGAGTCGGTCAAAAGAATTTGCGCCCCCCGCCTTGCGAAATTTAGCTGCGGCGCAGCAGCGCGGCGCGCGATTCGGTGTTCACCACCACCGCGCCGACCAGGAAATCATGCAGCAGCCGGCGGCGATCATTGAACAATGCCACCAGCAAGACGAACGGCGTGAACACGCTCACCGAGACCCAGAACGCCACCGCATGCACCCCGCCGAGCACGGCATAGGCCGGCGCGCCGTACCAGGTGCGCATTTCCAGCTCCATCAGCCGCATGCCGAGCGTGGCCGAGGCGGGAGATCCAAGGGTCAGTGCGTTATAGCAAATGGCCCAGATCACGAACGCCGGTCCCAGCAGGGGAAACAGCATCCAGCCCAAGCTCAAGGTGAAGATGCCGAACACGAAGATGAAGACGGCCAGCAGAACGATCGGGCCGATGATCATCGTCGCGTCGACGGCGAAGGCCACAAGGCGGCGCGAGAGCACACCTTCGAAATATTCCGGCTGGGTGACCGGGTCGAAGGCATGCGGGCGCGTCGAATCCGAGTAAGGACGGCTGTCACCGGGCGTGTATGTCATCTCATTTCGCTCCATGCGCAATAAGGTGGTGTGCCTCACCTTGGGGCGCAAGAACCGGCCGCAGGGTGCAAGCGGCGCCCTGGATGCGCGCTCCGCATTTTGGCAAACCTAGCCGGTGCCGCCACGCCCTCGCCCATGTGGCGTCGGACAAGGGCGCCGCCCGTGTGATCGTCTCTCAGGACCGGATTGCCCATGGATGTTTTCGCCGCCGCCCGTCGAGCCACTTTGCTCACGCTTCTCCTTCTGGGCTCGACCTGCGCGGCGCTCGCCATTTCCCCCCGGCCGGTAGAGGGGCAGGGCGGCATGGTGGTGAGCGAACAGGCGATCGCCGCCAGGGTGGGCGCCGATATCCTGCGGCGCGGCGGCAATGCGGTGGATGCGGCGGTGGCGGTGGGGTATGCGCTGGCCGTGGTACATCCGTGCTGCGGCAATCTCGGCGGTGGCGGCTATATGGTGGTGCGCCTCGCCGACGGCACCGCGACCTTCATCGATTTCCGCGAAGCCGCGCCCGGCGCGGCCACCGCCGGCATGTTCCTGGATGGTGACGGCAATCTGGTTCCAGACGCGAGCCTGAAGGGTTGGCGCGCCGTGGCCGTGCCGGGATCGGTGCTCGGCCTCGATACCGCGCTGGAGCGTTTCGGCACCATGTCGCGCACCCAGGTGATGGCGCCGGCGATCGCCCTGGCGCGGGAAGGCTATGTGCTGTCCGCAGGGGACGCGGCCATCCTCGCCACCGGCACCGAGGCGTTCCGCGCCGATCCCACCCTCGCCGCGATTTTCCTGAAGGATGGCGCCGCGCTCAAGGCCGGCGACCGGCTGGTGCAGAGCGACCTTGCCTCGACCCTTTCGGCGATCGCCGCCGGCGGTCCTGCCGCCTTCTACCGCGGCGAGATTCCCCGGCGCATCGTCGCCGCGAGCACGGCGGGCGGCGGCCTGCTGAGCGCGCAGGATTTCGCCACATATGCGGTGCGCGTGGGCGAGCCGCTGCGCTGCACCTATCGCGGCTATGACATTCTCACTGCCGCGCCCTCGAGCGCGGGGGGCACGGCCATCTGCGAGATCCTGAACATCCTTGAAGGCTATTCCCTGTCCTCGTCGGGCGCGGGTGCGGCGGAGACGGTGCATATGATGGCCGAGGCGATGCGGCAGGCTTTCATCGACCGCAATTCCGCGCTCATCGATCCCGCGTTCGGCGCCAATCCGCTAGAGCGGCTGCTGTCGAAGGACTATGCGGTGGCGATTCGGGCGCGCATCGATCTTGCCCGCGCGGCCGTCTCGACGCTAGACGATCCCTCGTCCGCGCCCCATGAGGGCACCGAGACGACCCATTATTCCGTCGCCGACGCGGCCGGCAACACGGTCGCGGTGACCTATTCCCTCAACGCCTATTTTGGCGCGCGCGTCATGGCGCCGGGCACCGGGGTGTTCCTGAATGACACCATGGACGATTTCACCACCAAGCCGGGCAATTCCAATGCGTTCGGCCTCGTCCAGGGGGCGCGCAACGCAATCGCGCCGGGCAAGCGGCCGCTCAGTTCCATGAGCCCGACCATCGTGGTGCGGGAGGGCAAGCCTTATCTCGTCCTCGGCTCGCCGGGGGGATCGCGAATCATTTCCTCCGTGGTGCAGACGCTGGTGAACGTGATCGACCACGGCATGACACTCCAGGAAGCGGTGGACGCGCCGCGCATTCACCATCAATGGCTGCCCGACGTGCTGTTCGCCGAGCCCTATGCCCTGTCGCCGGACACTATTCGCCTGCTGGTGGAGAAGGGCCACAAGGTGGTGGTGCAACGCCCGTGGAGCGCGGTGGAGGCGATCCAATTCCCGGACGCGGGCCCGGCCCAGGCGCAGCAGCCGGCCTTCGGTTCGGATACGCTGCGGCTCTGGAAGCCGCGGCCCGGCACGGTCTATGGCGCCAATGACAACCGCCGCCCGGCCGGGGCCGCCGTGGCGCCGTGACACGCCGCTTTGCTTCAGCGCATGGTGCGTTTTGATGCGCCTCAGCGCATGTCGCGTGCGATGCGGGCGGTCAGATCGGCCTGCGTCGCTTGCTCGCGGGCGATAGCTAGACCCACTTGAGCCTTGATCTCCCGCAGTCCGTCGAGGGCTTCGGCGATCAGTTGCTCGGTGTCCCGCTGCTCCGCCTCGCGCAATTTATCATCGTCGGGCAAAGCATCGAGCCGGGAAAAGGCCGTGCGCAGCTTCAGCAATTCCTTTGCCAGATGCCACGCCAGGAAGGTGCCGGCAGAGGGGGCGAAGTTCAGATGCTCCAGCATGCCGCGTTTCTGCAGTCGCCGGAGGACCTCGATATTGGGGTAGGCGCAGACCGGATCGGCGGCGCCAAATCCGGACAACCAGTCGTCGACGATGGACTGAAGAAAGTTCAGTCCGTACAGCGCTTCGGCGGAGGCGTCGCGACGTTCCTGCAGGAAGGCAATTTCGCCTTTGTTGATCTGTCCCTGCACCCCGAGCCAAGCGATCCAGCCGGCGAAGATGGTGCCGGCGGCGCCCAGCAGACCGCCGGCCAGATCGCCGTATTGGCGCAGATAGCAGCCGATCCCGCCAGCGGGCAGGTCGAAATCGCACAGGTGCGCCTTGTCATCGGCAAGGTGCATCAGCAGCCCCACCGAGACGGTGAGCAACAAAAGCACCAGCAGGGTCTGAAAGAGCGGCTTCATGGGGCAAACATGATGGGTTGGGGCGCGGCTTGTCGAGCGCGCAGCCGGATTCAGGCGCGGCTCACCATTCGGTGCCACCGGCGCCCAACCGTTCGACAGGCAGGCCCTCGGCTTCCAGTGCGCGCTGGATCTTTTCCGCGTGCCGCGCGTCGCGGGTTTCCACCGTCAGATCGAGCCGGGTGCCCTTGGCCGGAACATCCAGGAAGGTGCGGCGATGGTGCACTTCCAGGATGTTGGCGCCGAGCTGGCCCAGCAGCGTGGTGATCATGCCGAGCATGCCCGGGCGGTCCAATATGGTCAGCCGAAACGAGACGATGCGCTGCTCGCGCTCCAGCTCGCGCACCAGGATGCTGGCCAGCACCCGCGGGTCGATATTGCCGCCGCACAGAATGAGGCCCACGGTCTTGCCCTTGAACCGCTCCTGATCGCTGAGCATGGCGGCGAGGCCGGCGGCGCCAGCGCCTTCGGCCAGCACCTTCTGGTTGGTCAAAAGGGCGTTCACCGCTTGCTCAAGCCGCGTCTCCTCCACCAGCACGATATCGGACACGAGGCGGCGGATGATCGCCGCGGTCATGGTGCCGACGTTGCGCACCGCGATGCCTTCCGCCAGCGTCGGGCCGCCGCAGGGCCGGGCGATGCCCTTCAGCGCAGACCACATGGCGGGATAGAGCGCGGCTTCGACGCCAATCACCTCGGTCGCCGGCGACAGGCCCTTGGCCGCCAGCGCAACACCCGAGATCAGCCCGCCGCCGCCGATCGGCACGACGAGCTGGTCGAAGGCCGGCCCGTCCTCGATCATCTCAAGACCGATGGAGCCCTGGCCGGCGATCACGTCCCTGTCCTCGTAGGGATGGACGAACACACGGCCTTCCTCCGCCGCGATGCGCAGGGCTTCCAGCTCGGCATCGCCCACGCCCTCGCCGTGCAGCACCACGCGGGCGCCGAACGCCTCGGTGGCGGCCACCTTCACCTGGGGTGTGCTCTCGGGCATCACGATGATGGTGGAAATGCCGAGCCGCGTGCCGTGATAGGCCACCGCCTGGGCATGGTTGCCCGCCGACATGGCGATGACGCCGCGCCTGGCCTCCTCGGGCGTAAGGCGGGACAGCTTCACCACCGCGCCGCGTTCCTTGAACGAGGCGGTCATCTGGAAGGTTTCGTACTTCACCCACACGTCCGCGCCAGTGAGGGCGGAGAGCCGCGGC
>NCHM01000235.1 GCA_002257205.1 Rhizobiales bacterium 24-66-13 | reverse complement strand
CGGCGCGCTGGCAGGGCGCGGGCTGGAAATTGCGTATATCGCCCATCCCGTGGACCTGTTCTTCATGCAGATCCAAGGCTCGGCGCGCATCCGCCTGCCCGACGGCACAGCGCTGCGGCTCAATTACGATGGCCATAACGGCTATCCCTACACGCCCGTGGGGCGCCTGCTGATCCAGCGCGGGCTGGTCGCGCGCGAGGCCATGTCCATGGCCGCCATCCGCAGCTTCATCGAGCAGAACCCGCAGGCCGGTGCCGATTTGATGCGGGAAAACCGGTCGTTCGTCTTCTTCCGGGCGGTGCCGCTCGCCGCCGATGCGGGGGCGCTCGGCGCCCAGGGCGTGCCGCTGACGGCTGGCCGCTCCATCGCCATCGACCGCGCGCTGCATGCCTATGGCACGCCCATTTTCATCGACGCCGCCCTGCCGCTGGCGCGCGCGACCAGCGCTGATCCCTTTCGCCGGCTGATGATTGCGCAGGATACCGGCTCCGCCATCGTCGGGCCGGCGCGGGCGGATCTGTTCTTCGGCGCCGGGGACGCGGCGGCGGCGGTCGCCGGGCGCATCCGCCATCCCGGCGCCTTCACCCTGCTGGTGCCGCGCCTCCAGCCGGTGCGGGCGAAAACGCCATGAGTCGGCGTGGCCGCAGGCGGCTGCTGAACGCGGAAGAGCGGGAGCTGTGGCAGCATGTGGTGCGCTCGGTCGCCCCGCTGCGCGCCGCCCCGCGTCCCCTCGCCCCGCCGCCCGCCCCGATCGCCGCGCCGGAGCCCCCCGCGAGCGAACCGGCGGCGCCAGTTCCCGAAACGCCCGCCACGAAAACACCCGCCACGAAGACGCGCATCCTCAAGCCCACCGGCAGCGCCGCCGCGCGCCGCGCGCTGGAGGCACCGACCCCGCCGCCGCTCTCGGTGCTGGATCCCAAGGTGCGGCGCCGCCTGACGCGGGGCGGCGAAGTGGATGCGCGGCTCGACCTGCACGGCCTCACCCAGGCGGCGGCGCACCGGCAATTGCTGCTGTTCGTGGTGCAGGCGCAGGCTGCGGGCCATTCCCTGGTGCTGGTGATCACCGGCAAGGGCGATCCGGAAACCGTGTTCATGACCGGCACCCCGGAGCGCGGCGTGCTGCGCCGGGCGGTGCCGCAATGGCTGTCCGATGCGACCATGCGGCCCTATGTGGTGGGCTTCGAGAGCGCGGCGCGGCGCCATGGCGGCGACGGCGCGCTCTATATCCGCATCCGCCGGCGGCGCGGCGCGCGCGAGCCGCTGCCATGAATGCGCAGGGAAGCACCCGGGCAGCAAGCGGGCGGGCCAAAGGCCTGCGAGCTGGGAGCGTGCGCCCATGACCCCGTTCGGGCGCCGGGTGCGCGAATTGCGCGCCCGCAAGGGCGTGACACTCAGCGAAATGGCCCATGCCGTGGGCGTGACGCCGACCTATCTCTCGGCGCTCGAGAACGGCAAGCGCGGACGCCCCACCTGGCCGCTGGTGCAGCGGGTGATCGCTTATTTCAACGTGATTTGGGACGAGGCGGAGGACCTCCAGCGGCTCGCCGAGGTCTCCCACCCCCGCGTCACCGTGGATACCGCCGGCCTGACGCCGGAGGCGACCGAACTCGCCAATCTGCTGGCCAAGGAAATCGCCGTCCTGCCGCCGGAGGCCGTGGCCGAGCTGTTGGGGCGCCTGAAAATCCTGCGCCGCCGCGCCTGACGCCTTCCCTCGCGTCCGGGGCTCGGCCTTCAAGCATCCAGACTGTAGTCATTCCAATTTTCTACGCTCAACTTGCGGGATATCTCCCCCTCGGTTATGTCTGATGCGGGGTGGCCCGGCGATTTCTGCCTGGCGACGCGGGAGCATTTGCTGTGATACGCGCCAAGACTTTCATTTTTGCCTTAGGATGCGCGGCTCTGTCCGCAATTACTGTCGCAAAAGCGGATCCCGCGCCGGCGCCCAAAGTCAAAGACGTCCTCGTCACTTACGCCAATCTGGCCGAGGCCATGTATGGCGACAGCCTGAGCGCGGCGAAGACGCTGCAAGGCGCGGTGAACGCCTTCCTCGCCGCCCCAACCGACACGACGCTGGCCACCGCGCGCGACGCCTGGAAGGCCTCCCGCGTGCCCTACCAGCAGACCGAGGGCTTCCGCTTCGGGAATGCGGTGGTGGATGCCTGGGAAGGCAAGGTGAACGCCTGGCCGCTCGACGAAGGCCTGATCGACTATGTGGCGCCGTCCTATGGCGACACATCGGACGAGAACCCGCTCTACAAGGCGAACATCATCGCCAACAAGAAGATCCGGGTCGGCAAGAAGATGGTCGATACCTCGACCATCAATCCCAAGCTGATCGCCTCACTGGCCGAGGCGGCGGGCGTGGAAGCCAATGTCACCACCGGCTATCACGCCATCGAATTCCTGCTGTGGGGCCAGGACCTCAACGGCACCAAGGCCGGCGCCGGCAATCGCCCGGCCACCGACTATGACCTGAAGGCCTGCACCAACGGCAATTGCGACCGCCGCGCGGCTTATCTCAAGGCTGCGACCGACCTGCTGGTCACCGATCTGCAGGAGATGGTTGCGGACTGGGGCGCCAAGGGCAAGGCGCGCGCCTTCGTGCTGAAGAAGTCCGACAAGGCCGGCCTCGGTGTCATCCTCACCGGCCTCGGCTCGCTCTCCTATGGCGAACTGGCGGGCGAGCGCATGAAGCTCGGCCTGATCCTGCACGATCCCGAGGAGGAGCATGACTGCTTCTCCGACAACACCCACAATTCCCATTATTACGACGAGGTGGGGATGGCCGCGATCTATACCGGCCGCTACACCCGCCTCGACGGCAGCGTGGTGCAGGGCCCCTCCGTGGCCGATCTGGTCGCCGCCAAGGACTCCAAGGTCGCCGCCACGGTGAAGGGCCGCATGGACGCCGCGCTCGCCGCCCTGCGCGCGATCAAGGACACCGCCGACAGCGGCAAGGAAGCCTATGACCAGATGATCGGCGAGGGGAATACCGAGGGCAATGCTCGCGTCCAGGCCGGCATCGACGCCCTGGTGGCCCAGACCCGCGCGCTGGAACAGGCGGTCGCCGCCCTCGGCGTGAAGATCAAGGTGGAGGGGTCCGAGAGCCTCGACGCGCCATCCAAGGTGAAAGCCAACTGAGTAAGATGTTCACGCGGCGCACCCTTCTGACCGGCCTTGCGGCAGGAGCCCTCACCGGGTTCCTGCCGCAGCGCCTTGGGCAGGCCGCCGCGGCCACCGATCCGCGCGCGCCGATCCAGCCGCTCGCTTTGACGCCGCGCGTCAGCCCGCGCACTTTGCTCGGGCCGGGCACGCAGGCGCAGGATCTCTATCTCTTCAACGACACGATCTTTCCCATCGTGCGCGCCCGGCGCGGCACGCGGCTGAAGGTCGCCGTGGACAATCGCCTGCCGGTCGGCACCACCGTCCATTGGCACGGCATCCGCCTGCCGAACCCGCAGGACGGCGTGCCCGGCCTGACGCAGGAGCTGATCCCCGCGAACGGCGGGCAATTCACCTATGAAGTGCCGCTGCCGGATGCCGGCACCTATTTCTTCCACCCCCATTGCGATGAGACGGGCCAAGTGGGGCGCGGTCTCGCCGGGGTGCTGATCGTGGAGGAAGAGGAGAAGCTTCCCTTCCAGGCCGAGCATGTGCTCGTCATCAAGGATTGGCGGCTGGCGCCGGACGGCAGCTTCCTGCCTTTCCTTACCGAGGAGGGCGCCTCGAAAGCCGGCACCTTCGGCACCGTGCGCGGCGTCAACGGGGTCGGCCCGGCGCGGCTGTCGGCGCCCGCCCATGCGGACCTGCGCCTGCGCATCCTCAACCTCGATTCCACCCGCACCGTGCAGGTCGGCACCGGCGAGGCCGAGGGCTATATCATCGCCTATGACGGCCACGCCGTGCCGCCGGTGGATTTCGACACCTGCGACCTCGGCTCCTCCCAGCGCCTGGACCTGCACGTGCGCATGCCGGCCGAGGGGCAAAGCGTCTCGATCTATGATTATCGCACCGGCGGCGAACCTTTCCTGCTGGCGCGCATTGAGGCCACGGCCTCGAATTTCCGCAAGCGCCCGTTCAAGCCCATCGCCCTGCCGGCGCCGAATGTGCCGAAGGCGGACCTGCGCAAGGCCGAGCGGCTCACCCTGAGCCTCCAGCAGGCCACCGACGATGCCGCCAACGTGCTCGACGGCCTGCCGCCGGACGATCCGCTTGCCAAGGCGCTGGTGGATCAATATTGCACCGGCCCGCGCACCTTCTGGGCCATCAGCCAGAATTCCTGGCCCACCGGCGGCACCAAGCCCATGCCGGCGCCGCTCGCGCGACTGGTGGCCGGCCGCTCCTATGTGATCACCCTCACCAATCCAACCCAGCATCTGCATCCGGTGCATATGCACGGGCATGTGTTCGACGTGATCTCGGCCAGCAAGTCCAAGCGGCCGCGCCATTATGCCGATACCGTGCTGCTGGCGGCGCGCGAAAGCGCCGAAATCGCCTTCGTCGCGGCGCCGGGAAACTGGGTGCTCCATTGCCACATCCTCGACCATATGGAGACGGGGATGATGGGCTATGTGAGCATCGCCTGATGGGCGGGGTGCCGGCTCGGCTCCTGGTCGCGGCCGCGCTCTGCCTGCTCGGCGCCGGGGCGAGCCTTGCCGACGGGCTCGACATCGCGGTGGGAAAAGCCGTGTTCGACCGGCCCTGGGTGCCGGCGCCCTCCTCCACGCGCGGAAACGACGGGCTTGGCCCGCTGTTCGATGCGAGATCCTGCAGTGCCTGCCATCCCAAGGACGGGCGCGGCATGGCGCGCCTTGATCCCGATGGCGCGCCGCTCGGCCATGGGCTGGTGGTGGCGCTCGCCCGGCCGGGCGGCGCGCCCGATCCCGTCTATGGCGCCCGGCTCCAGACTGAGGCCATCCAGGGGCTCGATGCCGAAGCGATCGTGCGAATCCGCGAAAGCCGCGACGGCGCGGGCCGCACCACGCGCGCGCCGGTGCTGAGCGCGCTCGCCTACGGTCCGCTCGCGCCCGACACGGTGCCGCGCCTGCGCCTCGCGCCGGACCTGCGCGGACGCGGGCTGCTGGAACGGGTGCCGCAGGCCGCCATTCTGGCGCTGGAAGACCCGCAGGATCGGAACGGCGACGGCGTGCGCGGCCGCGCCCATCGCCTGGTCGGCGCCGATGGCCGCGAAACCCTCGGCCGGTTCGGCTGGAAGGCAGCCCAGCCCACGCTGTCCGGCCAGATCGCCGAGGCGTTCCACCTGGATCTTGGCCTCTCCACGCCCCTCCTCCCGGAGCCGTGGGGCGATTGCACGCTTGCCCAGACGCTCTGTCGCAATGCACCCCACGGCACGACGCAGGAGGGCGAGAGCGAGATTTCGCCCGCTTTATTCAGCGCGCTCGTGGCCTATGTGGCGGACCTTCCCGTGCCCGATGCGGGCGCCGACGCGGCCGGCGCGCGCCTATTCGCCGCCACCGGCTGCGCCGCCTGCCACCGCCCGCGCCTGCCGCTGGAAGGCGGCGGCACGGCGGCCCTGTTCACCGACCTTCTGTTGCACGATCTCGGCCCCGGCCTCGACGACGGGCTCGACACGCCCGCCGCCGCCGGGCGGGAATGGCGCACGGCGCCGCTGGCCGGCATCTCGCAGGCGCTGGCGCGCGGCACCGGCCTGCTGCACGACGGGCGCGCGGGCGATGTGAAGGCCGCGCTCGCCTGGCATGGCGGGGAGGCCGCGAGCGCCCTCGCACGCTATGGCAAGCTGCCCGCGCGCGACCGCGATGCGCTGATCCGCTATGTTTCCGGTCTCTAAGTTCCACTGATCCGGGACAAGACCCTCGCCCGCAAGACCTTACGCTCCGCAGATTCCTTGCCCGAAGGTGCGCCATGTCCCGAATGTCCCCGCCGTCCCGTCTCCGCGCGCTCCTGTCCGGCAGGATCGCGCCGGTCGCCGTCGCGCATGGTCTCCTGCTTGGCATCGTGCTTGGCGTGACGCTCGCCGCCAGCCTGCCCGCCCGCGCGGCGCCCGATGCGGTGCCGGTGATCGAAACCTGGCTGCTGCCGCGCTATGACGCGCTCGCCGCCTTAACCGCCCGGCAGGACGAGGATTGGCGCGCCTTCTGCGCCAAACCCACCGCCGAGGGCGTTGCGACGCTCACGCGCGATTTCCGCGCGGCCGGCGATGCCTGGGCGCAGGTGAGCTTCGTCACCTTCGGCCCGGTGATCCTGGCGCTGCGGGCGGACCGCTTCAACCTGTTCCCGGACAAGCGCAACGCGGTCTCCCGCTCGATCCCCGAACTGCTGGCCGACCCGGACGACGCCCGCCTCCAGGCGGACCGCTTCCCCCGCCTGAGCGCCGCC
>NCHM01000234.1 GCA_002257205.1 Rhizobiales bacterium 24-66-13 | reverse complement strand
TGCTGGGCCAGCCGCTCGGCACCAAGGCGCCGGTGCACCCGAACGACCATGTGAACCGCTCGCAATCCTCCAACGACAGCTTTCCGACCGTGATGCACATCGCCACGGTGCAGGAATTGCGCGCACGGTTGCTCCCCGCTCTGGCCGAATTACATGGCCAACTCGCCATCAAGGCGTCGGCATTCGCCGAGGTGCTCAAGATCGGCCGCACCCATCTGATGGATGCCGTGCCCATGACCATGGGCCAGGCGTTCGATGCCTTCGCCCGGCAGATCGCCAACGGCATGGCGCGCCTCGAAAGCGCCATGCCCCGCCTGTGCGTGCTGCCCCAGGGCGGCACGGCGGTGGGCACCGGCCTCAATGCCCCGGTCGGCTTCGATGCCGCCTTCTGCGCGCAAGCCGGCGCGCTCGCCGGCGTGACCTTTTCCCCCAATCCCAGCAAGTTCGAGGGCATGGCGGCCCATGACGCCCTGGTGGAGGCCTCGGGCGCGCTGAACGTGGTCGCGGTCTCCATGATGAAGATCGCCAACGACATCCGCCTGCTGGGCTCGGGGCCGCGCTGCGGGCTCGGCGAACTCATCATCCCCAATGACGGGCTGACCTCGTCCATCATGCCCGGCAAGCGCAACCCGACCATCGGCGAAGTGGTGGTGCAGGCGGCGTTCCAGGTGATGGGAAACCACGCCACGGTCACCGCCGCCGGTGCCTCGGGCAATTTCGAGCTGAACGTCGCCAAGCCGGTGTTGATCTACAATGTGCTTCAGTCGATCCGGATCCTGGCCGACAGCGCGCACATCTTCGCCTCCCGCCTGATCGCCGATCTCGACGTGGACCGTGCGCGGCTCGCGGAGAATGTGGCGAACGCCTTGCTGGTCGTCACCGCGCTCAATCCGGTGATCGGCTACGACAAGGTGGCCCAGATCACCACCAAGGCGCTGGATGCGGGGATGACGCCACGCGAAGCCGCCATCTCCCTCGGCCATCTGACGGGCGAGGATTACGACCGGCTCGTGAATCCCGCCCTCATGACGCGGCCGCAGGCCGGCTGAGGCCCCGGCCGCGGAAATCCCCACGGCGTGCGGGCCCGGACGTGCGGCTCCTGAGGAGACGCCGCCCGGACCCTTTCACCACAGCGCGCGGCTGCGGGCGAAGAGCGTTATTGCAGGCGTTCGTCCGCCGGATGCAGCGGCAGGACGATGTCCGCCCCGGCGTCGGCTACTGGCGGGGCGGCCTGGGTGAATTCCACCGGCGTCAGGGCGCGGCGGTTCACCGTCAGCTGGAACACGTCGAAGCGATTGTAATAGCCCACAACATCCTGGAACTGCTTGGGCACCACGCAGCGCTCCAGATCAATATCGCCATAGACGATGCCCTCCTCGTCCTTAAGCGTTGCGCCCATGGGCTGCCCATCCGGGCCGATGATCATGGACACGCTCTTGGACGCCTCCTCCAGAAGCTGGCGGACGCGGGCATTGTCGCGGCTGATGAGGTCGATGGCCTCGGGCGGCAGGAAGCCGGAGGCGACGATGTTGAACAGCTTGCCCTCGAACGCATGGGCGCCGGCGCGCAGGCGGATGGCGGCTTCCAGATCATAGGCCGGCTCGCCCGGCGGATGGGTCGGCCAGCGCGGCGAGAAGGACGAGATGTGCACATTCTCGCCCTGCGCCAGCAAGGTGAAGCGGGCAAGGCCATTGGTATTCTCGCCGCAGACCAGGGCGCCGATGCGGCCGATGCGCGTATTCGCGACCCGCAGGCCGCTGCCGTCGCCATTGGCCCAGGTGAGCTTTTCCCAATAGGTCGGCACCAGCTTGCGATGCACGTTCAGCAGCGCGCCATCGTCGCCGATGAGGACGTTCGTGTCCCACACGCAGCCGTCGGAGATGGGGGAGGCTTCGTTGATGCCCATGGAGACGAACACCCCGAGGCGCTTGGCGACACCCCGCAGGCGCGCCATTTCCGGCCCGTCGATCTCCACCGCCGAGCCGACGAGGCCCTTGAAGAATTCATGGGTGTCCACCGGCGCCCAGACGCCGGACCACACCGGGAAGGAGGCGATGAAGGCTTCCGGGAATGCGATCAGCTCGGCGCCGTTGCGCGCCGCCTCCTCGATCCAGGCGCAGGCCTTGTCGAGCGTCGCCTGCGTGTCGAAATAGACCGGCGCGGCGTGGCACGCGGCGGCTTTGAAGCGCGGATAGGTTTTCATCTCGGGTCCTTTCTGGAAGACGTCTCTTGAACGGGAAACTGCGCCGGTTTCAGACTGCGTAGCGGGCGATCGCCTCTTCGTTCCAGGCGATGCCGAGGCCCGGCTCGTCGCTGGCGCGCACCTTGCCGTCCCGGAGCATCACCGGCGTGCGCAGCACCGGCCCGGCGAGGTCGAAATATTCGACGAAATGGGCGGTGGGCGTCATCGCCATGAGGTGGGCGCTTGCCTCCTGGAAGAAGTGGTTGCTCACCGGAATGCGCGCCGCCTGGCACACGGCGGAGGCCGCGAGCCAGCCGCTGACCCCGCCCACCTTGATCAGGTCGGGCATCATCAGGTCCGAGGCGCCGGCGGCGATGCTTTCGGCGATGGCGCAGGGGCCCCACAGGTTTTCCCCGAGCTGGAGCGCGGTCTTCGTCTCGGCGGCGATGCGGGCATGGCCGGCGGTGTCGTCGTAGCGCGTCGGTTCCTCGATCCAGCCGAGCCCCTCGCCATCCAGCAGGCCGCAGCGATGCACCGCGTCCGGCACGGAGAGGCTTTGATTATAGTCGATCAGCAGCGCCACATCGGCGCCGATCGCGCGCTTCACTGCCCGCACCACCGCGAGATCTTCCGCAACCGTCGGATAGCCGATCTTGATCTTCACCGCGCCGAACCCCTGCTGCACCGCCATGGCGCAGGCGCGGGAGAGATCGTCCGCGCCATCCATGCCGAAGCTGGCATAGGCCGGCAGGTCCATGGCCTGCCCGCCCAGCAGCCGCACCAGCGGCAGGCCGGCGCTTTTGGCATGGGCATCCCAAGCGGCGATATCGAGCGCACCAAGCGCCATATCCAGCAGGCCCGGCGTGCCGGCGAGGCGAAAGCGCGCGCGCAGCACCTGGGTCAGCGCATGGGGCAGCAGTTCCTGCCCCTCCAGCAGGCGGCCCACGTCCCGCGTCGCCTGCGTCAGGGCTCCCAGAAGCACCGGCGTATAGGCAAACGCATAGGCATGGCCGGCGAGGCCGGTGTCGGTCTCAAGATTGACCAGCACCAGCGGCGCGCTTTCCATCACCCCGCTCGCCGTGCGCAGCGGTCGCGAGAGGGGCGCATTCACCGGGCGGGCCGTGACACGAACGATGCGGGGGGCGGAGGGCGACATGCTCTGGAGCATCTTCTTGAACATCCTCTGAAATGACCCTTCAGGACCCGGCAGGCTGCAGGGCCGAGGCAAGCACGCGGGCGACATGGAGGGCGTCCACCCTCGCCCCGTCGAAAATCTGGTGACGGCAGCTCGTGCCGTCGGCGATCACCAGCGCCCCCGGCGGCGCCTTGCGGACCGCCGGCAGCAAAGTGAGTTCGGCCATGGCGAGGGAAGCCTCATAATGCTCCGCCTCATAACCGAAGCTGCCGGCCATGCCGCAGCACGAGCCTTCCACCTCGGTGACCTTCAACCCAGGGATCCAGGAGAGCACGGTGTGGATGGGGCGCACAGCATCGAACGCCTTCTGGTGGCAATGGCCGTGCAGCAGCGCCTGCGATGCGCCGAGCGGGTGAAAGCGCGGGGCAAAGCGCCCGGCGGCATGCTCGCGCACCAGGAATTCCTCGAACAGGAACGCCGCCTTGGCGAGCCTGCGCGCCTCCTCGCCATAGCCATAGCTGAGGAATTCGTCCCGCAGGCTCAGCAGGCACGAGGGCTCCAGGCCGACGATGGAAACGCCACGCTCCACGAATGGCAGGACGGCATCAAGCAGGCGCCGCGCCTCCGCCTTCGCCGCATCCACGAGGCCGGCGGCAAGCAGGGTGCGGCCGCAGCACAAAGGCCGTCCGCCCCCGCCGGCATGCAGATGCACCCGATAGCCGGCGGCTTCCAGCACGTCGCGGGCGGCGGCGGCATTCTCCGGCTCCATGTGATTGTTGAAGGTGTCCACGAACAGGAACACATCCTTTTCCACCACACCGTTCGCAGCGCCATTCGTCGCGCTTGGCCGGCGGCCAAGGAAGGAGCGGCGGAAGCGGGGGAACGCGCGCGCGGGCGCAAGCCCGAGGCGTCGCTTCAGCCAGGGCGCGAGAACCGGCAGCCTTTCCCCGAGCGCCAGCAGCCAGGAGACGCGTCCGGCGAAGGGGGCATAATGCGGCATGTAGGCGACCATGCGCTCGCGCAGGCGCAGCCCGTTTTCAGCGACCCAGGCGGCGCGCGCCTCGATCTTCACCTTGGCCATGTCCACGCCGGTGGGGCAATCGCGCTTGCAGCCCTTGCAGGAGACGCAGAGGTCCAGGACCTCCTTCACCTCGGCGCTGGCAAGGCCACCGCGGCCGATCTGCCCGGAAAGCGCGAGGCGCAACGTATTCGCGCGGCCGCGCGTGACGTGGCGTTCGTCCTTCGTGACGCGATAGGAGGGGCACATGGTGCCCGCGTCGAATTTGCGGCAATGGCCGTTGTTGTTGCACATCTCCACGGCCTTGGCCAAGCCGCCGGAGAGATCGCCGCCGGTGCCGGGCGCGGTCTCAACGCCGGTCTGCGGATCGCGCGTGACGTTCCACGCGGACCAGTCCAGCTTCGGCGAAAGCGGCAGTTCGCGGTAGCCGGGCGCGAAGCGGAACAGGCCCGCATCATCCATCTTCGGCGGGTTGACGATGCGATCCGGGCTGAAGCGATTTTCGGGATCGAACAGGGCCTTGATCTGCTGGAACGCCCGGTTGATCTTCGGCCCATATTGCCAGGCCACCCATTCGCCCCGGCACAGGCCGTCGCCGTGCTCGCCGGAATAGGAGCCCTTGAAGTGCCGCACCCAGGCGGCGGCTTCTTCCGCAAGGGCACGCATCTTCTTCGCCCCGTCGCGGCGCATGTCGAGGATCGGCCGCACATGCAGCAGCCCGACGCCGGCATGGGCGTACCACGTGCCCTCCGTGCCGTATTTGCGGAAGGTTTCGGTCAGGGTCTGCGTGTATTCGGCCAGATGTTCCAGCGGAACCGCGCAATCCTCGATGAAGGAGACGGGCTTCCCGTCACCCTTCATGCTCATCATGATGTTGAGGCCGGCCTTGCGCACGTCCCACAGCGCCTTCTGCTGGGCGGGGTCCATCAGTTCCACCACGACGCCCGGCAAGCCGAGATCGCCCATGAGCGCCACGAGGCGGCGCAAATTGCGCGTCTCCGTCTCCAGGTCCTCGCCGGAAAACTCAACCAGCAGCAGCGCTTCCGGTGCGCCCACCAGCGCCGTCTCGACCACCTTGCGAAATGCGGGATTGGTGAGCGCGAGATCGATCATGGTGCGATCCACCAGTTCCACCGCCATGGGGTCGAGCTTCACGATGTGCTGCGTCAGCTCCATGGCCTGGTAGAAGGTGGGAAAATTCACCACGCCCAACACCCTTTGCGTGGGCAGCGGGGAAAGTCGCAAGGTGATCTGCCGGGTGACGGCCAGCGTGCCTTCCGACCCCACGAGGAGATGGGACAGATTGGGCTCCCCGCCGGGCGAATAGGGTTTGGGGTTCTGGCAGTTGAACAGGTCGAGATTGTAGCCCGCGACGCGCCGCAGAACCTTGGGTGTGCGCGCGACAAGTTCGGCATCCGCGCGCCGGGCGATGGACTGGATCTCGCCCACGAGATGCCGGGTCTGCGCGCTCGCCTCCATCTGCGACAGCGGGCCGAACCAGAGCTGCCGTCCATCGGGCATGACCGCGTCGATGGCCTCCACATTGTGGACCATGTTGCCGTAGCGCAGCGAGCGCGAGCCGCAGGAATTATTGCCCGCCATGCCGCCGATGGTGGCCTGGGCGCTGGTGGAGACATCCACCGGGTACCAGAGGCCGTGCGGCTTCAGGAATGCGTTCAGATGATCGAGGACGATGCCCGGCTCGACCGTCACGGTGCGCCGGCCGGCGTCGAAATCGATGATTTTGTTCAGCCACTTGGTGGTGTCGAGGATCAGCGCCTCGCCGATCGTCTGCCCGCACTGGCTGGAGCCCGCGCCCCGCGCCAGCACCGGCGCGCCGTGATCGCGGGCAATGTCGAGCGCGCGCCGCAGGTCGTCCTGGTCCTTCGGCACAACCACGCCGAGGGGCATGATCTGATAGATGGACGCGTCGGTGGAATAGCGCCCCCGGCTCGCGGCGTCGAACATCACATCGCCGCGCACCTCGGCGGCAAGATGCCGGACGAAGGGGGAAAGCGCATCGGCGCCGGCGCGCATCGC
>NCHM01000233.1 GCA_002257205.1 Rhizobiales bacterium 24-66-13 | reverse complement strand
GGCGACGCCTTCGTCTTCGATTCCTCGCTCAAGCTGATGGAGTTCGACAAGCTCGGCGTGCTGCCCATCGCCAATCCGAAGATGGAGGACATCGACCGGCTGCGGGAGGACTACGACTACGTGTTCCTGCGCGGCTCGAACTATGTCCACAATTCCATGAAATGGCAGCACACCATCGAGGTGCTCAAGCGGCTGAAGCTGCCGGTGATCGCGCTCGGCATCGGCGCGCAGGCCCCGGTGAAGGGCCGGCTCGAACTTTCCGAGGAGACCAAGACCGTCCTCCACATGATGGCGGACAGTTCCGCCTCCATCGGCGTGCGGGGCGCCTATTCCGCCCAGGTGCTCTGGGACATCGGCATCCGCAACATCCGCATCGTCGGCTGCCCCACGGCTTTCCGGAAGAACGATCCCAACCTCGCCATCACCTTACCCAAGCTCGAGGACGTCCACCATGTGGGCATCACCTGCCGGCGCGAGGTGTCGCCTGCCTATGCGCAGGACATCAAGCGCTACCTCACCTTCCACCGCGACCTCGTGAAGGAATGCGCCCGCCGCTTCGACGTGGTGCTGATGGCGCAGGGCGAGGTGGAGGAGAAGAAGATCGTGTTCGGCACCGCCGAACAGCGCGAAGAGGCCATCACGGCGCTCAAGGCCAACAAATGGGTCGGCGACTGGTTCCTCGATGACGAGATCGAGAGGCTGTATCGCGAACGCCTGTTCTATTCCGACGTTGTGGCGGACTATGAGGCGCTGGTGCAGCAGAAGGACTTGGTGCTCGGCTATCGCTTGCACGGCAATCTGATGGCGCTCTCCAACGGCGTGCCGTCGATCTATTTCACCTATGACAGCCGCACGGTGGAGTTCGCCGAGACCTACCAGATCCCCAGCTACGACGTATTCTCCACCAAGCCGTTCAAGCTGGAGGAGTATTGGGACCAGGGCCTGTTCGACAAGTTCAATCGCGCCTGGTTCATGACCTATCGCGAGATGAAAGCCTTCCTGGACGAGAATGGCGTGGCCAACAAGATGGCCGATGTCGGCCACAAGCCGGTGCCGGTGCCTGCGCGGGCTGCCGCAGCCGCCCGCAAGGTGGCCTGATCCGGCCCATCAGGTCTTCGCGATGGCGCGTTCCAGCACGGCCTGAAGGAGTTCCGCATCGCCGGTGATGCGAAACACCTTGAGCCGCGCCGTGGCGCCCGACACCAGCGCGACCCGCGAGGCGGAGACTCCAGCCGCCTTCGCCAGCACCCGCGCCACGGCTTCGGTCGCTGCCCCATCCTCGGGAGCGGCGCGCACGCGGATTTTCAGCACCTCGCGCCCGTCGGACAGGGTCACGATCCCATCCAGCGCATCGCGGCCGCCCTTTGGCGTCGCGCGCACACTTACGTCCAGCCCGCCGGCATGGGCCTGGAAGAAGGCCACGGCCGTCAGAAGACGTAGGGATAGATATAGAGCCCGATCACCCGCTCGATGAAGAAGATGATGAGGATGAGCACCATGGGCGAAAGGTCGAGCCCGCCCAGCGACGGCAGGATGCTGCGCAGCGGCGCCAGCACCGGCTCGGTGATGCGGAAGATAAACTCGCCGATGGTGCGGACCACGGGGTTGTAGGCGTTCACCACATTGAAGGCGAGCAGCCAGGACAGCACCGCGGCGATGATGAGCACCCAGGTGTAGAGTTGCAGGACAATCAGGATCACGTCGAGAAGGGCGCGCATCTTGGGACAATTCCTCGCGGCGGCAGGGTTCAGGGGGAGAAATAGCCAAGCCGGCGCCACTTGAACAGGGCGTTCCGTGTGCCGAACGGTCAATAGCGCGTTTGTGGCGCATCGCGCGGTGGCACCAGAGGGGAGACAAGATTTCATCCTGACGCCGGGACGGGCGCTCTTCGACAAATATTGAAAAAAGGAAATGCTGCAAAAGCCCTGGCGGCGCAACGGCTCCAACGGCCCAGATGGCCCAAACGGCGTGCGGCCGGGCGATACGGAATCGCCCGGCCGCACGTCACCAATCGGGGAGAATCACAGGTTGCGGTTGACGGTGTCCTTCACCGCATCCTTGGCCTTGCCCATGGCCTGCTGGCCTTCGCCCTTGATTTCCTGCACCTTGCCTTCGGCCTGGAGGCGATCGTTGCCGACCGCCTTGCCGATGCCCTGCTTGGCATTGCCGACGGCTTCGTTGGTGGTGCCCTTGATCTTGTCGCTGGTGCTGCCCATGGGGTATTCCTTTCGACTTGGTGAACTTGCATAAACAACCCCTGGCGGCGGCAAGCGTTCCCCCGCCCAGGCGAATTAAGCGGCACCGATGCCCTGAACGCATGGCCGAGTGGGCAGCCCTCGCGCCGAAAGAATTCCGTTCAGCCTAAATTCGCTCTAAGAGAGCGGTCACAATGTTGCGCAGGACACCCCTGACGCGAATATAAAAGGTAAGAGGACATGCCTGCCTATCGTTCCCGCACCTCCACCCATGGCCGCAACATGGCCGGCGCACGGGGCCTCTGGCGCGCCACCGGCATGAAGGACGGCGATTTCGGCAAGCCCATCATCGCGGTGGTGAATTCCTTCACGCAGTTCGTGCCCGGCCACGTCCATCTGAAGGACCTCGGCCAGCTGGTGGCGCGCGAGATCGAGAAGGCCGGCGGCGTCGCCAAGGAGTTCAACACCATCGCGGTGGACGACGGCATCGCCATGGGCCATGACGGCATGCTCTATTCGCTGCCCTCGCGCGAAATCATCGCCGATAGCGTCGAGTATATGGTGAACGCCCATTGCGCCGACGCCATGGTCTGCATCTCCAATTGCGACAAGATCACCCCGGGCATGCTGATGGCCGCCATGCGCCTCAACATCCCGGTGGTGTTCGTCTCCGGCGGCCCGATGGAAGCCGGCAAGGTGATCCTCTCCACCGGCGAGAAGAAGTCGGTCGACCTCATCGACGCCATGGTCTACGCGGCGGATGAGCGTGTCTCCGACGAGGACGTGAAGGTGATGGAGCGCTCCGCGTGCCCCACCTGCGGCTCCTGCTCCGGCATGTTCACCGCAAATTCCATGAACTGCCTCACCGAAGCGCTGGGCCTGGCGCTGCCGGGCAACGGCTCCGTGCTCGCCACCCATTCGGACCGCGAGCGCCTGTTCGTGGAAGCCGGTCATCTCATCGTCGATCTCGCACGCCGCTATTACGAGCAGGAGGACGCCGGCGTCCTGCCGCGCAACATCGCCACCTTCAAGGCGTTCGAAAACGCCATGACGCTGGACATCTCCATGGGCGGTTCCACCAACACGGTGCTGCATCTGCTCGCCGCCGCCAATGAAGGCGAGGTGCCCTTTACCATGGCCGACATCGACCGCCTCTCGCGCGGCGTTCCGGTGCTGTGCAAGGTGGCCCCGGCGGTCGCAAATATCCATGTGGAGGACGTGCACCGCGCCGGCGGCATCATGGCCATTCTCGGCGAGCTCGACCGTGCCGGCCTGATCCACGCCGACCAGGCGACCGTGCACGCCCCGACCCTGGGCGATGCCCTGGACCGCTGGGACGTGATGCGCACCAGCTCGGAAAGCGTTCAGACCTTCTATCGCGCGGCGCCGGGCGGCGTCCCGACGCAGGTGGCGTTCAGCCAGTCGCGGCGGTGGGATGATCTCGACATCGACCGGGAAAAGGGTGTGATCCGCAATTTCGAGCACGCCTATTCCAAGGATGGCGGCCTTGCGGTGCTCTATGGCAACATCGCGGAAGAAGGCTGCATCGTGAAGACCGCAGGCGTCGATGCCGCCTCGCTCACCTTCTCCGGGCCGGCGCGCATCTTCGAGAGCCAGGACGCGGCGGTGGAAGCCATTCTCGCCAACGGCAAGGTTGTGGCCGGCGATATCGTGCTGATCCGCTATGAGGGGCCGCGCGGCGGTCCGGGCATGCAGGAGATGCTTTATCCGACCTCCTATCTGAAGTCGAAGGGCCTCGGGAAGGTGTGCGCGCTGGTCACCGACGGGCGCTTCTCTGGCGGGTCCTCCGGCCTGTCCATCGGCCATGTCTCGCCGGAAGCGGCCGAGGGCGGTGCGATCGGGCTGGTCGAGGACGGCGATATGATTGAGATCGACATCCCCAACCGCCGCATCCATCTGGCCGTGTCGGAGGAGGTGCTCGCCCATCGCCGCGCCGCCATGGAGGCCAAGGGCGATGCGGCCTGGAAGCCGGCGGCGCGCACCCGCGTCGTCTCCCAGGCGCTCCAGGCCTATGCGGCGCTCACCACCTCCGCCGCGCGCGGCGCGGTGCGCGACGTGAAGGCGCTGCGCCGCTGAGCAGCGGCGCGCCATGCTTCGCGCGGCTGCAGCATTTTTCGGGGCGCTCGTCGGTGTCCTGATGGGTGCTGCCACCGCTTGGGGCGCGGTGGAATGCCCCGCATCCCTGGACGGTCACCCGCTGGAGCGGGTGTCCGTGTTCGACGGGCCGCCTTCGGAGATGGTGGACCTGCGCCCGGATGGGCGCGGGCGCACCGATGTGTGGGCGGACCTCGACAAGAGCGACCGCCCCACCACCCTCGTCTGCCGCTACAAAAGTGTCAGCGAGCCCGCCGCTTTCGTCCTGCCGGCGGGCACCCGCACCTGCGAGGGCGTGCGCAGGGCGGACGACACCTATCGGAGCATCGTCTGCCGCTAGAGCCGGATCTACCCCTAATTCAATAAATTAGAGCGCAGGCGATGGACGTAGGCTCACCGGCAGGTGAGGCGCCCGTCCATATTGGCGATGTCGCGCCCGGCGCTGCACCAGCTCGCCGCCGTGGTGGCATCCACCCAGCGACCGCGCGAATCCTGGCAACTGGCCTTCAGCCAGCCGGCCACCATGCGGATGTCCCGGCAGGTGGCCATGTAGGATCCATAAGGGATCTTTTCGCCATAACTGGAGGGTGCGGAGGGGCTGCCGAATCCAGCGGATGCGGTCTTGCAGACCAGGCTTCCATTCTGGTTCGCAATGTCGTTGCCGAGCGGACACCAGCCCGGCACCGTGCTGGCCTCGGCCCAGCCGCCATACCCATTCTGGCAGGTGGCCTTCAGCCAGCCGGCCTCTTCGCGCACATTCGTGCAGGTGGCAAGATAACTGCCCTGGCGAACCTGCGCGAGGGCCGGCCCCGCCGCGGTGGCGACGAGCAGAATGGCGGCGGAGAAAAGCCGCACAAGCATCGGCATGTCTGCGTCCTTATCCAGATCCAGAGCAAAGGCCGGCCGGCGCCAAGACGCGCTGACCGGCGCAAGGGTGCGGCTACGCTAGAGCACGCGCCGGCCAGCTTGCATCGCGAGCTGGCCGGATAACGCGTTCTCTGACAAATGTTTAGAGACTGATTCACCGATCAGGTTGTTTGAACCTGGTTGGATCAGTCGCTAGCGGCAGGCGAACTGCCCGTTGATGTTGGCGATGTCGCGGCCCCGGCACAGGCTTGGGAAGATGCTGGTTTCGCGCCACCGTCCCCGTTGATCCCGGCAAAGGGCATTCAAGGTGCCGCCGGCCATGTTCACGTCGCGGCAAGAGGCCAGATAGGAGCCCTGCGGCAGCGGCCCCGGCCCACGGCCGCCGCCATTATAGCCGGGCCCGGGATTATAGCCCGGCCCAGGATTATAGCCGGGTCCAGGATTGTAACCGGGATTATAGCCGGGTCTGGGATTGTAGCCTGGATTGTAGCCAGGTCCCGGCGCGGGGCCGGGTCCGCCGCTTCTCACCCGGCAGGTGAGCGTTCCATTGGAATTGGCGATGTCGGAGCCCGGCACGCAGCCTCCCACCATGAGAAACGCCGGCACGGAAACGCCGAGCTGGTTGCGGCAGAAGGCCGTGAGCATGCCGTTGGCGATCTTCGCCTTCTGGCAAGTGTACAGGTAGCTGCCCGGCGGCACCTGCTGGGCCTCGGCCAGGGTGGAAAAGGCCGAAAGGCTCAGAAGCCCCGCCGCGATCCCGAAAATCTTCGCGCGCACCCGCATGATTCCTCACATTCCCATCAATCGCCATGGTCGTACGTGGAAGGTCACCGGGCGGCCATCACGATACGGCCGGCCGGCGCCTTCCGCGATCGGCCTCCGCCCCCGTGCTTTTCACACTAAGATTCGACGTCGCGACAGTGCGAAGTCCATCATTCCGATGAAATATTACACCGGCCTGACAGGGCGCTGGAAAAAGCCGGCGTCGCGCACGAATGACGCGCCCCTGTGGCGGTCCTGCCGCGCGTTAGGTTTCGCCAGAGGGGCGCGGCGACCTTGGGCCCTATTGGACGGCGGGCGCGGCGTCGGCTAGAAGCCGTCAGCTCCTGTCAATCCGAAAAGCCGCATCCATGACCATCCGCCTGCATCGCGGCGACCTGCCGGACTCGTTCCGCCCCGCCGCCACCGTCGCCATCGATACCGAGACG
>NCHM01000232.1 GCA_002257205.1 Rhizobiales bacterium 24-66-13 | reverse complement strand
CACTTTGGCCATGGAGCCGGACATGAAGAATTCCATGGTCGACTGGGCCTGGGAGATGGTGAAGGCCGAAGCGATGGTGCCGAGCAGGCTCGCCGCGCCACCGAACACAACCACCAGGAAGGTATCGACAATATAGAGCTGGCCAGCCGTGGGGCCGGTGGAGCCGATCATGGTGAAGGCGCTCCCCGCGATGCCGGCGATACCGCAGCCGAGCCCGAAGGTGGTGCGGTCCACCCGCTCGGTATTGATGCCCACCGCCCCCGCCATGGTGCGGTTCTGCATCACCGAGCGCACCTGCAACCCCCAGCGCGAGCGATACATCAGCAGATAGACCGCGCCGGCGATCAGCGTGGTGAGGCCCATGACGAACAGGCCGTTGATCTGCACGTCGATGGTGTCGGTGACGGGGAGCGAGCCCATCATCCAGTCGGGCAGTTCGACACCCACCTCGCGCGCGCCGAAGATGGAACGGAAGGCCTGCTGCATGATGAGCGACAGCCCCCAGGTGGCGAGCAGCGTGTCGAGCGGGCGCTTGTAGAGAAAGCGGATCATGCTCCACTCCACCAGCATGCCGAGCGCTCCGGAAGCCAGGAAGGCAATCACCATGGCAATGAAGAAGTAGATGGGATAAAGGCCAGGCAGATAGGTCTGAAATATCTGAGACGTCAGATAGGTCATATAGGCGCCGAGGATCATGAATTCGCCGTGCGCCATGTTGATGACGCCCATCTGGCCGAAGATGATGGCCAGCCCAAGCGACATCAGCACGAAGACCGAAAACAGGATCAGGCCCGCGAATGCCTGCATGGCGAAGATGGAGCCAAGCTCTCCGAGCGAATATCCCAGCATCAAAACACCCCCGTGGTGATTTCCTGCCCCTCTCCCCGAGGGGGAAAGGGGTGGGTGAGGGGCTGCGACCTCACCGGAGAGTCGCGAGCCCCTCACCCGCCGCCTGCGGCGTCGACCTCTCCCCCTCGGGGAGAGGTTAAAGCGTCAACTCATTGGTATCCCTTGGGGAAGGGGTTCGGCTCCACCAGTTCGGCGGTTTCGAAGACGACATCGTACTGGCCGTCGGGGCGGGCCTTGCCGACGCGGGTCTTGCTCCATAGATGGTGATTTTCGTGGATGCGGACATAGCCTTCCGGCGCCTTGTCGAAAGCAACGCCGGGGGACGCGGCGGCGATCTTGTCGATGTCGAACGAGCCCGCCTTCTCAGCCGTGAGTTTCCACAGCCAGGGGCCCAGATAAGCCGCCTGGGTCACGTCGCCGATGACGATCTTGTCGCCGTAGGTCTTCTTGAATGCCTCGACGAACGCCTTGTTGTTGGGATTGTCGAGCGATTGGAAGTATTTCATGCAGGCGAAGGCGCCCGCGATATTTTCACCGCCGATGCCCAGGATCTCGTCCTCGGTGACCGAAATGGTCAGCAGGGTCTGCTTGGAAAGGTCGATGCCCGCTGCCTTGAGCTGTTTGTAGAAGGCGACGTTGGAGCCGCCGACGATGATGGCATAGATCACGTCGGGCTTGGTGAGCTTGATCTTGTTGATGGCCGAATTAAATTGCGTATGCCCGAGCGGGAAATATTCCTCGCCCACCACCTTGAGCTTGAGGAAGTTCTCGATATGCTTGCGGGCGATCTTGTTGGAGGTGCGCGGCCAGATATAGTCGGAGCCGAGCAGATAGAAGGTCTGCGCGCCACGCTCCTTCACCACCCAATTGAGGCCGGCGATGATCTGCTGGGTCGCTTCCTGTCCGGTATAGATGACGTTCTTGGACTGCTCCAGGCCCTCGTAGAAGGTGGGATAATAGAGCATACCGTTATATTGCTCGAACACCGGCAGAACCGCTTTGCGCGAGGCGGAGGTCCAGCAGCCGAAAACCGAGGCGCACTTGTCCTGTACCAGCAGCTTCTTGGCCTTCTCTGCGAAGGTCGGCCAGTCGCTCGCGCCGTCCTCCTGGATATATTTGATCTTGCGGCCAAGAATGCCGCCGGCTGCGTTGATCTGGTCGATGGCGAGCTTTTCCGCCTGGACCGAGCCGGTCTCGGAAATAGCCATGGTGCCGGTGACGGAATGCAGGATGCCCACCGTGACTTCCGTATCGGTCGCGGCGAGCCCGGTGGTATTCACCGCTGATGTCGCCGGCGCCTGGGCATAAGCGGCGCCGGAAAACAATGTCGTTGCAGGAATAAGGGAAGCAAGAGGCAGTGCCGCTGCGCCCTTCAAGACATCCCGGCGCGTTGTGTTCATCTTGCTATTGCGATCATCGCCACCCGACATAAAGGTCCCCTCCAGCGCAATACGAAGCGAAGACAGGGCCGAACAGGCTCCTGCTTGGGTTCCATGGTTTCGGGAATGATGCGGCGCAGCAATACGGTGATTGACGTATATGGTGCCGCGAGGAAACCCGTATTATCGGTTTTGTGGGGAGGTTTCTCGCACGCGTTTTAGTTCGCGCGCGGGGGCGCGCGCCCGTAGCGTGCAGGCGCTGCGCGCGCTTCCGCAAAAGTTTCGGGAATATTTGGAAGATGCGGAGATGGTCGGGGATAATGCTTGGAGATTGATCACGGTGCGGGAAAAAGCGCGATAAATTCAGTCACCCATGACAAAATAGGCTGTGACATAATGAATTATCTTGGGGGTGGCGTCCCGGTTCGTCACGGCCGGGCTGGTTCCGGTCTTCCATGCGTCGCCGCCGGGGAGCGGTCGCGCCTGGGGTGATTACGTCGGGTGGGCCAGGCGGTGAGGCGTGGATGCCCGGCACGGGGGCCGGGCATGACGGCAGGGGATTGAAAAGGGCCGGGGAACATATGGCCGGGGAACAGCGGATCGTTCGGGTTCGACGCCAGTACAACAAATGGGTCGTCAACGAGACCCTGGAAGACTATGCCCTGCGCTTCACCGCCAAGAGCGCGCGGCGCTGGTCGTCGTTCCGCGTCGCCAATACCGCGCTCGGCGCCATCTCCTTCCTGGCGCTGGAGGCTATCGGCGGGGCGATCACGCTCTCGTTCGGCTTCACCAACGCGGTTGCCGCGATCCTGGTGGTGAGCGCGATCATCTTCGCCGCTGGCTTCCCGATCTGCTTCTATGCCGCGAAATTCGGCGTCGATATCGACCTGCTCACCCGCGGCGCGGGGTTCGGCTATATCGGATCCACCTTTACCTCGCTAATCTATGCCTCCTTCACCTTCCTGTTCTTCGCCATCGAGGCGGCGATCATGTCGCTGGCGCTGGAGATGTGCTTCGGCATCCCGCTGGCGCTCGGCTACATCATCAGCGCTTTGGTGGTGATCCCCCTGGTCACGCACGGCATCACGCTCATCTCCCGATTCCAGATGTGGACCCAGCCGGTGTGGCTGGCGCTGCACATCATTCCGCTCGCTTATATCGCCTTCACCCACGACGAGGATCTGTCCGCCTGGACCGATTTCACCGGGCGGCTCGGCCCGGTGGATGGAAGCTTTTCATGGCTCGCGTTCGGCGGGGCATCCACGGTGGTGTTCGCTTTGGTGGCGCAGATCGGCGAACAGGTGGACTTCCTGCGCTTCCTGCCGCGCCGGGAGCCCGGTAATCGGTTCAATTGGTGGGCCAGCCTTCTGGCCGCTGGGCCGGGTTGGATCGTGCCCGGCGCGTTGAAGATGATGATCGGCTCGTTTCTCGCCTATCTGGCGCTCCAGCACGGTGTCAGCCTGGACCATGCCGCCGAGCCGACACAGATGTATCTCGTCGCCTTCGGCTCGATGCTGCCCTCGCAACAGGCGGCGCTCGCCTTCACGGGCGTTTTCGTCATCATCTCCCAGCTCAAGATCAATGTGACGAATGCCTATGCGGGCTCGATCGCCTGGTCGAACTTCTTCTCCCGCCTCACCCATTCCCATCCCGGCCGCGTGGTGTGGCTGGTATTCAACGTCGCCATCGCCCTGATGCTGATGGAACTTGGCATCTACAAGGCGCTGGACGAGATCCTCGGGCTTTATGCCATCGTCGCCATCGCCTGGGTGGCGGCGCTGGTGTCGGACCTCGTGGTGAACAAGCCGCTCGGCCTTTCCCCGCCGAACATCGAGTTCAAGCGCGCCCATCTCTATGACATCAACCCGGTGGGCGTCGGTTCGGTGGCGTTGGGCACGGCGGTGGCGGTGCTGGCCTATTCGGGGCAGTTCGGCCGCATGCTCCAGGCGTTCGCGCCGTTCGTGGCGCTCGCGGTCTCGTTCCTGGCCGCGCCCGCGATCGCGCTCGCCACCAAGGGGCGCTATTACATCGCCCGCCAGCCCAAGGTGCAATGGCGCGGCAAGGGCACGATCCGCTGCTGCGTGTGCGAGCACAAGTTCGAGCATGAGGACATGGCCCAGTGCCCGCTCTATGCCGGGCCCATCTGTTCGCTCTGCTGTTCGCTCGATGCCCGCTGCCGCGACCGCTGCAAGGAGGATGCGCGCGCCGCCGACCAGATTCTCGCCTTCCTCGCCGCCACCTTGCCGCGCTGGGCGGTGAAGCGGCTGAATTCACGCGTCGGGCACTACATCGCGATCCTGGCGACGCTGGCGTCCCTCATCGCGGCGATCCTCGCCATCATCTATTTCCACGCCACATTTGAATCGCCCGCCTATGGGGAGGCGATCCGCACCACGCTGTGGACGGTCTATTTCGTCCTGATCATCGTCGTCGGGGTGGTGGCTTGGCTGTTCGTGCTGGCCCAGGAAAGCCGCAACGTGGCGCAGGAGGAGAGCCAGCGCCAGACGACCCTGCTCATGCGCGAGATCGAGGCCCACAAGCGTACCGATGCCAAGCTTCAGCGCGCCAAGGAGGTGGCGGAGGCCGCCAATCTCGCGAAAAGCCGTTACGTGGTGGGCATCAGCCACGAATTGCGCACGCCGCTGAACGCCATCCTCGGCTATGCTCAATTGCTGGAGCGCGACACCACCATTCCCGCTGGCCGGCGGGATGCGATCCGCGTGGTCCGCCGTAGCGCCGAGCACCTGTCCGGCCTGATCGACGGGCTGCTGGATATTTCCAAGATCGAGGCCGGCCGCCTGCATCTCAACCGGGACAAGGTCCGCATCCACGAATTGCTGGATCAGATCGTGGACATGTTCCGCTTGCAGGCGCAGGCGAAGGATATCGATTTTCGCCACACCCGCTCGGAGCGGCTTCCCCCTTTGGTGTTCACGGACGAAAAGCGGCTGCGGCAGATCCTCATCAACCTGCTCTCCAACGCCATCAAATTCACCGTCGCCGGCCATGTCGCGCTGCGGGTCTCGTTCCGCAATCAGGTGGCCGAATTCGAGGTGGAGGACACCGGCCTCGGGGTGGCGGAGGAGGACCGCGCGCGCATCTTCGAGCCGTTCGAGCGGGGCGGGCGCGCAGGCACCTACAATACCGCGGGCATTGGCCTCGGGCTCACCATCACCAAGCTGCTTACCGAGATCATGGGCGGCGAGATCGTGCTGAAGAACGGGCCGCAGGGCGGCTCGATCTTCGCCGTGCGCCTGCTCCTGTCGGAAGTCTCCACGCCGGACGATGCCGCCCCGGCCGAACGTCGCATCACCGGCTATCGCGGCGAACCGCGCACGGTGCTGGTGGCGGACGATGATGCCGCCCACCGCGAGCTGATGTGCGAATTGCTGCGGCCGCTCGGCTTCGTCGTCTTCACCGCGCCGGACGGCGCCGCGTGCCTGGAACTGGCCGCGCAGATCCAGCCGGATCTGGTCCTGCTGGATATCGCCATGCCGGGCCTGAACGGATGGCAGGCCGCCCGCCGCCTGCGCGCCAAGGTGGCGCCGGGCGCGCGCATCATCATGATTTCCGCCAATGCCGGCGACACCGGCCGGCCCGAGGTGGAAGGGCGCCATCATGATCAGCAGATCGCCAAGCCGGTGGACCTGCGTCATCTCCTGGAACATTTGCGCGGCCTGCTGACCCTCGACTGGATCTATGACGGCGATCCGCCCGCCGCGCCCGCACCGCCGCCGGGTGAGATCATCGCGCCCGCCAATCGCCATATCGACGAATTGCTGAAGCTCGGCCGCATCGGCTATGTGCGCGGCATCCAGGCCAAGCTCCAGGCGCTTAACGAAGAATCCCCCGATCACGCGGAATTTGTCGCGCAGATGAGCGACATCGTCCGCAGCTTCGATCTCAACCGTTACATGACCGTTCTGGAGGGGCTGCGCAGCGATGATGCATAGCGCCAAGCGTCGCGACATCGTCCTGGTGGTGGACGATAGCCCGGAAACCCTGAGCCTGCTCACCGACGCGCTGGAGGAGGCGGGCATCACCGTGCTGGTGGCGGTGGAGGGCGCGAATGCCCTTGCCCTGGTGGAGCAGATCACTGTCGGAGACCGAGCATATCGTCCAGGGGCTGGAGGCGGGCGGGGTGGATTATGTCACCAAGCCCATCGTGCCGAGCGAGATCATCGCGCGCATGAAGGTGCATCTCGCCAATGCGCGCCAGACCCAGGGCGCGCAGGTGGCGCTGGATGCGGCCGGCCGCTTCCTGCTGGCAGCCAATCTCGACGGGCGCGTGCTCTGGAGCACCCCGCAGGCCACCCGCCTGATGGCGCAGATCGCCCCCGCCCAGCCCGGCGAAGGCTTCGTGCTTCCGGAGGCGGTGCGCCAATGGCTTGAGGCCTGCCAGACCTCGGATGCCGCGCAGCGCGACGGGATCGACCTGTCGCGCCTCGCGGATGCGCCGCGCACGCTCAAGCTCGCCTATGTGGGCCAGATCGGCGGGCGCGAATTCCTCCTGCGGGTGATCGAGGAGGCGCCGGCCAGGGACGAGGAAATCTTGCGGCGGGCGCTCTCCATCACCCAGCGCGAGGCGCAGGTTCTAGTGTGGATCGCGCGCGGCAAGGCCAATCGCGACATCGCCCAGATCCTCGGCCTCAGCCCGCGCACGGTGAACAAGCATCTGGAGCAGATTTACGCCAAGATCGGCGTGGAAAACCGCGCCTCCGCTACTGCACTGGCGGTTCGAGCCCTCTCCGGCCAGTGAAAAGGCGCCCGAAGAGGCGCCTTTTCGAGTGTTTGAGCGCGTGCGGCGATCAGCGGCCCCAGCCCGGTGGAACGCCATGGCGCGAGATCGCATCGACGATTTCCCGCTGGCGCCGGTCGGACCGCTTCATGTGCACGGCGATCACCGCATGGGCGGAAGGAATCGCAAAGAACAAAGGAAAGATCAGGCCGAGCAGCACGCACGGCACGATCAACACCAGATTGACGATCGCCGACACGGGCTGCGCATTCAGCAGCAGGCCGAGCGGCGGAAGCAGGGCGGCGACAATATAGATCATGGGCGTTGACCGGCGCTCCGAGGAACCATGCCTCCATATGGGGGAGATCCTGCGCGCTTCAAGATTGCGGGCCCATGTCGCTGCGGAAAGGCGGCGGTTTCGTCCGGGTTCTAGTTACGAGGCGAGCTGCGGCGCCTCATCCTCGCGCCGGGCGGCGATCCACACGCCGGCACTGTCCACGATCCCGGGTCCGGCGGAAAAGCCGGCCGTGGCGAGCAGGCCCCGCAACGCCGGCAGCGCGCCGCGCCCGGCCGCGCGCGCCACATGCACCAGCATCCACCCGCCGCGCCGCACGAAGCTGCGGTTGCGCGCGATCGCGGCGGCGAAATCCTCGCCCGAGGCAAGGTGGTCGATGATCAGCGCGTCCGCGCCGCCGTGGGCGACCTTGTCGAGATTGCGCGGTGCACAGCCGACGTTCGTGAAGCCGGACCGCCACAGACGGAGGGCAAGGTCGAGGCTCTCCTTGCCGAGCACGACAACGTGATCGCAGGGACGAAGATGGGCGAAGGCGGCAATTTCCTCGATCGCCAAATTCTGCTTCGGCGCGTCCACAGCCTTGAGGCCGGCGCGCGGGTGCCGTTTCGGACTGAACGGCTCCGGTTCGATTTCGGGATCGGCTTGGCGGTGCCGCACGGCGGCGGTGTTGGTCCGGGGCATTGCGCCCTCCTTCAATGACACTAGCGCGGGGCGAACCCGACGCTGCGGCAATGAAGATGCAGCAGCCCCCATAAGCGCTCCATCCGGAAGATCGGGCCAGTGCATAAATGCCCCGTAAACAGGCTGAAGCCTTGCCATATGCCGTACCTGAGGAGGGCGGGCACGTTCGAAAACCGGCCATGGCGGGATCGAAAAAGATGGTCTAAGAGGGCGCTCCAAGCGGAGCAAGAATGCCTGCGCCCATGCTTTCCCGCCAGATTCCCCGCGAAATCCTCATCCCCCTGATCGTCGCCTGCGCGCTGTTCATGGAA
>NCHM01000231.1 GCA_002257205.1 Rhizobiales bacterium 24-66-13 | reverse complement strand
CGCACCTGCTGCGATCGCGACGATAGAACTCGCTCTCACGCTGTACGGAGCCTATGCCGCAGGGGCCTTTGGACCCCTTGGCTCCGGCGCGCAGCCGGTTATTGCCTTCACGGCACGGGAATATGCGCCGGGCCAATCTCCGCGGATGACGCCGTCTTATGTCGGAGCTTTGACCAAGGAGGATGTCGAAAAGGCGTGCCGCCGGTACGGTGAGGTGTTGGACACTGCGGACGATGCGGCCCGCAATCTAAATAGATCCGACTATCCAAGCGCCGCGACCTATGGGACTGCGGTGCATTCCGAGATAAATCGAAAGATAAGGTCTTTAAAAGACCCGAATTTCATTTCGGAGTTTTCGCTTCTGAAAACGGTGGATGAGGCGGGTACGCGCCCCTCTGGTTTTGCCAGCAGCCGCAATAACTACGGCAAAGAAGGTTCCATTCGCGTCGACATACTCGAAAATGTTAATGATGAAACGGTCTGCGTCTATGATATCAAAACAGGGCGCTCCGGTTTATCAGCGGCGCGGTCGACCGAAATTGCGAACGCGGTACATCAACATTTTCCAAACGCGGTCAACATTCTGATCACAGAAGTAAGGCCGAAATTATGACGACCGCACGGGAAATTAAAAAAATCGTCGCTCCTATAATTGATAGAAATCCTGATCTATCTTTGATCGGTCGCGTACTTATCATAAAGCCAGTTCATCACGTTTTACGTGGCGTCGTATTTAACAGAACGAGCGATGCAGATTGTTTCGAGATTGTTTTGTCTATTATGATTTTATTTAACAGGCATGATGATTTTAATCTTTTAATGGGTGGTGATATATACCCGCCCCGCAAGGGGTTGTGGTTGATGAGTAATAAAAATATCGCAGATGATGTATGCGCAAAAATTGAACAAGAAGCGCTGCCTAGGTTAAGAAATATTGGAAGTGATTTCGAGTATACCAGAAGTTGGCGGGAGGGTGTGTCGCATGGGCTGAATCGTGCCGCGTCGGGCTATGCTCTGTGCCGGATCGCGGAAGGCAATCTCGACGCGGCGCGCGATCTCATCGCCACGTCCGAATTTGCTTCTTATGTGTGGCTTCCGCATTTGAAGCGCCTCGGCCTGGACGAGAAGCTGCTCGCTCTCGGCAACAAGCTGCCCCACGCGGATCGTCTCACCCTCGCCGGCCTGCTGCACGAATGGGAGGCCTATAGCGTGGAAAAACTCAAGCTCGGCAAGATCTGGGAGCGGACGCCGTTTCCCCTGGAAACCATGCCCTCCTGACCGCATTGCGGAAACGAAAAAGCCGGGGGTGATGCCCCCCGGCTTGGTCATCTCGTAGCGGATGAAGCGGCCGGCTTTGCGCCGGCGCCTCCATCTCACCAGGTGTATTTGAGGCCGGCGGAGAAGGACTGCGCCGTCACATCGTCGCTCAGCGAGAGTTCATACTGGCCGAACACCCGCAGATGCGCGCCCTGCTGGGCCGAGAGGCCGGCCGCCAGCACGCCGATGTTCCGCCCGACGCCGGTGGTCTCCACCGTGAAGGGCAGGGCCGGCGCGCCGATCAGGCCGGCGGTGGTGCCGACGTTCGTATCGCCGAAATTGTAGTAATACCGGGCGCTCAGTTCCGGGCTGAGGCTGATGGCGCCGAACCCGTAGGTGGTGGCGAGGCGCACGCCCACCGAGGGCATCACCAGATCCAAAGTCGCGGAGTCCACGCCGAGGCCGGCGGAGCCCGCATAGCCTTCGGTGAAGGCGCTGCGCGAGAGGTGGTACCAGTCGAAGCCGAGGCTCGGCTCGGCGGTGAGGGCGCCGAGCGCGAACACGCCGCCCGACTTGAGCGAGAAGGTCACGTCATTGCCGTTGGGCGAAGCCGTCGCCACCCGCGTCAGGGTGCCGAAGGTCAGCGCGCGGTTGGTGGCATAGTCCGAATAGGCATAGCCGAGCGTGCCGTCGAGGAACCAATTGCCCGATTGCAGCGAGCCATAGAGCGAGACCTGATAGCTGTCTGCGCTGCTGTCGCCGCCAGTGTCGCCGTTATTGTCGAAATTGCCGTAGCCGAGCGAGATGCCGACCAGCCCGTTGCCGAGCGCCTTGTCCACGCCGAGCAGCACGCCGACGCCGGTGATATCGAAGGCGCCCGCGCCGCCGACGCTGGTGGGGCCGCCGAGCACGCGCGCCCAGGCGGACACCGCCCCGTCGCCGACACCCTTTTGTCCGGGGCCGGACTGGGCGACCGCCGCCGAGGCATCCTGAAGCGCGCCGCCGAGGCCCGCGCTATCCGCCCCGAGCGAGAGCATGGAGGCGTTGGCGCCAAGATCGCCCACCCCACGGCCGGAGCGCCGGGCGGAAATGCGATCTTCCAGGGCGCGGGTGAACTGGCCGCGCTGCACCGCATCCGCGGTGAGCAGATTGCCGATCGACTGGCCGGAGAGCTGGTCCAGCGCCGCGGCGCCGACCGCATTGGTCCCGGTGGTGTCGAGGCCGTAGAACACATTGTCGAGGTCGCCCTGGGCGCCGGTCTGGTAGGACGCGTTCAGATGGGCGGCCACCGCCCGCTGGTTCGCCGTCACGGCCGGAGCCGCGAAATTGCGCGCGAAGGTCACGCTGACCGAATTGGCGGAATAGCTCAGGGTTTCCGAGAGGAAGGGCGAGAGATCGACCACCTCGTCATATTGGCCGACCATCGTTCCGGTGGAGCGGGCGACGGTGAAGGTCTGGTTGGTCAGCTTGTCGGTCGCGTCGGTGACGACGCTCACGTCGCCGTCGAGCGTCATGGTGCCGGTCACGATCAGATTGTCGGTGCGGTTGGTGTCCACTTCCAGCTGGTAGGAGCCGCTGTCCTGCTGGATCAGATCGCCCTGGATGGTGAGCGTGCCGATCGAATTGCCCGGCAACAGGCGGCCGGCATTATTGACCGTGCCGACGATGATGCCGCTGCCGCCGACCGATCCCTGGGCGCCGATATTGAGCACCTTGGTGCGATATTCGCCGGTGGTGTTAATCTTCAGCAGGCCGGCATCGACCTGGGTGAGGTCGCGTGAACTGGTGACGCTGGTGCGGATATCCAGCGTGCCGGCGCCGTTCTTGCGGATCGAGCCGGTGCCCGAGAGCGCGGAACCCTGCAAGGTCAGCACCGCGCCGGGATCGACATTGAACGTGCCGCCGAACGTTGTGCCGCCGATTTCGCCATAGGAGACCGAGGCGTTCACCCGCACCTCGCGCAGCATGGTGAAGGACTGGCTGGCGCTAACGCCGCCGCCCTGGAGAGTCAAAACGCCGGAGACATCGCCGAGATTGCGGTCGGAGGAGACGCGCACCAGGCCGTTGTCGACCCGCGTGCCGCCCTTGTAGCTGTTGGCGCCCGCGAGGGTCAGCGTCTTCTCGCCCTGCTTGATCATCGATCCGGTGCCCGCGATCGTGCCGTTGAAGTCGCGGTTGCGGATCTCGATATTGGCGACATAAGGCTGGGTGAGCGTGACCGCCGCGCCATATTCCAGATAGTCGGTGGTCTGGGCATATTGGGCGATCATCTCATGGGCCTTGGTCGTGGGATGGAACTGATCCCAGAACAGATAGTCGCCCACATTGGCCGCCGAGCAGCCGTTGGTGTACTTGCCGGTTTCGGAATCGACGCAATTGTCCCTGGCGTTCTTGAAGCCGAACGCGGTGGGATTGCGCTGCACCTCGGCAAGCAAGGCGGCGCTGTCGATCACCACCAGGCGGGTTTGCGCATTGGCCTGCGTGAATTCATCGCCCAGGTTGTAGAGGCGCGCCTTCAGCTCGCGGTTGGTATCCTTGATGGTGGCGCTCAGCGGCAGGCGGTCGGCATCCGAGAGGCCGATGAATTTCGGCGTGGTGCTGACGTCGGCGATGGTCGGCACATAATAGGTGGCGCCCAGCTGGGCGATGTCCTTGCGGTTGTTGATCGTGGCATTGATCGTCCGCAGATCGTCGGGAATGTTCTTGAGTAGTATTTCCTTCTGCGTTCCCAGTGTGCTGTAATATGCGGTGCGGTTGGAAATGAACGTGTACCAATTTGTGTCTTCGATCTGCTGGCGGAAATTATTGCCGCCGATCCAGAAGGTGATCAGCGGCTTGTTGCCATAGCTTGATGCCGGCTCGGCCGGCACATTGCTGCGCGGATCATACCAGGCGCGCTTGATGCCGGTGATCTTGTCGTCGAATTGGCCGACCTGCTGCTCCAGGTGCTGCACCACAGCCGCGAGGGCGTTGCTATAGGGCGTGCCGGTGACCGCGCCGCCCCAGGCGAGGTTGCGATCGGCATTATAGGGCAGGTTGTTCAACTTAGAGAGGTATTCAACCCACACCTGGCCGTTGGAGAAGTGGCCTTTATAGTAAAGTGGGCCCTTGGGCTGGGTGATGTCGACCGACAGGCCGCCACCGGTGAACACACCGCCGATCACACTCCCGACGGTGCTCAGATAGGACGTGCGGTCATAGGTGCGCCCAACGTCGGACAGACTGTCGCCAAGGCTCCAGAGCGAGGTGTATTGCGGGGCCGCCTTTTGCGCGAAGGCTGTCGATGAAAGCAAAACAAGCGAAATCGAAGCCAGAATCCGGCGCATGGGAATCTCCGCAAATAAATATCGCCAGCAAAAGACCAAGCTTTGCCGCGAATGACTCTTTTTATCAGGGGGGATGTTCGCTGACTAAATTGAACCACGCGACCTGCGTCGCGTGCTCTGGAGCATAAAAATGAATTTAATCATGAGTCTACACCAGCCGACATTCAACCTTTCTTTCCTATGCGGAGGTACCTGTGTCAAGCATGGAATCGGAGAAATTGGTGCGTTTCCGTAAAGTTTTTAAAATTCAGGTGGCGTTAAAGTAGCGCCGCAGCGGTGGGTGCGAGGCGATATTTCGCTTCGATGAAGGTCATGGCTTCGTCGCAAACAGCTCGGATCTCCAGTATTTTCAGGCGTTATACGGCACCCCGCATGGCTCTGGACGACCGGTGTCCGACCGCGCGGCCCCGACTTGCGGCGGGGGTCATGTCGGGCGGGCGTCGGAGACGCCCGGGCCCGCCCTGTGGATGGGAATAGCGCTTCTATGAAAAAGAGTTAGGCTGTCATACGGCCGTTGGCGAGCGCCGTCAGCGTGCTGCGCGGCCGTACCTTGGGAGAAGCGCCAGATGTCGAAATTGTCCAACATTCTCGTTGCCGTGGCACTGCTCGCGGGTGTGCCCGCCGCTTCGGCGCAGACCATGAATATGCCCGCGGCCACCGCCGCCGGCCCGTCGCCCGCCGAGATCGCCAAGACCGCGACCGTGCCGGCTACTCCCGTATTCGTGGATACGGCGGCCCGGGCCAACCAGTTCGAGATCGTCACCAGTCAGGTTGCGTTGGAAAAGAGCAAGAACAAGAAAGTACTCGCCTTCGCCAAGAAAATGGTGAAGGATCATACTAAAATCGGCAAGAATTTCGGCGCCGCGTTCGGCAAGGCGAATACGGGGCTTACCCTGCCGGCCGGCCTCGGGGATGAGTTCGACAAGATCCTGGCCCGCCTGAAGAGCGAAGACGGCGCCACCTTCGATGCCGATTACATCGCTGTGCAGACCAAGGGCCATCAGGATGCCGTGGGCCTGTTCGCCGGCTATGCCAAGGGCGGCGACAACCCGACGCTGAAGGCGTTCGCGCAGAAGACGTTGCCGATCATCGAGATGCACCTGAAGATGTGCTACGACTTGGCGAAGCTGAAGCTCTGACCTGTCTCGGCCATTTTAGAGCCGGATCGGCCCACATTGAATCCGCCTCTATTCAATAAGTGAGAGTGCGATCCGCCCACATGGAACCACCAAATGGTTCCATGTGGGCGGATCGCGCTCTAAGGATTAAAAATCCGGATGACGTCTCTTCGGCGTCATTCGGAACACGCGCTATCCAGATCCGTGTCCGGCCGCCGCCTGAAGAAAATAGTCGGCCGCTCATAGATCTCTGGCCCGCGAACGATAGCACCGTCGAAGAACGGGGAATCGTCGAGACCAACAGGGCTCGGAGCGCGCCCCAAAATCTGCGGGCAATCGAAAGAGAGACATGCGTTCGCAACGGGGCAGCGTGCCGCCGGGTGGGATGCGTTTCCATCCGTACGTATAAATGCGCGCTCTGAATATGTATATGTACCAAAAATGGTAATTTATTACATTAATATGGCAGTAGTGGGTGTTTGTATATTTTGCAACTGAAAGATGTTTTGGAAGGATAAGTGTCTATTTTTCCCGGCCACGTTGGCCCGGCGCAGCCAGAGCGCCGTGAAGTGTCACCCCAACGTCATGGCCCGTCGATAGGGAGCGTGTGAAGCTGGCGGTCTGCGGGCCGCAGGGGGGCTGAACACACATGGATCCGATCCTTCGCGTGGAAGACGTGCGCAAGTCCTTCGGCGCACACACCATTCTCAAAGGTGTCAGCT
>NCHM01000230.1 GCA_002257205.1 Rhizobiales bacterium 24-66-13 | reverse complement strand
CGCAAGGGCTTGCAGCTGGACTGCATCCAGTGCGGCCTGTGCATCGATGCCTGCGACACTGTGATGGACAAGATCCATCGCCCGCGCGGGCTGATCCGCTATGAATCGGAAGCCAATCTGGAAGCGCAGGCGCGCGGCGAAGCGCCGGTGCGGCGCATCGTGCGCATGCGCACCATTCTCTATGCGGCGCTGATCTGTGGCATCGGCGGGCTGATGCTGGCGACGCTGGTGAACCGCTCCAGCGAGGGCCTGGCCGCCATCCACGATCGCAATCCGGTGTTCGTGCGGCTGTCCGACGGGTCCCTGCGCAATGCCTATACGCTGCGGCTGATCAATAAGAAGCTGTATGAGCGCAGCTTCTCGATCTCGGTCTCCGGCGTGCCCGGCGCCACCTTGAACGTGGTTGGGACGGATGCGGGCTCGGAGAGCGATGTCCTCACCGTCGGCCCCGACCAGACGCGCGAAGTGCGCGTGCTGGTGACCACCAGGGATAAGTTGGACGCCGGCGCATCCCTGCCGGTGACGTTCGAGATCCGCGACACGGCGACCGGCGTCGCCGCTCGTGCCAGCGATCATTTCATCGCGCCGTAGGAAGCATTCGATGGCACAGCTCGGCCTTGCAGAAAAGCCGCCGCGGGAACTCACCGGCCGCATGGTGTTGTTCATCACCCTCGCCTTCTTCGGCGTGGTGGTGGGGGTGAACGTGGTCATGGCCCGGTTCGCCGTCTCCACCTTCGGCGGGGTGGAGACCGAAAGCTCCTACAAGGCAGGCCTCGCCTTCCGTAGCGAGGAGGAGGCGGCCGCCCAGCAGACGACGCGCGGCTGGTACGTGGAAGCCGACGTGGCGAGCCAGGGCCTGGAGCGGCACATCGTGCTGATCGTCCGCGACGCGGCCGGCAAGCCCCTGAGCGGGCTCGAGGTGACGGGGCGCCTGTTCCATCCCACGGATGCGCGCGGCGACGTGACGCTCGCCCTCACCGACGTCGGCGGCGGCCGCTACACGGGCGCCGCCACCGCCCATCCCGGGCAATGGGACCTGATGCTTGATCTTGCGCAAGGCGGACAGCGCCTGTTCCGGTCCAAGAACCGGGTTCAACTGCATTAGTCGCGTCCTGCCGTGCGGGGGCCGGTGCGGGGGATCGCGTGATTTCCGGGTGCTGCGCACATGGCCGAGGCCGTCGATTATTCCATCTTTCTCGCCCGTGACGCGGAGGGTCGCGCCGAAGTGAGCCTGGCCGTGGACGGCGTGGATTGCGCCGCCTGCATCAGCGACATCGAGAACGGCGTCAAATCCCTGCCGGGCGTGGTCCATGCGCGGCTGAACTATTCCACCCATCGCCTGACCGTCGCCTGGAGCGGCGAGGGCGCGCCCGCCGATGTGGTGCAGCGCCTGGAATCCCTCGGCTATCGCGCCCATCCCTTTTCCGGCCGGGTGGAGGAGGAAGAGGCGCGCCGCGCCCGCTGGCTGCTGCGCTGCATGGGCGTCGCGGGCTTTGCGGCCATGAATGTGATGCTGCTGTCGGTCTCGGTGTGGTCGGGCAATGTCACCGACATCACGCCGGAGACGCGGGACTTCTTCCACTGGCTGTCCGCCCTCATCGCCCTGCCCGCCGCCGCCTATGCCGGCCAGCCCTTCTTCCAGAGCGCGCTGCGCGCGGTGCGCACCCGCAAGCTGAACATGGATGTGCCGATCTCGCTGGGTGTCATCCTGGCGCTCGGCATGTCGGTGGTGGAAACCGCGCTGCATAAGGAACATGCCTATTTCGACAGCGCGGTGATGCTGCTGTTCTTCCTCCTGGCGGGCCGCTATCTCGACCATGAGGCGCGCCGGCGCACCCGCGCCGTGGCCGGCAATATCGCCGCCTTGCGCGGGGAGATGGCGCATCGCCTCGGCCCCGATGGGGTGCCGGTTCTGGTGCCGGTGCAGGCGCTGGGCGCGGGCGACATGATCCTTGTCGCCGCGGGCGAGCGGGTGGGCGCGGACGGGGAGGTGGTCTCCGGCGCCTCCGCGGTGGATGAAGCGCTGATCACCGGGGAGACCCTGCCGCGCCTCGTCGGTCCCGGCGCACGGGTCTATGCCGGCAGTCTCAACGGCTCCGGCGTGCTCACCTTGCGCGTCACCGCCGGCGGCGAGGGCACGCTGATCGATGATGTCCAGCGCCTTCTGGATGGTGCGCTCAGCGCGCGCGGCGCCTATGTGCGCCTCGCCGACCGGGTGGCGCGTCTCTATGCGCCGGTGGTCCATCTGACCGCGCTCTGCTCCGCCATCTTCTGGCTGGTGCTGGGCGCGAGCGTGCATGATGCGGTGATGATCGCGGTCGCCGTGCTGATCATCACCTGCCCCTGCGCCCTGGCGTTGGCGGTGCCGGTGGTGCAGGTGGTGGCGACCGGGCGCCTGTTCCGCGCCGGGCTGCTGGTGAATGCCGGCGACATGCTGGAGCGCCTCGCGCCCGTGGACACGGTGGTGTTCGACAAGACCGGGACGCTGACCCTGCCGGACGCCGTGCTGCGCCTGCCCCGGGACGCCGATCCGCGTCTGCTCGCGCTCGCCGCGCGCCTTGCCCTGTCGAGCCGCCATCCGCTCGCCACGGCGCTGGCCCGCTCGGCGCAGGGCGCGGCCTTCGCCGAGGTGGAGGAAAGGACCGGCGCGGGTGTCGTGACGCGTTTGCCGGAGGGCGAGGCCCGGCTCGGCAGCCTGGATTTCTGCGAGGCGCAAATGCCGGCGGACCTGCCTGCGGACTGTTCGCTGATCGCGTTCCGGCTCGGCGATGCGCGCCTCGTCATCGGCATCGCCCAGCAAGTGCGGTCCGATGCGCGCGCCGTGGTGGACGCCCTCAAGGCACGCGGGATCGCCGTGCGCATTCTCTCGGGCGATCGGCCGGAAGCGGTGGCGCCGGTCGCGGCGCGGCTCGGCATCGCCGATTATGAAGGCGGCCTGCGCCCGGCCGACAAGATCGCCGCCCTGGAAAAATTGAAGGCGGCGGGGCATCGGGTGTGCATGGTCGGCGACGGGCTGAACGATGCGCCCGCGCTCGCGGCGGCGGATGTGTCGCTCTCCCCCGCCAGCGGCGCGGCGGTGACGCAGGCCCAGGCTGACGCCGTGTTCATCGGACAGCGGCTCGCCCCGGTCCTCGCCGCGCTCGATGGCGCGCGCACCGCCGGACGGCTGATGCGGCAGAATCTCGCCCTCGCGATCTGCTATAATCTCATTGCCGTGCCGCTGGCGGTCGCGGGCTATGTGACGCCCCTGGTGGCAGCCCTCGCCATGTCCGGGTCGTCCATCCTGGTGACGCTGAACGCCCTGCGCGCCGGCACGTCCGCCGCCGGGCCGGCGCCCGCGACGACGGTGGAGGAGGTGCGCGCATGACGGTGCTGCTCTATCTGGTGCCGATCGCGCTCGCGCTCGGGCTGATCGGCCTGTTCGCTTTCCTCTGGAGCCTCAAGAGCGGGCAATATGAGGATCTGGACGGCGCCGCCTTCCGCGTGCTGAGCGACGACGACCTGCCGTCCGCGCCCCGCGCCCCCGCCAAGCGGGAGCCGCAACCATGAGGCCCGCGACGCCCTTGCCAGGACCGCGCGCCGGCATGCTGGTGTGCGTCTGCGATCCGCAGTTCGATCCGCCGGCCAATGACAATGCCGCGCGGCGGCCGCCGCCGTTCGGCCTCGCGCTGGGGTTCGCCTTCGCGGTGCTGGCGCAGACGCTGGCGAGCGGCATCCTGCCCCTGGCGGGCGCGGCGCTGGCGCGCGATCCCCATTATGCGACCGTGCCGTTCGCCGCCATGCTGGTGGGCGCGGCGCTCGCCTCCTTCCCCGCCTCGTTCCTCGGCGATGCCTTCGGCCGCCGCACCGGCTTTGCCCTCGGCGCCTCGCTCGGCGTCGGCGGCGGGGCCCTGCTGGCGGTCGGTCTTTTGCAGATGCAATTTGCCTGGGTGTGCCTCGGGGCACTGTGGCTCGGCATGGCGCAGGGTTTTTCCTTCTTCTACCGGCACGAGGCGGCAGCCACCGCCGGGCGTCCGGTCGCCGCCGCCGCGGGCGTGCTTACCGGCGGCCTGCTCGCGGCGTTTGCCGGGCCTTTGCTGGCGATGGGGGCGGAATGGTTGTTCTCGCCTTTCTTCCTGGTGGGATCGGCGGTGCTGGCCGCGCTCGCGCACACGCTGTCGCTCGCCGTCGCGGTGCTGATGGCGCCGGATGCCGCGCCGCGCTTCCGCGAAAAAGCGACGCTGCCGCTGAAGGCGATCGCGGTGCCGACGCTTTGCGGAGCGCTGGCCTGGCTCGGCATGAGCCTGCTGATGGCGCAGGCGCCCCTGGCGCTGCTCGGCTGCGGCATCGGCGAGGGCGCGGTGTTCGGCTTCATCGCCCTGCATGTGGCCGCCATGTATGCGCCGGCCGCCCCGCTGGCCTATTTCGGCGCGCGGCTCGCCCCACGTCCGCTGGCGCTCACGGGGCTCGCGCTGGTGGTCGTGGCGCTCGCCCTGCCCGCCGCGAGCGTGCTTCTGCCGGCCCGCCTGTCACCGGAAACCTGGGGTTGGACCTTAGCGCTGATCCTGGTGGGCGCCGGCTGGTCGCTCGCCACCATCGGCTGCACCGGCTGGATCTACCAGAAGGGAACGCCCTCGCGCCTCGGCCTCGCGCTGCATGACGGCGCCCTATTCCTGTCCGCCATCCTCGGCGCCCTGCTCGCGGGCCGATTGCTTTAGCGCCGGATTCAGCGATCCTATGGAGACGTTAGCGGCTCCACAGGATCGGATCGCGTCCAGCGCGCTTCGTCTTGTGATCGCGGGAGGGATCTGCCAAGGCTCGTGTACGATGCGTCGGGAGCGCGGCATGTCTCAGCTTTTTTCGCTTGCCGGGCGCACGGCCCTGGTCACGGGAAGCGCGGCGGGCCTGGGTTTTGAAATCGCCAAGGGCATGGCGCAGGCCGGCGCCCATGTGCTGCTGAACGGGCGCGACCGCTCCCGCCTGCTTGCCGCCGGCGCCCGCCTCGCCGATTTCGGCAAGGTGAGCCTGCTGCCGTTCGACATTTCCGACGCCACCACGGTCGCCCATGCGCTGGAGGAAGCGCCGCCCGTGGACATCCTCGTGAACAATGCCGGCGCCCGCGACCGGCGTCCGTTCTTTGAGCTGGACGACGCGGCGTTCCAGCGCCTTCTGGATGTGGACCTGATCGCCCCCGCGCGCCTCATGCGGGCGGTCGCGGGCGGCATGGCGGCACGGGGCGAGGGGCGCATCATCAACATCACCTCCATCGCCGGGCCGATCGCGCGCGCGGGCGATGCCGCCTATACCGCCGCCAAGGGCGGGCTGGAGGCCCTGACGCGGGCTCTTGCGGCTGAGTTCGGGCCGCACGGCGTCACCGTCAACGCCATCGCGCCGGGCTATTTCGCCACCGATGCGAATACCGCCATGGCAACGGACCCCGCCATCGGCGACTGGCTTTCGCGCCGCACCTCTCTTGGAAGATGGGGGCAGCCGCAAGAAATCGCCGGCGCGGCGGTATTCCTTGCGTCGCCCGCCGCAAGTTATGTCACCGGGCATGTTCTGGTTGTGGACGGCGGTTATCTCGCGCATTTCTAGGGACCCGCGTCGGGTGCACTATCCCTGCGTCGCGTTTGAGAGATAAATCAGCGGAAAGGGGAGGCGGCAGGATCGACGATGGATGACGGACGACTCAACTCCTTGACGGGGGAATTCGTCGAGCCGATCCGCGAACAGGTCTTCCGGAGCCAGCGTTTCGGCGAGCTGGTTCGGCATAGCCGCGTGCTGTTCCTCCTCGCCGCCCTCCTCAACGCCCTGTTCCTGTTCAGCGACTGGCGTTTCGAGGGGCAGTCGCATTTCCTCGATGCGATTTACGCCCGGTGCGCGGTGATCGCGGTGTCGCTGGCCTGCGCCGCAGTCGTCAACCGCGCCGTGAGTTTCCGCGCGGCGCAGTTCATCATCGTCCTGTGGCAATGGATCACGGCCATCGGGGTGGCGGTGCTGGTGCATTCGCGCAGCGACATCGCCCTGTTCGTGGTGCTGCTGCTGCCGGCGATCTATTATCTCGTGGTGCCGGTGTCGTTTCGCTGGTCGGTCGCGGGCGGCGTGTTCTGCAGCATTCTGATGCTGGTGGGCTATCTCGGGGTGCCGCCGCAAACGGACACCGCGCTCGGGCTCGCGCTGGCGGTGGTGATGCTCAACGCCGCGCTGATCCTCGTGCTGGTGCGCAACAACCGCCAGAGCCGGCTCGAATGGGTCGCGACCCAGGACCAGAAGGCCGCCCGCGAGGTGCTCTCGCAAAGCGAGCGCCTGCTCGAGCGCACCTTCATGGCGGTGCCCATCCCGCTGCTCATCACCGAATTGGAGAGCGGGCGCATCGTGCGCTACAACGCCGCCGGGGTGAGCTATTTCGGCGGCGAGCCGCACGAGTTCGGTGTCCAGTCGGTATGGCAGATC
>NCHM01000229.1 GCA_002257205.1 Rhizobiales bacterium 24-66-13 | reverse complement strand
CTGGTGCGAGGCCCCAACCTCATGCATAAATGGAGGATCATGTGAGAATCGACGGGAACGGGATGGCACGGGGCACCAGCGCGGACGTGGCGGAAAAGGTTGAGAGCCTTGGGTTTCGGCCGCTCTATCGCCAGGTGCGCGAGACCCTCATTCGGCGCCTCGTGGATCGGGTCTGGGCCCCCGGACAACCCCTGCCGAGCGAGATGCAGCTGGCCGCGGAACTCGGGGTCAGCCAGGGCACCGTGCGCAAGGCGCTGGACGAGATGGCCGCCGAAAACCTGGTGGTGCGCCGCCAAGGGCGCGGCACGTTCGTCGCGAGCCATGACGAGGACCGCATCCTCTTCCAATTCTTCAAGCTGGTCGCCGATGACGGCGAGCGCCGCTTTCCCGAAAGCCAGGTGGTGAGCACCGCCCGGGGTCGCGCAAACGCCGCCGAGCGGGAAGCCTTGAGCCTGCCCCGGGACGGGAAGGTCATCCGCATCCGCCGCATCCGCAAGCTCGATGGCGCGCCCCTGATCGTCGAAAATCTCGCTCTCCCCGAGAGCCTGTTTCCCGGTCTCGGCGAAGCCCCCATACCGAATAATCTCTATGGCCTCTACGCTAGCAAGTTCGGCATCGGGGTCGGCCGCGCGCGGGAAAAGCTGAAGGCGATCGCCGTTTCGGTGGACGATGCGGCCGCTCTCGGCGTCGCGGAGGGAACGCCCGCCCTGCTGATCGACAGGCTTGCGCTCTCCCTGGAACAGATCCCGGTGGAATGGCGCGTCAGCATCTGCCTGACCGACGGTTTTCACTACCTCTCCGAACTCAGCTAAAACCCGCCTCGGCGGTTTTTTTTCGCCGCCGGGTTCGCGCCCGCTTTCTGCGTCGACGCACCCGATCCTCCCCGAAAACCGTTGCAGCGCCTCATTAAGGGGCTTTGCGCTCCCTCAAGTCTTATAAATGATATTAGACCACTTTACATCTGCGGCAGCCTCCGTTAGCGTCTGATGGACGATAGGCGAACGAGCATGCAGGGGCCCGCAGAAGAGGCCCATCGCCACACATGCTCTGCCGCTCGACGAGGGAAAAGGGTGACCTGATGCCAACGCCGACGCACCGCCCCGCTCCTTAAGTTCATTGCGAACCAGACACAGCGACACGATCCGCAGGACACACCGATTCCGCTCCCGCTTGTTCCAAATTTTCGCGCGGGCGCCACACAATCAAAAGAACAAGGCAGAAAAATCTGCTTTATCCTAGGGAGGTCCAGAATGGACGCGCAGGAACCTCTTCTGGAGGTCAAAGGCGTAACGCTGCAATACAAGACGCCGCATCTTTTGATCACGGCGACCTATCGGGTCGATTTCAACGTGATGAAGGGCGACCGCTTCATCCTCCTTGGCCCCTCGGGCTGCGGAAAGTCCACCCTGCTCAAGGCTGTGGGTGGCTATATGTCGCCCACGGAAGGCGAAATGCGTCTGAAGGGGCACATTATCCGTGCGCCTGGCCCCGACCGCATGATGGTGTTTCAGGAATTCGACCAGCTTCTGCCGTGGAAAACCGTGCGGCAGAACGTGGCCTTTGCGCTCGAAGCCTCGCGCCGTCTGCATGGCCGTGAGGCGGATGAACGCGCCATGCACTATATCGAAAAGGTCAATTTGATTAAATTTGCGGACAGCTATCCGCATATGCTTTCCGGCGGCATGAAGCAGCGCGTCGCCATCGCCCGCGGCATGGCCATGGAGCCGGACATCCTGCTGATGGACGAGCCCTTCGCGGCGCTCGATGCCCTGACCCGCCGCAAGATGCAGGACGAATTGCTGATGCTGTGGGAGGACACGAAGTTCACGGTGTTGTTCGTGACCCATTCTATCGCCGAGGCGATCAAGATCGGCAACCGCATCCTCCTGCTTTCGCCACACCCTGGGCGGGTCAAGGCCGAGCTGAACAGCGCCGCCGAATCCCCGGCCGCCGCCCAGCTCGAAAGGCGCATCCAGCACATGCTGTTTTCTGACGAAATCAAGGAGACGGCCGATGCGTGAATCCGTAAATGTCCTTTCGAACGTGCATGCGTTGCGGCCAGAGATCGTGCGCGAGGAAGAGCCCATCGCGACGATGACCATCGTCGAGAAACCGCTCTCGACGTTCGAGATGATTTATAATATCTCGGTCGTCCGCAAGATCATGATATTGATCGTTCTCGCCGTAATTTGGGAAGTTTACGGGCGCGTCCTGAACAATGATCTTCTGTTTCCCACATTCAGCGCCACTATTTCGGCCTTCTTCCAGAATGTGATGAACGGGGTTCTGCCGGCGCGCGCCTGGGCCTCGATCAAGGTGCTGCTGGCGGGCTATGCCCTCGGGGTGATGCTCGCCGCCGTGCTCACAGCCATCGCCATCGCCTCGCGCATCGGCACCGATTTTCTCGAGACGATGACGTCCATGTTCAACCCGCTGCCGGCGATCGCGCTGCTGCCGCTGGCGTTGATCTGGTTCGGCCTTGGAAACGGCAGCCTGGTGTTTGTCCTGGTCCATTCGGTTACCTGGGCGATCGCCCTCAACACCCATTCCGGCTTTTTGTCGGTGAGCAAGACGCTGAAGATGGTGGGCCGCAATTATGGCCTCGGCGGTCCGCGCTTCATCTGGAAAATCCTGATCCCGGCAGCATTTCCGAGCATCCTCACGGGCCTGAAGATCGGCTGGGCGTTCGCTTGGCGCACGCTGATCGCGGCGGAACTGGTGTTCGGCGTCTCCTCCGGCTCCGGCGGACTCGGTTGGTTCATCTTCGAGAACAAGAACATGTTGGATATTCCCAATGTATTCGCGGGGCTGCTCACGGTCATTGTCATCGGCCTCGTGGTGGAGAACCTGATCTTCCAGACCATCGAGCGGCGTACCATCGCCCGCTGGGGCATGCAGGCGTGATGTGACGTGCGGCGGTGGCCTTGCTGCCGCACGGTGCGATTTAAAAAACTCTTAAATCACAAGAAGCTGCGCAAAGCGTGGCATGGGAGGGACGCATGACCAAGGACTTCTTGAAGACGCTGGGCCTTGCCGCCGCCTTCGCGGTGAGCCTGGCCGGAGCCGCCGCGGCGGAGGTGGATACGGTCCGCCTCGCCAAGCAGTTCGGCATCTCCTACCTGCCACTCACCGTAATGGAGGAGGAGAAGCTGCTCGAGAAGCACGCCAAGGATCTCGGGCTCGACGTGAAGACCGAATGGCTGCGCTTCACAGGCGGCTCGGGCATGAACGAAGCGCTGCTCTCGGGCAATCTGGACTTCGCCTCGGGCGGCGTCGGCCCGATGCTGACCATCTGGGGCCGCACTCAAAAGAGCATCGGCGTGAAGGGTGTCGCAACGTTGAACGCGATGCCGCTCTACCTTGTCTCGGTGAATCCCAACGTGAAGACCATCAAGGACTTCACCGACAAGGATAAAATCGCCCTGCCGACCGTGAAGACGTCGATCCAGGCCGTCACGCTCCAGATGGCGGCCGAGAAGGCCTTTGGCGCGGGACAGCAGAACAAGCTGGACCCCCTCACCGTCTCCATGGGCCATCCCGATGCGCAGGTGGCGATGATGGGCGGGCGCTCGGAGATCAACGCACATTTCGGCTCCTCGCCGTTCCAGGACCTGGAATTGAAGGACCCGCGCGCCCACAAGGTGCTGGACAGCTATGACGTGCTCGGCGGTCCTCATACCTTCAACCTGGTGTGGACCACCACCAAGTTTGCCGAGTCCAACCCCAAGGTGATGAAGGCGTTTCTTGCGGCCCTGGAAGATGCCATGGCCCGCATCAAGGCGGACCCGAAGGGGATCGCCACGCTCTGGCTCAAGGCCGAAAACTCCAAGATGTCGCAGGACGAGGCGGTCGCGCTGATCACCTCGCCGCAGAACCAGTGGACGACCACGCCCCAGAAGATGATGACCTATCTCGACTACATGAACCGGGCGGGCCTCGTGACTGCGAAGGCGAAGGACTGGCGCGATTTGTTCTTCGCTCCGATCCACAACGCTTCGGGAAGCTGACCGCCGTGCAACGGGCCGCCGTCCGCGGCGGCCCTCATTCCAACCGAAGAAGACAGATGAACACTCGAACCTCCACCGAAACCGCCCCCTCCGGCGGCGGGGACCTGATGGTGCGCGTCTGGCGCGGGGCGGAAGCGGGCGGATTCCAGGATTTCGCAACGCCCCGCCGCGCCAACCAGACGGTGCTCGATGTCGTCACCGAGATCCAGCGCGAGCAGGACCCGACGCTCGCCTATCGCTTCGCCTGCCGGGTGGGCATGTGCGGCTCCTGCGCCATGGTCGTGAACGGCCGCCCCCGCTGGACCTGCCGCACCCGCGTCGCGCAAGTCGAGGAAAACGGCCTGCTCACCCTGGAGCCGCTACGCAACCTGCCGGTGGTCAAGGATCTGGCCGTCGAGATGGAGCCATTTTTTCAAAAATGGACGCAGGCCCATGGCTATTTCGAGCCGGGCGCGCATCCGGCGGCGGATTTCGCCCCCGTGGCGCCCAGCGCGCCGGAGCGGCGGGAAGCGGATGCCGGCATCGAATGCATCAATTGCGGCGTGTGCTATTCGGCTTGTGACGTGGTCTCCTGGAACCCGGACTATCTTGGGCCGGCGGCCCTCAACCGCGCCTGGACACTGGTGAATGACGTACGCGACCAAGGCCAGGACGCGCGGCTTGCCGCGGTGTCGGGCGATGCCGGCTGCCATTCCTGCCACAGCCACATGAGCTGCACCGAATATTGTCCCAAGGGGCTGGCGCCGACCTTCTCCATCGCCGGGCTGAAGCGCGCCACCACGAAGCGCATCTGGAGGGGCGGACGATGACACCGCTGCTGTATCTTGCCCAGCGCGCCACCGCCCTCATCCTCGCCGTGGCCGTCAGCGTGCATCTCGCCACCATGATCTATGCCGTGCGCGGCGGATTGTCGGCCGGCGAGATCCTCGCCCGCACGAACGGCAATCGCTGGTTCCTGGCCTTCTACGCCCTGTTCGTGGTGGCCGCCTCCATTCACGCGCCGATTGGCTTGCGCAGCGTGCTGCGCGAATGGACGGGATGGCGCGGGCGCTCGCTCGACCTCGCCATGGTCGCGTTCTGCCTGCTGATCCTCGTGCTCGGCCTGCGGGCGGCGTTCGCGGTGTACCGGCCATGAGCATCGCCCACACACATCTGCGCGCCGCACGGCGCAAGCCCGGCTTCCTCGCCGCCGTCCTGCATCGTGCCTCCGGCGTCGCCCTGGCGATTTTCCTCCCCATGCATTTCATCGCCCTCGGCACGGCACTCGGCGGGGCGGACAAACTCGAATCCTTCCTCGCGATCACCCATTATTGGCCGGTGCGGGTGGCGGAATGGGGCCTGGTGAGCGCACTCGCGCTGCATATGGCGCTGGGTCTTCGGGTGCTTGCCATCGAATTTCTGTCGCTACGCACCCGCACCGGCGCGCTCGTGGGCGCGTGCTGTGCGGCGGCGATCGCTGTCGGCCTCGCCTTTCTCCTGAGCGGGGCATGACCATGATGTTCGGCGTTCCGCTCGCCACCCTTTCTGTGCTGTGGGCCGGCGCGTTCATCGGCGCGCTTGCGGCCGGGGGCGCGGGCTTTGCCTTCGCGATCGCCGCTTCCGCGATCTGGCTGCATGCTCTCGACCCCATCCAGACCACGGCGCTGATCGTGGCCTGCGGCACGCTGCTTCACATCACTTTGGTCTGGCCGATCCGCCGATCCATTGACGGCGTGCGCCTCACCCCGTTCCTGATGGGCGCGCTGATCGGCGTTCCCATCGGCGTCGTGATGCTGACGCGGGTAGATCCCGGCTCCCTCAAGCTCGCGCTCGGCATCGGCATGGCGCTTTACGGGCTCTATGCCTTGCTCGCCCCGCGCCTGCCCCATGTGTCCGGCGGCGGCCGGGCGGCGGATGCGGCCATTGGCTTCTTCGGCGGAATAATGGGGGGGCTGGGCGGCTATTCCGGCGTGCTGCCCACCATCTGGACCCAATTGCGCGGCTGGCCGAAGCCCGTGGCGCGGGGGGTCTACCAGCCCTTCATCCTGTTCGCCCACGTGCTTACGCTCGCGCTGGTGGGTGCTTTCGCCATCGATCAGGATGGGCTCGTTCTCTTCCTCCTCGCGCTTCCACCGCTGTGCATCGGCGCCTTCGTGGGCCTGCGCATCTACGGGCATCTCGACGAGGTGCGCTTCAAGCAGATGCTGGCCGCGATGATCCTCGCGTCGGGCGTGCTTTTTCTGATTTAGGAGTGATCCCATGGACTTGGACATGAGAGAGGTCGAGGCTATCTGCGCGGCATTGTACGTGCAAGCGCTCAAGATCCTGCCGCCGGACATCAAGGCCGGCTTCAAGACCCTCGTACAGACCGAGACCGACGCCACGGGCAAGACCATTCTCGGCACCATGGTGGAGAATATCGCGGTCGCCGAGCGCACCAAGAACATCCTCTGCCAGGACACCGGCATTCCCATCTA
>NCHM01000228.1 GCA_002257205.1 Rhizobiales bacterium 24-66-13 | reverse complement strand
CGGGCCTCGCCAAGGATCCGGACGTGGGGGAGATTTCCATCCTCGCGCATTCCATGGGCAATTGGGTGACGCTGGAGGCCCTGCGCCAGATGGCGATCCGCAACGGCCGCATCGCGCCCAAGATCCGCAACGTCATGCTGGCCGCACCGGATGTGGACGTGGACATCTTCCGCACCCAGTTTTCCGATTTCGGCAACCCAAAGCCCAACTTCACCATCTTTGTGTCGCAGGACGACCGGGCGCTCCAGGTGTCCAGGCAGGTGTGGGGCTCGGCCGCGCGGCTCGGGCAGGTGAACCCCGAGCAGGAGCCGTTCCGCACCGAGTTCGAGCGCGACCACATCACGGTGCTGGACCTCACCAAGCTCCAGACCGACGACAAGCTGAACCACGGCAAGTTCGCCGAAAGCCCGGAAGTGGTGCAGATGATCGGCGGCCGCCTCGCCGAGGGCCAGACCATGACCGACGGCCGCGAGGGCGTGGGCGATCGCATCATCCAGGTCACCGCCGGAACCGCGACCACCATCGGCACGGCGGCCGGCGTGGTGCTCTCCGCGCCGGCGGCGGTGCTCGATCCTTCCTCGCGCGAGAATTACGGCGCGCAGGTGGAAAGCCTCGGCAGTCACTTGTCGTCAACCGCGGGCTCGACAGGCCGCCTGCTCACCACCGTGCCGAAGGTAGAGTGATCCTTCGCGACGTTGCGTAATTGTCACACTAAAGGAAATGCTGAGGAAGGCTCCGGAGCTTAAGGCGCCGTTTACTGCTGGGGCTCTTAAGTGGCCGCATGTTCGTTGCGTGCGAGTTCGGTCACATGCTTTCTTCCCGCGAAACCTTGGGACAAAACGTCTTGGCGCGGCTCGCCATGGTCGGGCTCGTCTCCGGTGCGCTCGCCGGGTGCAGTTCGGATTCGGCGCGCTTCTCCGCTCCGGGGCCGATGGCAAGCCAGGGCTCGCCGGAGGTGACGGGTTCGCTCGGCGCCGCGCCGACGGGCCGGGTCGATGCCGGTCCCATCGCCTCGGCGCCCCTGGCACCGGCCGGTCCGCCGGTCGCCTATGCCGCGCCCCCGCCGTCGGGCGGACAGCCCTTGTACGGCGCGCCCAATTATGGCGCCGCGACCTATGCCGCGGCCCCGCCCGCCCCGGCGCCGACACATACGACGGCCCGCGCCGCCAGCCATGTGGTGACCCCGGGCGAAACGCTCACCTCGGTGGCACAAAGCTATGGCATGACCCGGGCGCATCTCGCGCAGGTCAATGGCATCTCCCCGGATGCGCAGCTGAAGATCGGCCAGACGCTCGTGGTGCCGCCGGGCACCGCCGGAAATCTGGCGCAGATCCGGCCCGCGCCAGCGGCGACCAAGCCCAGCGTCGTCGCGGCGGTGCCCACGCCCGTGGCTCCGCCTGCCGCGCCCAAGACCGTCGTCGCCGCCAAGCCGGCGACCGTGCCCTCCGCGCCGACATCCGCAGTGACCGCTGCGATCCCGTCTGCTACCGCTCCGGCCAAGGTGGCGTCCGCAGCCCCGGCGAAGGTCGAGACCGCCGCCAAGGTGACGCCAGCGGATGATGCTGACGACACCGCCCGCACCCCCGGTTCCGGTCCCCAGTTCCGCGCCCCGGTGCGCGGCCGGGTGATCTCCGGCTTTGGTCCCAAGCCGGGCGGCGCCCGCAATGACGGCGTGAATTTCGCGGTGCCCGAAGGCACCGGCGTGCGCGCCGCCGAGGATGGCGTCGTCGCCTATGCCGGCAACGAGCTGAAGGGCTACGGCAATCTCGTGCTCATCAAGCATGCGGACGGCTATGTCACCGCCTATGCCCACAACAGCGAGCTGATGGTGAAGCGCGGCGACACCGTGCGGCGCGGCCAGATCGTCGCCAAGGCCGGCCAGAGCGGCGGCGTCAGCACACCCCAACTTCACTTCGAGATCCGCAAGGGCTCCCAGCCCGTGGACCCGAGCCAATATGTGGCGGGCCTCTGAGCCAGGACCGTCCGACGCTGTTCCTCCAAGAACCACCTTAAGGCCGGGCATCGTCCCGGCCTTTTTTCGTCGGTCCGGCCCGGGGCGTGCCGTGCCTTGACGCGCGCATGACGCCCCGATAGGCCGATCCCATGACCGCGAATGCTTTCATCGTCGGGCTCGCCGGCCCCCGCCTGCTGCCGCAGGAGCGTGAATTCCTGCGGGCCCGCGCGCCCTGGGGCCTCATTCTGTTCGCGCGCAATGTGGAGACGCCCGACCAGGTGCGCCTTCTGGTGGCCGAGGCGCGCGACGCGCTGGGCTGGCACGCGCCGGTGCTGATCGATCAGGAAGGCGGGCGGGTGCAGCGCCTGCGCCCGCCCTATTGGCCCGAATATCCGCCGGCCGAAGCGTTCGGCGTGCTTTATGGCCGCAGCCGCGAGGCGGGGCTGGAGGCGGTGCGCCTCAATTCCCGGCTGATCGCCGCCGATCTTTCCGACCTCGGCATCGATGTGGATTGCCTGCCGGTGGCGGACCTGCGCCTGCCCGAGGGGCACGGCATCATCGGCAACCGCGCCTATGGCGAGACGCCGGCCCAGGTGGCCGCGCTGGCGCGGGCGGCCGCCGGCGGCTTGCTGGATGGCGGCGTGCTGCCGGTGGTGAAGCATATTCCCGGACACGGCCGGGCCCGCGTCGACAGCCACGAGCACCTGCCGGTGGTGGACACCGACCGCGCCGAGCTGGAACGCACGGATTTCGCCGCCTTCCGTCCGCTCGCCCATCTGCCGCTCGCCATGACCGCCCACGTGGTCTATGCGGCGTTGGATGCCGAGCGGCCCGCCACCACCTCGCGCCTGGTGATGGACGAGATCATCCGCGGCTTCATCGGCTTTTCCGGGCTGGTGATGAGCGACGATCTTTCCATGGGTGCGCTGTCCGGTTCCGTGGGCGAACGCGCCGCCGCCTCGATTGCCGCCGGCTGCGACATGCTCCTGCATTGTAACGGCAAGCTGGAAGAAATGGCTGAGGTGGCGGACAATGCCCCGCCGCTCGCAGGTCTCGCCGCCGAGCGGGGGGACCGGGCGCTGGCGCTGCGCGTCGTGTCCGACCGGTTCGACGTTATGGAAGCGCGGCTTCGGCTCGCCAGCCTATTGGGAGTATCCAGATAAGGCCATGTCCACCGCGCCCGACACCCCCGACTTCGCCGAGGACAGTCCCGCCTCGGCCGGGGATGGCGCTTTCGTGGTGGACATCGACGGCTTCGAAGGCCCGCTAGACCTTCTGCTCGCCCTCGCGCGCACCCAGAAGGTGGACCTGACGCGGCTGTCCATCCTGGCGCTGGCGGACCAATATCTCGCCTTCATCGACGCCGCCCGCAAGGTACGGCTGGAGCTGGCCGCCGATTATCTCGTGATGGCCGCCTGGCTCGCCTATCTCAAATCGCGCCTCCTGCTGCCGCTGCCGCCGCAAGAGGATGGGCCGAGCGCCGAGGAGATGGCCGCCGCCTTCGCCCGGCGCCTGCGCCATCTGGAGCGTATCCGCCAGGCGGCGGCGCGGCTGATGGCGCGCGAGCGGCTCGGCCGGGACGTGTTCCCGCGCGTCGTGCCGGAACGCCCGCGCGGCACGGACCAGCCGGTGACATATACCGCGACCTTGTATGACCTGCTGTCCGCCTATGCGGCCCAGCGGCAGAGGCAGGCGCTCTCCTTCGTCACGCTGAAGACCCGCGCGGTCTGGTCGCTGGCAGAGGCGCGGGCGCGGCTGGAACGCTTGCTCGGCGGGGTTGCGGGCGATTGGATGCGTCTCGACCACTTCCTGCTAGACTATCTCACCACGCCCGAGCAGCGGGCGACAGCGCTGGCCTCCAGTTTTTCGGCCAGTCTGGAGATGGTGAAGGACGGGACATTGGACATTCGCCAGGACGCGCCCTTCGCCCCGCTCTGGCTGCGCAACCGGGCGCCGGAGGAGGGCGGGGCATGAACCGCGCCGCGCCGCGCGTCGATCTGTTCGACGCCCGTCCCGAGGACGAGCGGGCGCTGGCGCTCGCCCGCGACCTGCGGATCATCGAGGCGCTGCTGTTCACCTCGGCGATGCCGCTGGACGCCGCCGCGCTGCGCCCGCATCTGCCGGCCGACGCGGACATCCCCGCTCTCATGGACGCGCTCACCGCCGATTATGCGCGCCACGGCGTGAATGTGGTGAAGGTGGCCGGCGGCTGGATGCTGCGCACCGCGCCGGACCTTGCCCATGTGGTGGCCGCCGGCGCCCCCGAGCCGCGCAAGCTTTCGCGCGCGGCCATCGAGGTGCTGGCCATCATCGCCTATCACCAGCCGGTGACGCGGGCGGAAATCGAGGAGATTCGCGGAGTCTCCACCTCCAAGGGCACGCTCGACGTGCTGCTGGAAAGCGGCTGGGTGCGCCTGCGCGGCCGCCGCAAGGCGCCGGGGCGGCCCGTGACATATGGAACCACGCCCACCTTTCTGGTCCATTTCGGGCTCGACGGCGTGCAGGATCTGCCCGGCCTGGACGAACTGAAGGGCGCGGGGCTGCTGGACGGGCGCATCCCCTCCGGCTTCTCCATCCCGCTGCCGTCCGATGAAGACACGCTGCGCGAGGACGAAGATCCGCTGGAGGCCGACCCTCTGGACTTCGCCCTTGCACCGCCGCCGCAGCCGGGCGACGAGGACGAGGAATGAAAATCGAGACCAAGACCGTGCGCCAGCGAACCCCCGCCGCCATCGCCAAGGGCCTGAGCTTCGAGGATGTGCGCCTGTCCTACGGTGACGTGGAGGCCGTGCGCGGCATCACTTTGCACGTGCGGCCCGGCGAGGTTCTCTGCCTCCTCGGCAATTCGGGCTGCGGCAAGACCTCGCTGCTGCGCCTCGCGGCAGGCATCGAGCGGCCGGACAGCGGGCGCATCAGCGTCGACACCATAGAGATGGCCGGACCCTCCGCCTTCGTGCCGGCGGAGCGGCGCGGCATCGGGCTGGTGTTCCAGGATTATGCGCTTTTTCCGCACCTGACCAACCTGCAGAACGTGATGTTCGGCCTTTCCGGCCTGCGCAAGTCCGAAGCCGAGGGGGAGGCGCTGCGCGCGCTCGCCCGCGTCGATTTGGAGCGCTATGCGGGCGCCTATCCCCATGAATTGTCCGGCGGCCAGCAGCAGCGCGTGGCGCTTGCGCGCGCGCTTGCCCCGCGTCCCGGCATCCTGCTGCTGGACGAGCCGTTCTCCGGCCTCGACCGGCGCCTGCGCGACCAGGTGCGGGCCGACACGCTGGCGGTGCTGCGCGATGCGCGCGCCACCTGCATCATCGTCACCCACGATCCCGAGGAAGCGATGCGTCTCTCCGATCGCATCGCCTTGCTGCGCAATGGCGAGCTGGTGCAGGTGGGGCCGCCGGAAGAGCTGTATCGCGCGCCACGCGACCTCGGGGCGGCGCGTTTCTTCTGCGAGCTGAACGAGATGGACGCGATGGTGCAGGGCGGATGGGTGAACAGCCCGCTCGGCAGCTTTCCCGCTCCGCAAGGTACGGCGGACGGCGCGGCCGTGCTGGCGGTGCGGCCGCAGGGCATCTCGCTGACCGCCAATCCGTGCGGGATTCGCGGCCGGGTGGTGGAGCGGCGCTTCCTCGGCGAGCTTGATCTCGTCGAAGTGATGGTGGCCGGGCGCGAGCGTCCGGTGGTGGCGCGGCTGCGCGCGCCGCCGGGTGCGGTGCCGGGACGGGATGTCGGCGTGATGGTGGACCCGTCCGAAGTCCTTGTTTTCGCCGCTTCCGGGGGATAACGCTGGATTTTGGGCGCGCATGCCGGGCGGATGCCGCAAGGTGAATGCGACGACGCTTCCGGTCGGGAAAAGTCGTTCAACTTTGCCGGGACATGCTCTAGAGTCGGTGGCATGAGAGCGGCGCAAAGCCGCGCGATCGGCGCCGTGCGCGCGACGTTTTTGGAGGAAGTGTTATGGGTTCGTTGAGCATCTGGCACTGGATCATCGTGCTGGCCGTGGTGCTCCTCCTGTTCGGTCGCGGAAAGATCTCCGACCTGATGGGCGACGTGGCCAAGGGCATCAAGTCCTTCAAGAAGGGCTTGGCCGAGGATGAGACGCCCGCGCCGGCTGCCACGCCGGAAGCGCCGCGTCCGATTCCGCACCAGGCATCGGCTGCACCCGAGGCAGAGAAGAAGGCCGTCTGAGGCTTCATTCGGGCGCTAGAGGAGGCCGCGGCTGAGCCGCAGGCATTGAGCCGTCATGTTCGACATCGGCTGGTCTGAGCTCATGTTGATCGGCGTTGTTGCGCTGATCGTCATCGGGCCCAAGGAATTGCCATCGGTTCTGCGCACCGTGGGGCGCACGGTCACCAAGCTGCGCCGCATGGCGGGCGAGTTCCAGGGGCAATTCCAGGACAATATCGCCGAGAGCGCGAAATCCTCTTTCCCCGGGTCGGACGTGTTCGACCCGCTGCGCAGCATCCGCGAGGAGATTCGCTCCACCGTCGAGGGCGTCACCAAGCCGGCCGCGCCCGTCGATGCGCCCGCCGTCGATGCGCCCCCTGTGGAGGTGCCGGCGGTGACCAAGACCCTCTCGCCCCATGAGGCTGCCGCCATGAGCGCGGCGGCCGCGATCACCGCCGCCACCGCGCAGATCGCCAATCCCGCGCAGGCCGCGCCCGCGCAGCCCATGCCCGTGCAGGCCGCGCCCACCGTCGCCGTTTCCAGCGAGCCCCTCGTGCCGTTACCGCCCCCCGCCGCCGAGCCCGTTCTTCTCGCCCCGCCCCCTGAGGCGGTGCCGCTGTCCGCACCCTCTTCCGATACGGATGGATCGCGGGCAGAAGGGTCGCGGGCGGAAGGGTCGCGGACATGAGCACGGACGAAATCGACGCCTCGAAGGCGCCGCTTATCGAGCATCTGGTCGAGCTGCGCTCGCGCCTGATCAAATCGGTGATCGCGTTCCTGATCGCCTTTTTCATCTGCTTCATGCTGGCGAAGCAGATCTACAATATCCTGCTGTGGCCCTATGAATTCGCCTCCGGCTTTTCGTCGAGCGTGAAACTCATCTATACGGCGCCACAGGAATTCCTGTTCACCCAGATCAAGCTCGGCATGTTTGGCGCGGCGTTCATCTCCTTCCCGGTGGTGGCGACGCAGATTTACATGTTCGTGGCGCCGGGCCTCTACAAGCATGAGAAGAATGCGTTCGTTCCGTATCTGGTCGCGACGCCCATCTGCTTCCTGATCGGCGCGGCGTTCGTCTATTTCGTCGCCATGCCGCTGGCCATGACCTACTTCCTGGGCATGCAGCAGGTGGGCGGCAACGGGCAGGCGGAAATCTCGCTGCTGCCGAAGGTGAGCGAATATCTCTCGCTCATCACCACGCTGATCCTGGCGTTCGGCATCTGCTTTCAGCTTCCGGTGATTCTCACCTTGCTGGCGCAGGTGGGGGTAGTGACGGCCGACATGCTCACCAAGGCGCGGCGCTATGCCATCGTCGGCGTGTTCATCCTGGCCGCCGTGCTCACCCCACCGGATGTCATCAGCCAGCTCTCTCTTGCGATCCCGACGCTGCTTCTCTACGAGATTTCGGTCTATCTGGTGCGCATCGTCGAGAAGCGGCGGAATGCGGCCGAGGCGGCCCGCGCGGCGGCCGAGGCGGCGGACTGAGGGTTTTCGGGCGCATCCCACACTGTTCGGGCGAGGGATGAAGCCTCACCGTCCCCAAGGGGCGGAGGGGCGCCGTCGCCTTATCGCGGCGGAGCCGGTTTCATGCACGATATCAAATGGGTCCGCGAGCAGCCCGAAGGCCTCGTCACGGCCCTGACGCGCCGGCGCGTGGATGGGACCGAGGCGACCGCCCTGCGCGACAAGCTGCTCGCCCTCGACGAGCAGCGCCGCGCCACGCTCACTACGCTGGAAGGCCTGCTCGCGCGCCGCAATGCGGCGTCGAAGGAAGTCGGCCAGGCCAAGGCGGCGAAGGATGAAGCCCGCGCCGCCGCGCTCATGGAGGAAGTCGGCCGGCTGAAGGTGGACATTCCCGCCCTGGAGCAGGAGGCGAAGGCGCTCGACGTCGCGCTGACCACTGAGCTTGCCGCCATCCCCAACGTGCCGCTCGACAGCGTGCCGGATGGCGCGGACGAGCACGACAATGTGGAGAAGAGCGTCTGCGGCACCAAGCCCGCTTATGATTTTGCGGCGAAACAGCATTTCGAGGTGGGCGAAGGCCTCGGGATGATGGATTTCGACACGGCGGCGAAGCTGTCCGGCGCGCGCTTCGTGGTCAACAAGGGCCCGCTGGCCCGCATGGAGCGGGCGCTGGGGCAGTTCTTCCTGGACGTGCATACGCAAGAGCACGGCTATACGGAAGTGAACCCGCCGCTGCTGGTCGGCGATGACGCCATGTTCGGCACGGCCCAGCTTCCCAAGTTTGAAGAAGATCAGTTCTTCGCGGCCTCCAAAGTAAATTGGAAGAATTCGGACAGCGTCTTCGATTCGCCCGGTTCCGAATGGTTGATGCAGAGCTTGCGCCCGAGCGAGCTTCGCGAATTGGCAAGCCGCATTTCGAATATTTCGTCTGAGCAAGAAGATGCGTTCTTGGCGGGTGAAGCTGGCAGTCTCGTTATCAGAACGTTCCTGGATGCCACGAATGCCGCGGAAGTGGGCCGTCGCCGCTGGCTCATCCCCACCGCCGAAGTCCCGCTGACGAACTTGGTTCGCGAATCCATCCTGTCCGAGGAAGAACTCCCCCTGCGCCTCACCGCCTGCACGCCGTGCTTCCGGGCCGAGGCGGGGTCGGCGGGGCGCGATACGCGAGGCATGATCCGCCAGCACCAGTTCACCAAGGTGGAATTGGTCTCCATCACCACGCCGGAAAAATCGCTGGAGGAGCACGAACGCATGCTCGCCTGCGCCGAGGCGGTGCTGAAGAAGCTGGACCTGCATTATCGCGTGGTGACGCTCTGCACCGGCGACATGGGGTTCGCCTCGCAGAAGACCTATGACATCGAGGTGTGGCTGCCGGGGCAGGGGATGTATCGCGAGATTTCCTCCTGCTCCGTGTGCGGCGATTTCCAGGCCCGCCGCATGAATGCCCGCTATCGCCCGGCGGACAGCAAGAGCCCGCGCTTCGTCCACACGCTGAACGGCTCCGGCGTCGCCGTCGGCCGCGCGCTGGTGGCGGTGCTGGAGAATTACCAGCAGGAGAATGGCGCCGTCGCCGTGCCGGCGGCGCTCGCGCCTTATATGGGCGGGCTTAAGCTGATCGAGAAACTGAAATAGGGGCTTTGGGTCTCAGGGGCGCGCCCCCTCCCCAACCCTCCCCCGCACGCGGGAGAGGGGGCCAACACATTTTTTGTCTCATCGCGCGCGCCCCGCCGTTTGCGCACCCTCTCCCGCGTGCGGGGGAGGGTGGGGAGGGGGAATGCTGCCTTTCCGCGCGTGCCATCATCCCCTGAACCCGCCTTAGCCCGGGATGACTTCTCCTTTCGTTGCAGTGTCACGGCACTCCGGGTAAGCAGCGCTCATCAAAGTGCAGCGTCGCCGCAGGCTGCCCGGCCAATCTGGCGCGACGCCATCCACCCCGCCGGCACCGGCTGGCCGCATCTGAGGACCCACCCCATGCGCATCCTGGTCACCAATGATGATGGCATCCACGCGCCGGGGCTCGATGCATGCGCGCGTATCGCCCGCGCCCTGTCGGACGATGTGTGGGTGGTGGCGCCGGAGACCGATCAGTCGGGCGTCGCCCATTCGCTCTCGCTCAGCGATCCGCTGCGCTTGCGGCAGGTGGAAGATCAGCGCTTCGCGGTGAAGGGCACGCCCACCGACTGCGTCATCATGGCGGTGCGCCACCTCATGGAAGGCAAGGCGCCGGACCTCGTGCTCTCGGGCGTCAATCGCGGGCAGAACATCGCCGAGGACGTGAGCTATTCCGGCACGGTTGCGGGCGCCATCGAGGGGACGATCCTCGGCATTCCCTCCATCGCCTTGTCGCAGGCGTTCGGCCCGGCGACGCGCGCCAATCCCTCCTACGACACCGCCGAGGCCCATGC
>NCHM01000006.1 GCA_002257205.1 Rhizobiales bacterium 24-66-13 | reverse complement strand
AGTTAGCTGGGGTAACTGTTTCTGTTCCGGACCCGTGTGAAGAAAACGCTCTCGGCCGTACCGTGATCCGTGAACCGACCGGCATTTTCCGGTCAGTCACCAACCGGAATGGAGAGAGACGATGGACTACTTTGCAGGACTGGATGTTTCCCTTGAGATGACGAGCATCTGCATCGTCGATGCCGATGGCGTTGTGGTGAAAGAGGCCAAGGTTGCTTCCGAACCCGACGACCTCGTCGCATTTTTCGCGCAATGCGGAATGGCCATGAAGCGGATCGGCCTTGAGGCCGGCGCTCCGTCGCAATGGCTTTACGGCGGACTGGCAGAAGCCGAGCTGCCGGTCGTTTGCATCGAGACGCGGCACGCCAAAGCGGCGCTGTCGGCCATGCCGAACAAGACCGACCGCAACGATGCGCGCGGCATCGCCCACATCATGCGCACCGGCTGGTTCCGCGCGGTGCATGTGAAGACGCAGACCGCGCAGGAGCTGCGGTTCCTGCTGGTGGCGCGGCAGACGCTGGTGCGCAAGCTGATGGACATCGAACTGGCGATCCGCGGCATGCTGCGCAGCTTCGGCTTGAAGATGGGCGTCGTTTCCAAGCGCAACTTCGAGGCGCGCGTCCTGGAACTGGCCGGCGACCGTGCGATGCTGATGCGAGCGCTTAATCCAATGCTCGCCGCCAGACGTGCCCTGGCTCACGAATATGCCAACCTGCAAAAGGCTGGCCTGGACTTCGCCCGCCATGATGACGTGTGCCGGCGGCTGATGACTGTGCCTGGCGTCGGTCCGATCGTGGCGCTGACATATCGTGCGACCATCGACGTGCCCTCGCGGTTCCGGCGCTCCAAGTCGGTCGGGGCGCATCTGGGGCTGACACCGCGCGCCTACCAGTCCGGCGAGGTCGACTGGAACGGGCGAGTGTCCAAGAGCGGCGATGCGATGGCACGCGCGGCGCTCTACGAGGCCGCGCACGTTCTGCTGACCCGTGTGAAGCGCTGGTCGTCGCTGAAGGCTTGGGGCATGCGGCTGGTGAAGAACCGGGGCCACAAACGTGCCGTCACCGCGCTGGCGCGCCGGATGGCCGTGCTGATGCACCGCATCTGGGTCGAGGGAACCACCTTCATCTGGAAAACGGGTGACGGTCAGGCAATCGCGCCGAAGCCCGTTCACGGCGTTTAAGCCCGCCTGTCGGTCGTCCTCATGGATGCCGGCTGACAGAGGCTGAGAGATCCGCTGCGGCGGAGAGATGTCCCCCGAGGGGACGAGGGTTCGGGTGAGTACGTTCAGAATCTTGTCCGCATCGCACCTTGCGACCGCGAAGACGCGAGTTAGCTTGGCCGCCCGACCTTCCGATCCCTGCTTGTGGCGATCCTGATATCGACCACGGAAAGAAGCGTGAGCCGCTCGGGGTGATGTCGACGACCCGCTCATGGCGTGTCCTCCGGCTTGACGCGTTGCAGCCTGTTGCGAACACGCACGATCACTGGCAAGTTGATCGCGGGTGGCACTGGGCGCGTTCTTCACACCCACAGAAACAGTTAAAGAAGATTCTATGTTAGATTCTAAGTTAAGGGCGCGAATTTCGCTTTCCGTGCGGTGGGTTAGGCCCTGTTTGGGTTCCCGTTGGCACGAGGGGGCGGTTCCTGATGGCACGTGCTTTCGGGTTCCCGATAGCACGAAGCCCTTCACAGCTTTTCCACAGGGCGTCGGTTCGAAAGCGAGCAGTGTCCGGCCGTCAGTCTCGATCTCCAGAAACAGCGTGTAGCCTGGAAGCGGCTGGCGGCGGATGATGTCGCGAAGTTCGAAGGCGAAGCGTTTGAATGGCGACAGCGCGCCGGATTTCTGGTGGAGGTGGCGGAAGTCGAACCGCCAGCCATTGCGCTGGCGCCCGCCGTGCTTGCGCACCAGTCGATAGAGCCAGCGATCGAGCCCGCCCGTGAGATCGAAATAGGCCCGGTCGATCGTGAGCACGAGCGCGTCGTCGAGAACGGCCTGATAGAACCAGTCCGGCACGATCATCTCGATACCGTCCGGCTTGCCGTTGCGGTTGGTGCGTTCCTTCCACTCGTTGATCCACGAGAAGCGGTGACGCCGGCCTTCGGCGGCTTGGCGGATCGAGGTGCTGACCGTCGTCGATTGGAGGCGGTCCAGCGCGGCCTTCAGGCGCTGATAGTCACGCAAGGACGTGCCGCGTCCGATGAACTTCAGGATTTCATAGGGGGTGGCGACCATCAGGCGCGAGGTACGCAAGCCTGTATCGCGCGCCTCGACGATCTGGCTCGCAGCCCAGATGAGGATGTCGGCGTCCCAGATGGTCGCCATGCCGTGATCGGGCACGGCCTCGACGCGGATCGACACATCGCCGGCAGCGAAGTCGATCGGCGCGACGCGGTGAGATTTGGAGAGTGAGAAAAACGGATAGGCCATGAGATCCTGCGCGTCTCGGGCTGCGAACTCGCCGGGGAGCGCACGGAACAGATCGAGCTGCCCGCGCTCCGAGGGGGACTGGTGTCGCGCCGCCATTCGGGAATCCGGGGGCGGTCAGCGCGCGTATCGTCCGGCATGTGCCGGCGGCGCAGGCGTATGGCGCTTGGCCGGAAGCACGCTGCCGCGCGGATCGGAGGTGGAGGTCACGGCGCCGCGCTCGGCCCAGGCTTCGAGATCGTCGACGGCATAGACGACGCGGCCGCCGAGCTTGCGGTAAGCCGGGCCGGTGCCGTAGGTCCGATGCTTTTCGAGGGTACGGGCCGATAGGCTGAGGAATTCGGCGGCTTCCTTGGTGCGCAGGTAGCGCGGCGGGAGAACGGCGAGATCAGGTCGCATGAGAGGGCCTCCGTGGGTTCGTTGGGGCCGCCGGGAAGCGGCGGGTAACGAAGGCCACGTTGGCGAAGCAGGACCGGCGAGATGCAGGGCGAATTCGGGGGGTATCAAATTCGCCCACCATGGATTGTGGGCCGATCGGCTAGGTCTGCCTGCGATGACGAAGCAGCGAACGATAGCCGCCCGCGATCATCGCGCGGGCGTCACGCAGCAACGATTTGATGGCGTGGCGCGCGGAGGATGCCTGCCAGTCGTCGCGATCGAGAGGGCCGAGCCGAAATATGACCTGCGCGATCTCTTGCTGGGTCGTGCCCGCGCGGTAGCCATCGAAGGCTTGCAGCATCCTTCGCAATCGTGCCCGCTGCTGGAGGGTCAGGCGTGTGTCCGGTGGAATGGCGCGGCGATGGAGGGCGGCGAGCAGGCGGCCGATGGATTCAATCTGGTCAAACCCATCAAGACCGAGGGACACAAATGCGCCGAGAGGCTTGTCCGGCGACGCGTTGTTGGCATGAACGAGCTGGACATGCTGGCCGTTGCCGAGGTCGTAGAGCAGGTTGGTCTCGCCGTCAGCGGTAACGGTAATGGCGGCGTCGATCGTCGGCTGTTGTTCAGTGCTTGCGGAAAGGACATCGGGCGGCTCGCCAAGAACGATGGCGCTTGTATCCTCGCGGGGGAGCCAGAACACCGGCGCTTCGGGCGGGGCCTGCAGTGGGTCCACCGGGAAATCGTAACCCCCAACGTTGCCGGATCTTCTCGGTCAGCGGACGTGGATCGACCTTGTGATCGTTGAATGCCCGGAAATCCCTGTCGTAGGAATCGTTGCGGCGGAGCCATTCCCACGCGAGGTCGGATGCGGTCATGTCATCGACATGATCGTAGCCCTTGGGCGAACGCCAGCCCGATGCATCTGGTGTCATCGCGATCCTCCCGTAGTCTTTTGAACTTGTGGGAGAGTCAGGATTCCCGGCTGGGTTGTTCTACGGAAGTCAGGCAGACGGCAAAGGGTGATGCCGAAACGGCATCGCGGCGATCACTGCGCCGAGCGGACCAATTCGCGATAGCCGTGTTCGGTCATCCAGCGCGCACGTTCCAGATGCGTGTCGTGGATTTGGCGGCAGCGCTGCGGTTCGCGGGCTGGGTCGAGACCAAAGAGGATCTGGACGGCCTCCCGCCAGTCGGCGCCATCGCGCGCCGAGTCGAGCAGGCGCAGATAGAGAGCCATATGCTCGCGATCGTAGGTCGTGAGCGTTTGGCTGATCGGTGGCGCGTCAAGAAACGGCGGCATCGTTTGTCCCATGGAGCGACTATATTCGCGTGGAAAGCATTCGTTAACACATGCGCCTGGTTATCTTGTGACAAAGGGCGACGGACGATGCCCGCGACGTGACAGGAGGATCGCTAGCGCTTTGCTGGTCGATCATCCCGCTCATGGAGCAACAGCACCCCTTCACCCTTGTCGGTGGAGAGCAGGACGATGCCGGCTGCCTCGAATGCCCTGCGAACCTGATCGCGCGTCGTCTCATACACCTCCAATCCATTCTCGGATTCGAGGCGCTTGAGCGCGGTCAGCGATGTCCGGGCCTTGTCAGCGAGCGTCTCCTGTGTCCACCCCAGCAACGCGCGCGCGGCCCGTGATTGTCGGGCGGTGATCATGCATGATCACCTCCCACCGACGCGAACGCACCTGCCAGAACTACGACTATAATAGTCGTTCTTGGCAACGTGCGCGAGGAAAATCGAGGCTGAGCGTCGATTCGCACCGCGCCTCACGGGCGACTGATTCGGTCGCCCGCTGGCGCGCCGCCAGCGACGCGGGAAGGCCCCACCCGGTTCGACCGGGCGGGGCCTTGGCCCGGGGATCACTCCCCGCTGCGGCGGCCGTTGGGGCGGGACCAGATGAGGCTGTAGCCTTCGCCTTCCTCGTCGTCGAAGAGGTTGGCATAGATCGGAGCGGTGAAGCTCGGATCGTCCAGCTTCAGGCCGAGATAATCGCGACCCTCGTTGGAGCGCTTGGCCCAGGCGGCGCCGATCTCGACCCGGCCGACGAAGACGCGGTGGCTGGGGGCGTTGTCGCCGGAGCGGTTGGCCTCGGGCACGACGCGGACGTTCTTGGTCTGGAGCGAGAGGGTGACGATTTCGCCGGTGAACTCGTTGTTGCCGGTTTTCTTGAAGGTGCCGATGGTCGCCATGATAGTTCTCCTTGAACTCTGTTCCGAGCCCGCACCATTGCGGCCTCGATGGCGATCGGTGGGCCGGAGGCGATCGACGCGGCATCGCTTGCGACCGGAGCAACGCGGAGGACGGCGTGGACACGACTTTCTTGTCTCGCGAGGAATGACGGCGCAGCCGTCAGGGGAAGAAAGTCGAGACGCGCCGTTGCGGCATAGGCGATCGAGGCGCAGCCGACCTTCGGCCAGATCAGCCCATTGAAGAGGCCGTTTTGGAGCGGTCGACCTGACAGAGATGCATCAACGGAGAACCTGGCGACATCGTCATAACCGCCAGGACCCGGCAACGACGTCGCCGACGGCGATCTTTCCTTCGTGCAGGCCTCATGAAAGTCCGAACGCCGTTGCCGACCACATTGCTCAAAGACACGAACGGCGACACCCTGATGTTGGCCGAGTTTCGTGCGCCGCCTGACTTCACAGCATTCTCTAACGCGGTTGCGCGTGTCCGGCTCCACTGCTGGTCAGTGTCATCAAGACGTTTGCCGACACCCCCGATGATGAGGGAAGCGCAAGGTCACAATCAGCTCCGCGTCTGCCTCGGCCGCATCGTGGGGCTCAACCTTGCGCCAGGCCCTGTCCGGTCGAACCGGGTGTGGCCATTGCAACCATCCGTGTAAGGGCGGTGACACCGACAGCGATGGCCCCAACAACGGAAAAGGCGAGCTGCCAGCCCTCCGACGGCATGGTGTGTTTCACGATACCATGCGTGGCGTGATAGCCGGCGATCGCCGCCGGCGCGACGAAGGCCAGCGCGATGGCGATACGTGCCCAGAGCGGTCGCACGAAGACGAGCAGAAGTTGGCCGATGCCGAAGGTCAGGCCGGCTGCAAGTGCGCCAACGATGATCGCGCCGAGCCAGCCGGCGCCGGTGTAGGCCCACGTTCCCGCGGTTACGCCCGCGAAGAAGGGCAATGCGAAGACGGCGAGTGTGAACAGCAGCCAGCAGAAGAAGCCGATCGCCGCAATGGAAAGAAGGATGCCGATAAAGATCATGGTGGTGTCTCCGTAAGCAATGCTCGAACGGTTGCGCCTCCACCACCACCACGGCGCGGTGCCGAGCATAGCAAAAGATGATCACTGGCGGGAGCGGAAACCGGCAAGGTTTCCGCTGCGGCTGTGGCGATCTTCGCCCCAGTCATGGGGCGAAGGGATCGATTTCGTGGACGATTTCCGAGTCGTCGCCGTCGAATTCGGTGGCAGGGGTGACCGAGAGGGTGCCGTCACCGGCGCGGAAGATTACGATGGCGACCATCAGGCTGGTGGCGAGGCTGAAGGCGAAGGCGTGTGCGTCGGGGAAGGACATCGATCCGGCTCCTGTTTGGAGCGGGGGACCATCCCCCGCTGACAGGTGCCCGATGTGTTCGGCCGAGGGCTGCAATCACCGCGCAGGCAGAGCCGAAGCGGCGGCACGCGTAAGCGTAGTCCGACCCTTCACGGGTTGATGGCGTTAGGCCATCGGCTGGACCAAGGATTAGCGCCATTCAGCGGGAGGTGGTCGTCTCCGAGCGAGGAGCCGGAACGATTCAAGCGTGAAGAACGTGAAGCCGTATTGCTTGGACAAGCTGACGCCCGACCTCACATGCGTCGTATGCAAGACCTGGTGGCCATGGTGTCGACGACTCTCGCTGAAACCCGCCACCTTGAAAGTGCGGATGGAGGTAACCGATAACCCATTCGACACGTGAAGGTGGGGCCAAGCCGGCTTGGGTCGAATAATAGAGTGCCCTGGCGAGATCGTGCCCGATATTCGCGCGGTTCCAATCGTCATTGGTCGCGACATTGAGAAGATACGATTTCAGGAGCAGCTCGATGGCGATGGCCATCGCATGCAGGGCCTCATTGTCCAATCCGCGACTCGCCGCCCACTCAGCGGCTTCAACTTTTACGGCGGCATTTTCCAAGAGAACCTGGGCGAGTACGGCGTCCGAACGTGCGGGGACCGGAAGTGGCGTCAATCGTGGCGTGGATTACGCTATGCCATGCGCTCGGTTTATTGCGGATAGCGAATTGATGAGGCGGCGCTTACGCGCCGCCGAACTTCCAGACCGGGATGCCGAGCTTCTTGGCCTTGTCGGCGAGGTTGTCGTTGATGCCGGTGCCCGGGAAGTGCAGCACGCCCTTCGGCACGATCTGCAGCATCTCATCGTTGCGCTTGAAGGGCGCAGCCCGGCCGTGCTTCGTCCAGTCGGGTGCGAAGCCGATTTGCGGGACATTGCGATTCTTGGCCCAGAGAGACGCGATCTTTTCGGCGCCCTTCGGCGATTTGCCGTGGATCAGCACCATGTCGGGGTGCTTCTCGTGGACCTGGTCGAGCTTCGCCCAGATCAGACGATGGTTGTCGAAATCGAGCCCGCCGGTGACGGCGATCTTCGGGCCAGGCGGCAGGAGCACCTCCTGCTCGGCGCGCTTCTTCGCCATGAGGAAGTCGCGGCTGTCGATCATCGCCGAGGTGAGGTTGCGGTGGTTGACCTTCGATCCCGAGCGCGGAAGCCAGGGTTTGCCGATCTGGCGTTCATAGTGCTCGGCGGCCTGGTCGCGCATTAGTTCGAAGGCGGTCTGGCGCTCGACCAGTGTCATGCCCTCGGCGGTGAGGCGCTCGAGATCGACTGACTTCACCTCGCTGCCGTCCTGTTCGCGCTGGGAGCGCTTTTGCGCCTGCTCGTTATCGTCGAGTTCGCGGTTGATCCGCTCGGCGGCGCGATGGAAGACGTTAACGGTCGACCAGAGGAGATCGTCGAGGTCGGGTTCGAGGCGTGAGTCCTCCAAGGTCACGATCAGCGCGTCGAAGATATCGGCGATCGCGCCCGCTACCGCGTTGCCGTCTGGCAGAAGCCGCTGGTCTGGTTCATCGGCGAAGGGCCGGTAGCCGTGGAGCTGCAGTTCGTTGAGGACATGGTCGGTTGCTGAGGATTCGTGGTGCGGTTCGTAGTCGTCGTGCTCGTGCATGGGATGCTCCGTCGGTTGGACCGCGACCGTCGCGGCCTTCATGGCGACGAAGCCCACCGGCGGGACGGCGCTGCACCCGGAGCGCAAGCGAGGGGCCGGAGCGTCAGCGGAGGATGGCGCAGGCCGGCTATTTTGCCTCGCGATGGAAAGCGGCCCCTTAGGGCCGCGCCGGAAAATAGTCGGCCGCAGCCATTGCCGGGCCGGCCCGCCTGTGGGCCGATCGCCCTCTCGAAGGCCGAGGCGCGGTCCTCTCCGATCCCCTGCATCTGCGTGAACACGGCGTCGATGCCGTCCCACAGCTTCTTTGCCGGCTATGCCGCCGGCGCCATGAAGCGTGCGACGTCCTGCGGCCCGAGCTGCACCCGCGTCTGGCTGCGCAGCGTCGCGAGGCCGAGGGCGCGGAGATCCTCGTTGAAGTCGCCGAGCTGTGGCGAGATCACGATCGCCTCGATCCCGGCCGCGTTCGCCCGTTCGACCAGGCTGTCACGCGCTCCGTCACCGGCCGGATCGTCATCGCGCAAGATGTAGAGCCGCCGTAGCGTGTCGGGGAAGAGGATGGCGGCGAGATGTGCTGCGGAGAGCGCCGCCACCATCGGCATGTTGGGGACGACTTGTCGGACCGAGAGGACCGTCTCGATGCCTTCGCCGGCCGCCATCACGTCGCCGCCGACGCCAAAGCGAACCACGTTGCCGAGGAGATCGCCCATCGCCCGGCGCGGGGTGTCGAGGGGCGCCTTGTCCAGGCGTTGAGGGTCGAGCCAGGTGCGATGCGCCCCGGTGATCCTGCCCGCAAGATCGGTGACGGCGGCGATCATCGCCGGCCATGTCTCGGTCGGCGCGTGTTCGTCAGACCGATAATAGCAGCGTGGGTGGAAATGCAGATTTCCGGTTCCACGGAGATCCGTAATGCCGCGTTTCCGGAGATACGCCGCGACGATTGTGCCCGCAATCGGCTGTGACATGCGGATGAGACGCCGTGCGGCTTCGGGCGATCCATGCGGTGCAGGCGCCAGAGGCTGGAACGCGGACGGTTCCGGCTCGGGTGGTGGCATACTGAGGAACAGCCGCGCCTCTTCAGCGACATCCTTGAAGTCGATGAGGCCGCAGCTTTCGCGGATCACGTCGAGGAGGTCGCCATGTTCGCCCGTCGCGGCATCGGTCCATTTCCCGGCGGGGCCTTTGGGCGAGTCCTTGAGGCGGACATACATCGAGCGACCCTTGGTGTTGCGGGCGTCTCCGACCTGCCAGTAATTGCCCTGGCGATGGCCGTTGCCGAGATAGTGGCGGCACACCGCCTCGGCCTGTCGGCCGAGACGCTGCGCGAGATCGGATGCGTCGAGACGAACCATCACGCAGCCTCCCGTTCGCCGACGCGCTGGATCGGATAGGTGCCGATCAGCTTGCCGATGATAGCCGCACCATCCGCGCCCACGGGCACGAAGAAGCGGAGCTTCCACGAGATGATCTCGCTGAAGAGACCATAGGCGCGCAGGCGCTCACGCATCGCGTCGATGAAACCTGAGAGTTCGATGCGATCGGCGCCCATGACGCGCACGCGGCGGAGCTGGAGGCCTTCGGCCAGGTCGAGGATCGTCTTGCCCTCGACCAGCGCGGCATAGGCATGGCCTGCCGACAGGCTCGTCGTTCCGACCGTGGTGGCGTTGGCGACCCAGGCGGGCGACACGCGGCGGCCGATGATCCGTTCCCCGTCGTCGGTCTGGAGCCGATAGACGCGGCTCGATTCGTTGGGCAGCCGCTTCCAGATCGGCAGCAGCAGGCCGGCGACGATGTGGATGGTGGAGTCGGAATAGGCCGGCACCTCCGCGACCTCGGCGTTCCAGGCGGCGGTGAACTCGGCCCGGCTGGCGGCGATCCAATGGCTCTCGTCCATCATGCGGAGCGATGCATGATGATGCTCCATCGGCCGGATCAGCCGCACGCGGCGTTCGATCTCGCCATCGTCGAGCATCAGCGATGGCGCTGGAAGCTGAACGGCGGCGCGGTGGGAACGCTCGTTGACCAGCAGCATGGCGGCCGGATCATCGAGCCACGCCATCGCCTCCTCGGCGGTCATCGGCCGGTTGCGTTCGCGTTGCTGGATGGTGAGCAGGCTGGTTTCCGCGCCGGTGCCGGGATGGGTGTAGATGGTCTGGCGCTCGGTGACGACGAAGCTCTCCGCGCGTAGCGTTTCCAGCCCGACGTCGTAGATGCCGGCGGCGATCGCGCCCTCGACCTTAGCGGTCAGGAGCTGCTCGAAGGCGGCGAACAAGATGTCCTGCAGGTCGATGGTCAGCGCGAGAAGGCGATTGAGGAAGGTCGTGATCGGCGGCAGCTCGTCCTTGATGCCGTTGTCGTCCATCAGCTTCAGGCCGGTCGTTTCCTCGAACCGCTGGAGCGAGCATCCCTCGACCTTGCCGCGGACGATCAGGATGTAGAGCTGGCGCAGTGCATCGCGCGCATAGTGGCTCTCCAGATTGTCCTCGGGCCGGAACAGGCCTTGGCCGCCGGTCTGGCGCTGGCCGCGCGTGATTGCGCCCAGCGTGTCGAGCCGGCGCGCGATGGTCGAAAGGAAGCGCTTCTCCGCCTTCACGTTGGTCGCGATCGGACGGAACAGCGGGGGCTGCGCCTGATTGGTGCGGTGGGTGCGGCCGAGGCCCTGGATCGCGGCGTCAGCCTTCCAGCCCGGTTCGAGGAGATAGTGGACGCGCAGCCGCGTGTTCCGCGCCGACAGCTCGGCATGGTAGCTGCGGCCGGTGCCGCCGGCATCGCTGAAGACGAGCACGCGCTTCATGTCATCCATGAAGGCCTGCGTCTCGGCGAGGTTAGCGGAGGCCGCGCGGGTCTCGACCGCAAGGCGCTGCCCCTTGCGCACGATGCGGCGCGAGCGGCCGGTGACCTCGGCCACCATGTCCGCGCCGAAATGCTGGACGATCTGGTCGAGCGCGCCGGGGACCGGTGGGAGGCTGGCGAGCTTCTCGATCAGCTCGGTGCGGCGTGCGACCGCCTCGCGGCTCTCGACGGGCTGGCCATCGCGATAGACCGGACGGGAGGACATGTTGCCCTCGCCGTCGGCGAAGGGCTCATAGAGCTGCACCGGGAAGCCGGTTTCGAGGTAGGACAGAACGTACTCACGCGGCGTGATGTCGACGCGAATGTCGTTCCATTCCTCGGTCGGGACTTCGGCTAGGCGCCGTTCCATCAGGGCCTCGCCGGTCGAGACGATCTGGATGACGGCGGAATGGCCGGCCTCCAGATCCTGCCCGATCGAGCGGATCAGCGTCGGCGTCTTCATTGAGGTCAGCAGGTGACCGAAGAAGCGCTGCTTGCAGCTTTCGAAGGCCGAGCGTGCGGCGGATTTGGCCTGGCGGTTCAACGTCCCGGTCGAGCCGGTGATGTTTGCCGCCTGCATGGCCGCGTCGAGATGGTTATGGATGATGGCGAAGGCGCCGGCATAGGCATCGTAGATGCGCCGCTGCTCGGGCGTCAGCTCGTGCTCGACCAGCTCATATTCCACGCCGTCGAAGGAGAGCGACCGGGCGGTGTAGAGACCGAGCGCGCGCAGGTCGCGGGCCAGCACCTCCATCGCCGCGACGCCGCCGGCCTCGATCGCCTCGACGAACTCCGCCCGGGTCGGAAAGGGGAAATCGTCGCCACCCCACAGGCCCAGCCGCTGCGCATAGGCAAGGTTCTGGACCGTGGTGGCGCCGGTCGCCGAGACATAGACGACACGCGCATTGGGCAAGGCGTGCTGCAGGCGCAGTCCCGCGCGCCCTTGCTGCGAGGGCGTGACGTCGCCGCGTTCTCCCTTGCCGCCGCCGGCGTTCTGCATCGCGTGCGCCTCGTCGAAAATGATCACTCCGTCGAAATCGGAGCCCAACCATTCGACGATCTGCTTGACCCGCGAAACCTTCTCGCCGCGGTCGTCGGAGCGCAGCGTGGCATAGGTTGTAAATAGGACGCCTTCCGGCAGCGTGATCGACTTGCCCTGCGGGAAGCGCGAGAGCGGCGTGACCAAGAGGCGCTCCATGCCGAGGGCGGACCAGTCGCGCTGCGCGTCCTCGATCAGCTTGTCGGATTTGGAGATCCAGACCGCCTTGCGCCGGCCCTGCATCCAGTTGTCGAGCACGATGCTGGCGGACTCGCGCCCCTTTCCAACGCCCGTGCCGTCGCCGATGAAGAAGCCGCGACGGAAGCGGACGACACCGCTGGCATCATCGGCGGCGGCCGCCACGACGTCGAACGTGTCGTCGACCGTCCAGGAGCCCGCGAGAAAATCGGAATGGGCTTCGCCCGCGAAGATCAGGGTTTCGAGCTGGGCATCGGAAAGCGAGTTCAGGATGGTCGCAGGAAGCGTCGGCCGATAGCTCGGCTTCGGCGGAGCGACCGAAGCCATGGCGGCGGACTGCACGAGCTTGGTGGGATGGGCCTTAGAGCCGGGAATGCGGATCGTCTGCAATCCGTATTGCTCGTAGATCGCATCGCTGAGCCGCGCGCCCTCGGCCGGGGTCCAGTCGACGGTCTCATAGGCGAGTGGTGCGCCTTGAGGATCGGCGAGGCTCGCGCGGGTCGATGATGTCGCCGCGGTGCGCGCGAGATAGCCGCGAACGGTGCGCGGTGCAGCGCTGATCGGCATGACCTGAACAGCGGGCGCAAGGGCCAAGCGCGGCGGCACATGCTCGGCGATCCACGTCATCAGCGTGGCGATGTCCGGCGCCGTGCCGGGGGATGCCGGAAAGGAGAGCGGATCGTCGGCCGGGATCTTGTCGATCACGGTCAGCCGGGTTTCGACGGTCGTGCCGTGCTTGGCGTAGACCGAGCCGTGGACGGCAGCGGTGAACACGACGCGGCCTCGCTCCTGCAGGCGAACGAAGGCGTCGCGCCAGGCCGGCATGTCCGGGCCGAAGTTCGCGCCGGTGATCGCGACCAGGCGCCCGCCATCGGCGAGCCGGGCGAGCGCGGATGCGAGATGGCGATAGGCCGCGTCGGCGATGCGTCCCTCGACATTGGCGAGCACCGAGAATGGCGGGTTCATCACCACGACGGTCGGGACGGTCGCCGGATCGAGATGATCGTCGATCTGCGCGGCGTCGAAGCGGGTGACGGGGATGGCCGGAAAGAGGGAGGAGAGAATCTCAGCCCGGGTCTCGGCGAGTTCGTTGAGGACGAGCGTGCCGCCCGCGATCTCGGCGAGGATGGCGAGAAGGCCGGTGCCGGCCGATGGTTCGAGCACGCGATCGACGGGGGTGATGGCCGCCGCCGTGATCGCGGCCAAGCCGAGCGGGATCGGCGTCGAGAATTGCTGGAAAGCCTGGGCCTCTTCGGAGCGTCGCGTGTGGGTGGGCAGCAAACCCGCGATCTTGCTGAGCTGGGGAATGGCCGCGGCCGGAGAACCGGCTTTGCGCAAAAGCGCCTTTCCGTATTTGCGGAGCATGAGGACGGTGGCGGCCTCGCAGGCTTCGTAGGCGGCCTTCCAGTCCCAGGCGCCAGACGTGTCGGACGCGCCGAAGGTGATCTCCATGGCGGTGCGCAGGATCGCGGCGTCGATGCGCTCGCCGCGCTCAATGTGAGGAAGAAGGAGGTGTGCCGCGGCATGGATGGCGGCGGCATCAGTCGGCTGATCGGCACCGATCGGCAGCGCCGACGCTAGCGTGTGAGCGTTCATGGAAGAGGTCCTCGGGAGAGCGGAAACGGGGATGCCCGCCGGCGCTCTCTCTCGGACCGGACGGGCTCAAACCCGTCCCGGCCTTCCTCTCACTCTGCCGCGACCGTATCCCGGCTCATCGCTTGGCCTTCCACCGCGCGAGGCGCCCCGCTAGACTCCGGCATCCAACGCAAAGGCAGGATGCCGCCGCGCCTCGGATGATTTCCGCCGCGCTGCGGCGGGAGAGGAAGGAAGCAGCGGCATGAAGGGAAGCGTGGTCGGCATCGTCGCGGCGGGATGCCTGGTGGTGGGATTTGGAGCCGGGTTCGCCCTGCGGCCCGCATTGTTACCGGTAGCGGCGTCGCCGGCAGCGGCGGCCGGCGTAGCGCAGCCGACTGAGGCAGAGGCGACCGACGCGGTTCGGCGCCACCGGCTGTTCACGGGAACGTCGCTCGCCAACGCAACGCTGAAGCTCGGCGACTGCTCCCCTGGTGGGGTCGGCCCTGGTGTCACCTGCATGACGCAGCTCGTCATGGATTCGACCAAGCCGAACGCGACGCCGCAAAACCGGCCGATCGGCTTCGCGCGCGTCAACGGGCAATGGGAAGTGGCCGTCTGGTAGCCGCTATCGGGATGCCGGCTCGCTGCCGGGCGGAACATAGGCCTCATAGGGATTGCCGTCGGCGAGGTGTCCGAATGGCGTGAACAGATAATCGCCATCGCGGCTTACGGCGCAAATGACGTAGCGGGGTTCGCCTGTCACGGCATCAGCGCATTCCATCAGAGCTAGATGACCGTTCTCGGCGGCGCGCAGCAACGTCTGGAAATTGGCGCGGGCATGATCGGGAATGCTCATGATGCAGCTCCCTCGGCGAGCATGGTCGCAAGCCAGCCATCGGTATAGGTCCACGCCACAGTCGCGCCGGTTGCGAGATCAAGGACATGCGCGCCGCCGCCGAAACCGTCGAGACGCGGCCGCGAGCATGTGTTGGCGTACTGGAATCCCCAGCGCCCGGTGAGCTGGAATTCGGCGGCGCAGCGTTTGACGAACTGGATCAGCCGCTCTGGATCGCCGGTGACGTCGTCGCGCATCCATAGCTTCGTGCCGCCATGTTCGGGCTGAATGGAAAGGAGAAAGTTATCGGAGGGTGGATCCTCGGATGCTCCGTCCTCGGACAGTTGGTTGTAGAGGTCGAGCGCGCGAGCGGCGTTGTCAGCCGTGCGGACGTCGAGCAGGCATGAGAAATGGGTGAAGTATTCGGCCATGCGGCCTCTCCCAGAGAGCAGGGAACGGGAGAGCCGGCAGGCGCTCTCTCCTCCAGGTCTGGCTCGCCTCGTCCGGGCCAAACTCTCCCTCTCGATCGCCTCGCATGAAAAAAGCCCGGCGCCTTCGAAGGGACGCCGGGCTGATCAGATCAGGAAAGGTACATCGTCACTCGGCGGCGGCGAGGTGCTGTTCCTCGTCATCGTCGGCAACGGTCTCCTCGTCATCGCCAGCGAGGAAGTCCGGCAACGCGTCGTCGCCCTCGCCAGCATCCGCCTCGATGGTTCCAGCATCGATGCCGGAATTGCGCAGCGGCTCGGGCAGCCAGCCTGTCTCGACAAGGAGGCGTTCCGCTTCGGTCGCCATATCGCCCTTCTTCAGATGCTCGATGAGGTGGGCGGCACGCTCGCCGACGCCTTCACGCACGGCTTCGAGGATGCGGGGCTTGGTGACGCGACCGAGATAATTGGCAACCGTCGGCCGCCAGCCCGCTTCGGCCATGTCGAGCCCGACTGCGAGCGACAGGCGATCGGCCTCGGCGATACGCTGGTCAATGCTGTGCGCCGAGACGCGGCCACCATAGCGATCGGCCTTCTCGTAGAGCGCATTGACGCCGAATGAAGCGCAATGGGCGAAGAGTTCCGCCTGTTCGGGGCCAGTCAGTGCGGCCAGCCCATCCCAGAGATCAGCCACCTTGCCCGGGAGCCGCTTGCGCCAGCCATCATGCCGGGCCTCGATCGCCTTGGCATAGACGCTGTCACGCAACCCTTCGGGCTGCGAATGGAAGGTCGTGCCGCGCACGCTGACCTCCATCGCGAAGCCATACTGGCTGCCGCCGTAGAACACGTCCTGGCAGAACTTGTGCAGGACGGCGACGAAGGCGACCGAGGGATCGCTGGCGAGTTTGTCGCGCAGCGCGAGGGTGCGATCGGCGGTCAGCTCGGTGATGAGGCGATCAGGGAGCGGCTTGATCGTGTCGTCCTCGTCCTCCTCCTCGGACCCGGCGGGTTTGCCGCCGATGGTGATGACCGCACGCTGGACCGAAGGCGTCATCGGATGGTCAGCGTCATGTTCGCCATCATCCTGCTCATCCCCTTCGCCGCCGTCCAACTGGTTGGCGGGCTCGTCGTCGGGGCGGACATAGCCGCGGTCGATCGACAGCGTGCCGTCGGCATCCAAGCTGACGAAGACACCTGCGATCGCGATGTCTGCGGGCTCGTAGTGGACCGGCCGCTCGTCGAAGCTGGCGAGCGCGGTTTCGATTTCGCCAAGGCGCTGATCGATCTCGTCCGGCAACTCGTCGGCGTGCTCATATTCGGCCTCCAGCTTGGCGTACTCGGCGTTGAGCGCCTCGATGGTCGCCTGTTCGTCAGCCGTCAGGTCGAGCGGCGTGCCCACGATCTCGCGCAGGCCGTGGGTGGCGCCATAGGGGAAGCTCATCGCCACCTCGATCCATTTCCAGCCTTCGCCGGCGATCGCTTCGGCGGAGGCCTTCAGCTTGTCGGCGACCAGGCGATCGAGCAGCGCAGGATCCTGCAGCCAGCCGCCGTCGTCATCCTGGAAGAGATCGCGCAGCACGCAGCCGCCGGCGGTTTCATAGGCATCGATACCGACGAATACGGCCCGCTTGTCGGATGCGCGGACGGCGCTCTCGGTCAGCATGCGCCGGATCTGGTAGGGTTCCTTCTGCCAGCTATTGCGAACCGACTCCCAGACCTGCTCCTGTCGCGCATGATCGTCGGTGACGGTGAACGCCATGAGCTGTTCGAGCGTGATGCCGTCCTCGGCATAGATATCGAGCAGTGCCGGCGAGACGGCCGCGAGGCGAAGCCGCTGCTTCACGACCTGGACGGGCGCGAAGAATGCTGCCGCAATCGCCTCCTCGGTCATGCCCTTCTCGCGCATCGCCTGGAACGCGCGGAACTGGTCGAGAGGATGCAGCGGGGCGCGTTCGATATTCTCGGCCAGCGACACCTCGTCGACGAGGATGTCGGCATTGGCGTCCGACACCACGCACGGCACCTTGGAGGTCTTGGTGAGGCGCTTCTGCTTGACGAGGAGTTGCAGCGCGCGGAAGCGACGCCCGCCCGCCGGCACTTCGTACATGCCGGTTTCCTGTCCTTCGGCATCGAGCACCGGCCGGACGTGGAGGGACTGGATGAGACCGCGCCGGGCGATCGATTCGGCCAGCTCGTCGATCGAGACGCCGGCCTTGACGCGGCGGACGTTCGACTGGCTCAGCACCAGTTTGTTGAAGGGGATGTCCTGCGCCGACGACAGGGTGATCTTCTGAATGGCAGTTGCCATGAGACTTACTCCGCGACGGGCGCCGAGAGCCTCTCTCTCGATCCTAAACCCGTCACGAAGCGAAGCACCGCCCTCTCACTCTAGGAGGGCAGCGCATCGAGGGTCGGGGAAACGCTGGAGGAAAAACGCAAAGCCGGAGACACGGACAACCGCATCTCCGGCTTTGTGGGAATCAGGCGGCGCGATCGAGGAGCTTCTTGGCCTTGCCTTCGAGTTCGAGCCGCGCGTCCTGATGCGGCTTGTCGCGGGCGACGGCGGTGATGCCCTGCACGAAATCGAAGATGCTCTCCGGCGGACGGCCTTCCTCGGCCAGCACCGCGTCGATGATCTTGCCGGTCTCGGCCTTCGAGAAACCCCGGCGGCGCAGGAATTCGGTGCGTTCCTCGTCCTTGTGCGCGACGATGCGTTCGCGCGCCGCCTTGATGCCGTTGATGAACGGCTGCGGCGAGGAGTCCGCGAAGGAGAGCAACGCCGGCGCCGCCTCATGGGCGAAGCGCGAGGCGGCGTATTTGGAGTGGCGGATGGAGATCTCCTCGAAATCCTCGACGCCCCACAAATTGCGATTCTGGCACACGGCCCTGAGATAAAAGGACGCGATGCCGAGCGTTTTCGCGCCCACCTCGCTGTTCCAGGCATAGAAGCCCCGGAAATAGAGATCGGGCGATCCGTCCGCGAGCTTGCCGGCCTCGATCGGATTCAGATCGTCGACAAGGAAGAGGAAGACGTCGCGATCGGAGGCGTAGAGCGTCGTGGTGTCCTTGGTGATATCGACGCGCGGATTATAGACGCCGGTCGACCAGTCGAGGACGCCCGGCACTTTCCATCGGGTGTCGCCGGTGCCGTTGCCGGCGATGCGCTGCACGGCTTCGACCAGCTCGTGGTCGTAGATCCGGCCGTAATCAGGGCCGGTCACGGCGCGCAGCTCGACGCGGCCGTCGTCGGTCTCGAGCGTCTTGATCTGCTCGGCGCGGTGAGCGGTCAGGCCATATTGCAGGTTGATGCCGGCGAGCGCGGCGGGGAGCTGACGCAGATAGGCGGCCGGCGCGCCGACCTGGCTGGCGAGCTGGCCGAAGCTCCAGTGCGTCGGCGCGATGGGCTTGTCGGCGCCTGGTAGGATCAGGGCAAGCCGTTCGGGATCGGTGCGGCTGGCTTCGACATGGATGAGCGCGGATTCGACGACGCGCGTCCGGCTGCGCTCAGTCCGCTCGCGGACGGTCCGGCCGAGTTCGGCGAGCGAGAGATAGCGCTCGTCGTCGGGCCGCGAGAACCACTCCGAGGAAACGCGGCCGATGCGCTCGCCGCGGTTGACGTCCACCTTCCAGCCGCCACTCACGTCGCGCCGGGCATCGAGAACCTGCATGTTCATGGGATCAAACTCCATGACGGGCGTCGGAAGACTCTCTCCCGACCCTCAACCCGTCACGGAAATCCGGTCCACACTCTCACTCTAATGGGGGCGTTGCGGGGTCTCCCCGCAGAAGGGGTCGGCCGAGACCCTGGGCTCGGCCGCAGGGGAAGGCTTTCCCCTCCAGGCCCCTCTCAATCGCTGGCCCTTCCAGCCGGTTTTGGGGAGATTGAAAACTGTCAGAAAACTGCGTATATTTCTGACAGGAGATTATCGTGCAGCGACTGACCGAACAGATTCTGGCGCATACTGAGGGCTTGCCCGAGGGCGCTCCGATCGCGGCGAAGAGCCTACTCCATCTCGGCAATCGCGCCGCGGTGGACCAGGCCTTGTCGCGACTGGCTGAACGTGGCCGGCTGATGCGCGCCGGGCGCGGCGTCTATCTGCGCCCGGTTTCCAGCCGGTTCGGCTCTCGCGCGCCGTCCGTCGAGAAGGCCGTCGAAGCCCTCGCGCTCCAGCGCGGCGAAACCATCGTGTCGAACGGCGCCGCCGCCGCCAACGCGCTCGGCCTCACGACCCAGGTGCCGGTCCGGTCGGTCTATCTGACATCGGGCCGTAGCCGGACGATGAATCTCGGTCAGCAGGTCGTCGAGCTGCGGCATGCGCCGCGCTGGCAGTTGGCGCTGGCCGATCGGCCCGCCGGTCAGGCCGTACGTGCGCTCGCCTGGTTGGGGCCGGAGAAGGCGGAAGCCGCCTTGAAGACGTTGAAGCGCAAGTTGCCGTCTTCCACCTTCGGCGAACTCGTCGCGGCCGCGCCCCAGCTTCCGAGCTGGCTCGCCAGGACGGTGGGCAAAGTCGCGCATGGCTGAGGCGTTCCTGACATTGTCGGCGGACGATCGGCGCGAGGCTCTGGCCGTCGCCGCCGATCGATCCGGGCGACCGCTCCATCTGCTGGAGAAGGATGTCTGGATCGTCTGGACCCTCGCGACGCTGTTCGGGTCCGACCTTGGCGTGCATCTCGTGTTCAAGGGCGGCACGTCGCTGTCGAAAGCGTATCATGTCATCCGGCGGTTTTCCGAAGACGTGGATCTCACCTACGACATCCGCGCCATCGCCCCCGACCTGGTGGGCGAGAACGGCGAGGCCCTGCCGAAAAATCGCAGCGAGGAGAAGCGGTGGTCGAAGGCTGTCCGGCACCGCCTGCCCGAGTGGGTCGACGGAACGGTCCAGCCCCTTCTTGCCGGCGCGATCAAAGCACTATCGCTCCCCGCAGCGCTCCGGGTCGAAGGCGACAAGCTGTTCGTCGACTATGAGGCGACCTCGGCGGGGTCGGGCTATGTGGCTCCAAGCGTGATGCTGGAGTTCGGCGCCCGCTCGACCGGCGAGCCGGCAAGTCCGCGGAATGTCGTGTGCGACGCGGCCGGGCTGATCGAAGGTGTCGAATTTCCAACGGCGCATCCGCGCGTGATGCACGCCGAGCGGACCTTCTGGGAGAAGGCGACGGCCATGCACGTCTTCTGCCTGCAGGAACGGCTCCGTGGCGAACGCTTCGCCCGCCACTGGCATGATGTTGTTCGACTGGATGATGCGGGGATCGCCACCGCCGCATTGGCCGACCGCGACCTCGCCAACGCCGTCGCCCGCCATAAGAGCATGTTCTTCGCCGAGAAGGCGGCCGATGGCGAGACTATCGATTACGAAGCCGCCGTCGGCGGGAAATTACAGCTCGCACCGAGTGGTGAGGCGCGCGCGGCATTGGCTACGGACTATGCGCGCATGGTCGAAGACGGGTTGCTGCTGGAAGACGCAGAGCCGTTCGAGGCGCTGATCGAGCGATGCGCAGACGTCGCCGAACGGGCGAACCGCGCGGCGGAATAACAGGAGTTGGGGAAAGCGTGGGGCTGTATAAGAAGTGGTGTGATGCCACCAGGGAAAAGGACAAGCGCAAGGGCTACTGGACCTATGTCGAGAAGGACGGCGGCCGCGACGAGATTCGCGATGACCTCGCCGAGACTATCCGCTCGCACTACGACCGGCTCGAACGCATCGCCGAGGACGTGGAGCGGCTCGGCTACAAGGTCGCCGCGAAGATCCTCAGCGAGGCGATGCCCCAGACGCCAAAGGGCCGTTCCGGCGATCTCGGTGAAATTCTCGCGACCGAGCTGGTCGAGGAAGAGATCGGCCTGCGCGTCCCTGTGCGCCGCCTCCGCTACAAGGACGGCCGCAACATGGCCATGCGCGGCGACGACTTCATCGGCGCTGGATACGATGCGGCCGGCGAGAAGCTCTGGCTCCTGAAGGGCGAAGCTAAGAGCAACAAGGTGCTCGGCAAGGCCACGGTCACGAGCGCCCGCAAGGTGCTCAACCGCGATAGCGGCCGTTGCACGCCCGATTCCCTGCTGTTCGTCGCCAACCGCCTGTTGGAGAGCAACGACCCGGACGACAACGCGCTAGGCCGCAGCCTGCGTGACGAAGTGGGCCTGAAGTCCCTCCGCGCCGATCGCATCGACCATATGCTCTTCACGGTGTCGGGCAACGGCCCGCACGCCTTGCTGAAGGAGGATCTCGACGCCACCGGAACCAACCGGGACCACTATGTCGTGAACGTCCACGTCGAGGACCATCAGGACTTCATCGCAGCCATGTATCAGGAGGCGGAAGACCTTGGAGACGATTGACGAACTGACCGCGTTCCTGGCGACCGCGACCGTCGACGGCATCCTCGGGCGCCTGCTCTATCGTGGCGCCGCCTGGTCGCTGATGCGTGAGGAAGGCGTGTTGCCGGCGAACGCGCCGCCGCTCGGTGCGACGATCGAAACTGATCTTGCCGAACACGGCTTTGCCCTGCTTCGTGGGGCGATGGCCCTGCGCGCTCAGGCCGGTGCGTCGGATCTGACCAGCAAGGCGTTCGAGCGCGCCGCCAACGCCTTCGAAGCCCTGGTGCGCAACGGCGATCCTGAGTCTCCCGATCGCGGTTTCCGCCGGACGATCGCCGCAGCGGCCTATCACCTGGCCGGCTTCTCGGCCGTCGCCTATTCGCTCTTCAACGAGACCGCGGACGATCTCAATGCCTCACCCGGCGAAACGGCGATCCGGCATCTGATCCTGCGCGATCTTGGCCAGTTGCGCGGGTTCGTTCGCGAGTGGTTGGACGATGAGGCTCACAGAGATGAGCAGATCGCCGAGGCGCTGACGGGCGAAGAGCCGGACATCGACGAGGCCCTATCGACGATCCTCAACACGACGATCTGCCGAGCTCTCGCGCATTTTGACTTCGCGCTCGAGACGGGCGAACCCGAGCCGATCGAAACCGCGCGGATGCTGCTCGGCACCGCGGTCAGCCTGGCGGACAACGCCGAGAATGTTCCGCTGTGGTGGATCTCGAATCTCTGTCGTCACCTGATCGATGACCTTTGGCAGCATTCGCTGCACGAGAACCTGCCCACCGAGCCGCCGGAGGGAACGGAGGAAAAATACCCGGACCTGCGCCGTCTATTCATCTCGTCGCTCTACGCCCGCAAGACGTCCGAGGTGGAGCTATGGCCATCGCAGCGCGAAGCGGCCCGGCGCTCCACGGACGTCACCGACGATCTGGTCGTCGCCCTGCCGACCAGTGCCGGCAAGACCCGCGTGGCCGAGATCGCCGCGCTGATGACCCTGTCGTCGGCGCGCCGGGTGCTGATCGTGACGCCGCTGCGCGCGCTGTCCGCCCAGACCGAGCGATCGTTCAGAAAGACGTTTGCGCCGCTCGGCTTCAGCGTCTCCTCCCTCTACGGCGCCAGCGGCCTTTCGGCTGGCGATGAAGACGCGCTGCGCTCCCGCGAGATCATCATCGCGACGCCCGAGAAACTCGACTTCGCGCTGAGAAGCGACCCGTCGCTGATCGACGATGTCGGCCTGATCGTCCTCGACGAAGGCCACATGATCGGCCCGAGCGAACGCGAGATCCGATACGAGACGCTGGTGCAGCGTTTGCTTCGACGTGCGGACGCGGGCGAACGCCGCATCGTCTGTCTGTCCGCGATCCTGCCCAGCGGCGACGAACTCGATGATCTCACCGCGTGGATACGCTCTGACGAACCGGGCGAGCCGGTGCGCTCCGACTGGCGCCCCACGCGCCAGCGGTTCGGCGCACTCACCTGGCGGGGCAAGGACGCGCGGCTGCGACTGGATCTCGACGATGATGGTCCGTTCCTCGACAAATTCGTCGTGCAGAAACCTGCGCGGGGGAAAGAGAAGAAGCCCTATCCGCGCAAGAACTCACATCTCGCCCTGTTCGCGGCATGGGAATTCGCGGGCCAGGGCAAGCGGACGCTGATTTTCTCCACCCAGGCGAATTGGGTCGAGAGCTACGGCAAACAGGTCGTGGACCTCTGCAAGCGCGGCTATCTGGACTCACTGTTGGAGGATGAGGCCTCCATCGCCCGCGCTCTGGAGGTCGGCAAAGAATGGTTGGGCGAAGACCATCCCGCCGTCGCCTGCCTGAAGGCCGGCGTTGCCATCCACCACGGCCGGCTGCCGAGCCCGTTCCTGCGTGAGCTGGAAGCCCTGTTGTCCGAGGGTGTCCTGAAGGTCATCGTCGCGTCGCCGACACTCTCGCAGGGTCTCAACCTCAACGCCGCCGTCCTGTTGGTGCCGGCGCTATATCGGGCGTCCGAGAAGATCAAAGGCGAGGAGTTTGCGAACGTCGCCGGCCGCGCCGGGCGCGCCTTCGTGGACGTCGAAGGCCTCATCGTCCATGTCATGTTCGATAAGGTCGATTGGCGAAAGAAGGAATGGGGGAAGCTGGTCGCTTCCGCCAAGGCCCGCACGCTGAAGAGCGGTCTCATCCAGATCGTCGCCGAGATCCTTGAGCGCCTGTCCCGCGAAGGTGTCCTGGATCGCGACGATGCCTGGGAATATCTGGCCAACGCCCGTGAAGCCTGGAGATCGCCCGAGGAGGAAGCCGCGGTCGCCGAGCGCCTGGCGGCCGGCGCGGAGTACGACGCTGACGGCGATGATGATGAAGGCGGCGGCGAGGACGAGGAAGAAACCATCGACGAGGAGCCGCTGTCGCAGATCGTCGAACGCCTCGACGCGACAGTGTTCGGTCTGATCGAAGCACTCGATTCCGATCGCGCCGACCTGCCGAAGCTCTTGGACGAAGCGCTCAAGGGATCGCTCTGGGCGCGCCAGATCGCCCGCGAAGACGAGGATGTCGCCCCGCTGCACAAAAAGGTGTTCGAGGCGCGTGCGGATCTCATCTGGAGGACCACCACGGCGCAGGCGCGGCGCGGACATTTCGCCATGGGCGTTGGGCTTGAGGCTGGACTCACCATCGACGCCATGGCCGACGAGCTGGCCGAACTTCTGGACCGGGCTGACGATGCGGCGTTGAGCGGCGACGTTGACGCACTTGTCGAGGCGCTCGGCGGTCTTGGCGAGCGCCTGCTGTTCATGCGGCCCTTCATCCCCGACAAGGCGAACGCGCTGCCGGCGAATTGGAAGGCTATTCTGCGCAGTTGGGTGTCCGGCGAGGATGTGGCCAAGATCGGACCGCAGAACATGCGGGCCGTGGAAGAGGCCTTCACCTATCGCCTGGTCTGGGCGCTGGAAGCTGTCCGCACTCGTCGCATGTCCCTCGGCTGGTCACCGGAAACGGTGGCGGGTGGCGCCGCGGCGGCGGTCGAAACCGGCGTCCCGCAATTCATGATGTCGATGTTGATCCGCGCGGGCCTTCCGTCACGGCGCGCGGCCATGGCGGCGATCGAGGATGCCAAGCCGGTTTTCGTCACGCCCGCCGAGATGAGGGCCTGGCTCGAATCCGACGAGATCACAGCCTACACGGATGCCGGCGACTGGCCGACGCCCGACACCGCCGCGCTATGGGCACGGTTCCGAACCGAAGCCCTCAGCGGCGGCATCCAGAAGTGGTCGGTCGAACACTACAAGCGCTTGCTCGACGTCGCGGCCGCCCCGCCTTCCGGCCTCTATCGGATCGTCACCGACGAGGGCGACGGGCGAACCTGGCTGACGACGCCCGACTATCAGCGGGTCGCTGCTTTCAAGAAGCCAGCGGTCGATCCCAAGCCCAGCCTCTTTTCAGGCCGATTGCCCGGCGGCACCAGGCTGGTGGAGGCCTTGCGTGTCGGCCGCGGGAAACTGCGCTGGCCGACAGCCGATGCGTAAAAGGAAGCCGTAGCTATGCTCTATGCCTGGGTCGACGACCAGAAGCGCGCGCCCTTCGCGAAGGGAGAGCGCACGACCTGCCGCGACTGCGGCGGCTTGCTCACCGCTGTCATGCCTGTCGAGAACACGCCCCATTGGCGGCACAAGGCGGGTGACTGCGATCCTTGGAGCGAGCCCGAGGGGCCTTGGCACCTCGGCTGGAAAGAACTTTTCGACATGGCGTGCCGTGAGATCGCTTTGCGCGATCCGGCGACCGGAGAATTGCATCGCGCCGATGTTCTGGTCGGTAGCGGCACCCCCAGGGCGACGGTGCTGGAGCTGCAGCACTCCTCAATCAGCGAGGACGAGCGCAACGCGCGGGAAGCTTTTTATCGCCGCGGGCATCGGATGTTCTGGCTGGTCCACATCCATAGCGAAAGCTCGTTCCTGGGAACCTATTTCGGCATGTCGCTCGATTTCAAATCGCGTGTCGTCAATCTCGACGGCAAGGAATTCGCGATCATGCGGTGGATGGGACCGAACAAGCAGTTCATTGAGAAATGGAAGCGCGCTGCTGCCCACGTCTTCTTCCATGCCGGTCCATACATCTTCTACCTCGCCGGTCCTGGCGTGGCCGCCCGCCTCGGCAGTCCATTGAAGCGTGGCGAGTTCGCCCTTTGCGCTCTGACACGCGATGAGTTTTTGCGGGCCGTCCGCTGGGAGGATGGTGCTGCTTGACGAACTACTCGTATCGAGCGGCGCGGCCCCCACGAAGTCGAACCAAGGTCGGTCGAAACCAGCGGTGTCAGTGCCAGTCAGACCGGAACTTCAAGCAGTGTCACGGCCGATGACCGACGACAGCAAACACCCATCATCGAGCGTTGCTGTAGACCGCTATTTCCTCGACGAAAGCGGCCATAGCGGCGATCTAGCCTCGGCGAAAGCGCCCGATTTCGCTGGGCAACCATTCTTCGCGCTGGCCTGTGTCGGCGCTGCGGATGCTGCGCTGTTGGCCGCGGAGCTGGATCGGCTGCGTGTGCATTACGCCTGCGGTGAAGGCGAGCTGAAATCGACCAAGTTGGGAAAGAAGCTGACGCCAATCGCGGGTGAGCTGATCACCTTCCTTGGCCGGCATCGATGGCCGCTCTTCGTGAAGCTGGTGGACAAGCGGTTCTTCGTCGCGATCCACATCGTTAACCACCTGCTTTGCGGCTCCTACGGACTCGATGATGTCGACATGGCGAGCCGCAATATGATCGCCGAGTTCCTCTCGGACGAGGATTCCGACGCGGTGCTGCTGGCCTATATTAACGCCTGCGAGACACTCTCGGTGACATCCGTGGCGGCCGTCATCGATCTGCTCTGGGACTGGCTGGATCGCTCCGACGCCGAGATCGCCCGAACCGCACAGATGCTGACGATGTTCGCGCGGGACCGCGTGCGGAAATCGTCGGCGAAGGCCGAGGAATTTCTGCCAATCGCTGATGAGTCAGCCACCGGGAAGAAGGTTTGGATGCTGCCCAACCTCCAGTGCCTCACGAACATCTACGCTCGTCTCAACCAGTCCCGCCCTGCGAGCCTCGACGGCGCCCAACTCGTTCACGACGGGCAGATGCAGTACGCAAAGGTACTCGAGGACTCCAAGACGCTCATGGAGCAACTCGCGGCTGAGGCGGCTCTGCCGATCGTTCCGTTCGCCGACTATCGTTTGCGAGGGCGTGGCGATCTCATCTTTGCGACAGGGAAGATCGAACCCTGCCTCCAGGCAGCCGACATCCTTGCGGGCTGCGCGATGCGTTTCGCGCGGGACGGCAAGGCGCGGAAGGGGCGCATCGAAAAGCCGCTCCGCGAGGTCTTCCACCGGATGATCGACGCCGGCAACCCGATGCAAGCGACTGGCATCAACCTGGTGATGAGCACCCGCCTGCTCGAAGCGCTGGGTGTTCCGCATATCCCGGCGGACTTCGCGGATCGGATGTTCTCCTAGTCCTAATGGCGCTCCGCACAGAGATCTCAGGCAGCCAGACGACGCTCCTCGTCCTCCGCTTCGTTCGCCGGCTCTCCCACCGCTTTGCTCAGGAAGAGATCGAGTGCAGCGCGCCGGGAATCGCGATCCAGCGCGTAGGCCGTCTGCTTGAATTCGATGCCCTCAAGCAGCCCGTTGATGTAGCCCGAGATCGTGTCGGCCGCCATGATGAGCGCAGTGTCGAGCGTGTGAATGTATTTGCTCGTCACCGAGCCCTTGGAATGGCCGACGAGCGCCGCGATCGTCACCTCGGTGAAACCGAGATCGTTGGCGATGCTGGCAAAGCTGTGACGCAGGACGTGCGGCGTGACGCCGGCGAGCGGGCTGTCGTTGAAAATCTGTTCCCAATGGTTCGGGAAGCTGCCGAACGCATTGTCCTCGCCCTGACCTGGGAAGACATAGGTGCCCGCTGCGGTCTTGCGCCGTTCCTCCAGATACTCGACGACGGGCAATCCGATTGGACGAATGGACTCACCTTCCTTGCTGTCCACCAGGCGCATGCAACTCGCGTCGGTGTCAGCCTCGATCCACATTAGCGAGATCATTTCCGAGCGGCGGCAGCCGGTGAGCGCGATCTGCCGGATGATGTCCACGGTCATGGCGTATTTTTCGTTCGCCGCGGCATCGCGAAGCATTTGCCCGAGGGTGCGATACTCCGCCTCGGTCAGCCGACGATTCCGAACATTGTCCTTGGGCTTCTTGATGCCGTGCGCCGGATTGACCTCGATGATCCCAGCATCGACAGCGTAGGTGAGGATTCCGCCCAATAGGCCGACGGTGCGCGTGGCCGTGCCCGCGCCACCACGAACAATGGCCTTTCCTCGCAGCTTCTTCGTCTTGACGGCGACGCGCGTCTTGCCGGCCATGATGTCCTTCAAGACTTTGTTGATGTCGGCCTTGGTGAGATCCTTGACGCGGCGTGCGCCGATCAGCGGGATGATGTGTCGCTCGATACGGCCAGTGTCGGTGACGATGGTGGTCGGCTTTTTCGATCTCCCGCCCTTACCCAGGATGAGGCCAGCGTTCAGGTCGGCGGTATAGAGAGCGCAAAGCTCCTTGACCGTGATGGCCTTGTGATCGAGCTGACGTTCCTCGGAAGGGTTGTCTCCGCGCGCGACGCGACCCAGTTGGACCTTCGCTTCTTGCCGGGCTGTCTCTGGCGTCCACACGCCATGCAGGCCGATGGTGTAGCGTCGCGTGCGTCCAGCAGCGCGATATTGAATGAGGTAGCTGCGTTTGCCGGAAGCGAACACGCGGAGGCCGAAGCCGGGCAGTTCGTCGTCCCAGATGAAATAGTCCTTCTCGCGGACATCGGCAGCATCCACGATCCGCTTGGTCAGCTTTGCCATGAGGCGTTCCCCTCGCTAGTGCGGGGTTGCTTCCGCGGAAGCACCACGGAAGCAACCGGATGGATATCGGAGCGAATTTCTGGATAGACAGTTCGGCGCGGAAATCCGAATTGTCTAGCGACTTCAGTAACATATCGCATTGTAGCGTGCCCTATCGTGCATTTAGGATAGGCAGGCTAAATTGCTCCGAAGGCAGAGGCCAGGGGTTCGAATCCCTTCGGGTGCGCCACTTCCGAACAAAACTGGGCACTCCAGCAGCCGCCAATTCTACGCTTGCAGCGGCGGCAAGTGATCGCAGCAGCTCGGTTTTCGAGCCAATCAAGCGAATCTCGCTCTGGCTGACCACCCCCACCCGCTGCGCAAGAGCCCAGAGGTGGTCCCTTCGATATGTTCCATCTTCCTTCTTGAGCTTGCGCCGCGCGGCGAGTGCGAACCGCCGCAAGCGCTCCGGCGTGATCTCCGGCCCAAGCCGCTCGACTGCGGCCGCCGCCCGCTCAGCATCGGCCTGGGATTGATCGCGAATCGCCGTCAGTTCCGTGATCCGATCCTTCAGCGAAGGGTCAGCCATGTTCACGAGACGGTTTTCGAGCGCCCCATAAAGTCGCTTCAGCTTCGCCTCGGCTTCCACCTGGCGCTTGCGCAACTCGGTGATGTGACTGCGGCGACGCCCCGGTCCATTCCTCGCGCCGTTCGAGCAACTGACAGTTGGCCGCTGTTCCCGCGCCGACCAGGGCACGCAACTTCGTCGTGGGGCATGGGCTGTTTGCGGGCGCCTCGTGCTGGTCCGAGGTGATCGCGCGTCTTCAGCCGAGGGGTCTCAATGTCACCGCCGTTCAGAACTCGCTGACGACGTTGCCCGAGGCTGTCGCTTCAGCGCAGCGTCTGCTTGATGATCGGCAAGCCTCAACTCATGCGACTCCACGAGCGTTACGCGGCCGCCAAGCAGGCAGCCCAGCGGCCTGCCATCGGCGAAGCCGAGGCGCACTCGTATCTCCGAAAGGGAATCCATGGCACGCCCTTGGAAGATGGTAATCCGCGTGCTGGTGGGTTCGATGAGCCCGTTCTTGAGCAATCCAAAAGCGAGCGCCGCGGCGGCAATGCCAGTCGCGGCATCCTCCGGGTAGCCCGAGGATTTGGGAAACTGCCTCGCCTCGAAACGCCTCTGGCCCTGATGCTCGATGGCATAGGGATAGAGGCCCGTCGATCCTATCCGCTCACAGCACTGCTCGGTTCGCTTCATATCGGTCACCAGTTCATTGAGGTGCCGGATATCCTTCATCGGGATCAGCGTCTTCACGCGCGACGTGACGGCGTTCTGGAGTGGAAGATCGAGCAGATGGGCGCGCGATATGTGGAGCGCCGACAGGACGTCCTCTTCTTCGCTCGGCGTCAAATCGACGACCTCGCCGACCGGCTGGGTGATCTCGACCGAGGGATCCTCGGGGTTTCGACGATCAACATAACCTGTCACGGGCCCGCTGAGCGTCTCAATGCGCACCTCGTCAGCGACCAAGCCGCCCTTGGTCGCCAGGACCCAAAGGGCGCCGATGGTCGCGTGGCCGCACATTTCCATCTCGTGACGTGGGACCCAGAACCGGAAGGTATAGTTGGCGTCGATATTCGGAGATGGCAGGACGAAACCCGACTCATGCCCGAAGTGCTGGGCCACTGAACGCATATGTTCGTCCGAAAGACCCGTCGCATCGACCGCGATCGGACAAGGATTGCCACCGCGCCCCATATGCGTGAAAACTTTAACAAGCTCGATTTCGGTCATAAGGCTACTCATTTCAGAGAAGGCGCAACGGCATCGACGACGGCGTTCGTATAGGAGTCCCCGATCGGTACGCCCACGGACTTTCGCTCACCTTCTTGCAGGAAACTGTAATTCTTCATCATGCCGGCTTCGGAGATTCTGGGGCTGTCGCTGAACGCGGGAAGGCTCAGATTCCAGGCCAGGTCGAACTCCGCCTTCGGAACCTGCGTAAAGAACGGCCGCACCGCCTCCCGCGCTTCGTCCGGATTCGACTTCATGAACAGGAGGCCTCTCCACACCGCGCGGACCACTTTTTGCGCGATCTCGGGCTTTCCGACGATCCAGTCATTTCGCGCGATCAAGGTGTAGAAAAGAAAATCCGCGAACGGGGGATATTCACCCTTCGCAAAATTAAACAGCATCGCGCCGCCGAAACGCTCGATGCCTGTCGTCGATGTCGGCGCGGACAGCGCGTACCCGTCGATGCGCTTTTGACCGAAGGCGGCCAGCATGTTGCCCCCGCCGCCGATCGGCGTGATGGTCATGTCGCGGTCGGGGTTCAATCCGCCGTACAAGGCGATGTGGCGGACCATCAGGTCCGTCAAGCTGCCCGGTCCGGCCACGGCGATGGTGAGCCCTTTCAAGGCCGCCGCCTTGGCCTTGGGGTCCTTCAGATTGGCCAGATCGATCTTCTTCACTGCGTCCGCCGAAAGCACAAGGTCCGATCCGAATTGGGTTTGGACCGCGGCGAATGATTTGACGGGCTGCCCCTTCTCCTGCGCCCTCAATTGAACCGTCGGGCTGCCGACATAGATGTCCGACTGGCCGGCCAACACCGCCGCCATCGCCTCGGCTCCCCCCTTCGAGAAGGTGATCACCTCCGCATCCAGCCCCTCTTTTTCGAAGAAACCGCGGGTGCGCGCCACGTAGATCGGGAGGTAGATGAACCCCTCGCTGGGCTGGCCAAGGATGACCTTCTGCCTGGCCTGTGCCATCGCCAGACTAGGAATGTTGAGAATATTGGCCATTACGGCCCCGGTAATGGTGATTGCCTGACGGCGCGTGACTTGCATGGCGGTCTCCGAGATAAACGATCAGATGGACAGGGTCCGACCTGCTAAACCGTGGCTTCGCGATGCTCTTCTGCCCGCTTCCAGGGCATGAGCATGCGCTCGGCCGTCTTGACCGCCAGATTCAGCAGCATGGTGAGGGTGACGATCGCGATCAGGGCGGCGAACACACCAGGCGTGTCGAACTTCGACGCGGCGTTGGAGATGAGGTAGCCAAGGCCACGATTGGACGCGATGATCTCGCCGACGATCGCCCCGATCAGGGCGTAGGGCACCGACAGCCGCAGGCCCGCGAAAACCCAGGTGATCGCCGACGGCAGCACGAGTTTGCTCAGCAACTGGCGCTCCGAAGCCCCCATCAGGCGGATGACAACCAGCTGTTCGCGGCTCACGCTGCGCACGCCGGTATAGGTGTTCAGGAAGACGAGAAAGAAGACGGTGGTCGCCGCCAGCACGATCTTCATCTCGATGCCGATCCCCAGCCACAGGACGAACAGCGGCGCCAGCGCGACCTTCGGGAGGCTGTAGAAAGCGGTCAGGAACGGATCCAGAATGTCCGCGAGAATGCGCGAGCGACCAAGAAGGAGACCTGCGGCGATGCCGACGCTTCCCCCGATCAGAAACCCGAGCAGGGCTTCCACGGTTGTGATCGAGGCATGAAAGAAGAGTTCTCCGCTGCTCAAGATCATCCAGAAGCTTGCGGCAATGGCGGACGGCGTGGAGATATAGAACTCGCTTCCCGCCCAGCTCGATCCGACCTCCCAGACGGCCAGGAGCGAAAGCAACAGCCCGAGGCGGGCCAGCAGAATCGTTGCGGGTGATGGCTTTTTTTCCATAATGGCTTTCCTCACGCCGTCAGTGCGATCGGGGACGACACGGGCGGCTGCAGATCTGGCGTCAAGGTCGCCCAAAGTTCGTTTGTGAAGGCGTGATGGCGCGGGTCGAACCGCAGGCGCATCAGATCGCGCTCTTTCGGTAGCGGATTGTCGAAGACCTTCGCGATCTTGCCCGGGCGGCCTTGGAACACCGCGCATTTGTCACCCAGGCCGGCCGCTTCCTCGATGTCGTGCGTCACGAACATCACGGTCAGGTTGAGCTTTCGGCAGATCCGGAGCAGTTCAGCCTGGAGCGTCAGCCTGAGTTGCGCATCCAACGCGCTGAACGGCTCGTCCAGCAGAAGCGTCTCGCGGTTGGCGGCCAGCAGCCTGGCCAGGGCGCAACGCTTGCGCATGCCACCGGAGATCTGGTTCGGATAGGATTTGGCAAAGTCCGTGAGGCCGACCAGCGTCAGGAGCTCGTCCAACCGCGCCTCGCGCGCACGCCGCGGGAGCCCCGCGACTTCAAGCGGAACCGCGATGTTGCCGGCGACAGTCCTCCACGGAAGCAGGTGATCCTGCTGCGTCATGTAGGCGACCTTGGCGTTCAAGCCGGCAATGAGCGCGCCATCATAGACCACCTGCCCTGCGCTCGGCCCGATCAGTCCGGCCGCCAAATTCAGCAGCGTCGACTTCCCGCACCCCGAAGGCCCAAGCAACATGGCGATTTCGCCGCGCTTGATCGACATGGTGACGTCACGAATAGCGGTGTATTGTTGAGTACCAATCTGGAAACTCTTCGCCACATCAGTAAATATGATGAAGTCGTCCGGCCGGACATCGTGCATGTGGATTTCCTCAGCCTCGTCGTGCTGCAATTCAGCCGAGGATAAGGGCGAGCGCCACCGGGTGCGCGACCGAACGGGCCTTAAGTCTTGACCGTGCGGGCCATGCTCTTGCGCACGTCTGTCGGCGTAAGGCCGGTCACCCGCCGCATGGTTCTTGCGAGCGAGGAGCCGGATTCGAACCCGACCCGCCAAGCCACCTCGCCGACCGGCAGGCTTGTCTCCACCAGAAGGTCGCGCGCCTGCCTGACCCGCTCCCGCTCATGGAACTCCGCGATCGACATGCTTGTCTTCTCACGGAACAATCGGGTGGCATGGCGTCTGGACAGCCCGAAGAATTCGGCGATCGCGTCCAGAGGCAGATCGCTGGTCGCGTTTTTTGTGATGAAGCTCTTGATCTCGGCAATGAGTGCTTCGCCGTGGCCTTCCGGACAGGCCGCGGAAAGCTGCTCACTGCGTTCAATCTGAGCCAGGCACTTGATGAGGAGTGCCGCCGCGATATGGCCTTGCACCGCGCGGGACGCCATGTCGTCGGTCTCGCTTACGTGGCACAGGCTTTGAAGCGAGCGCATCTCGGGGGTGACCGCAAAGAAGGCGGGAACATCGAGCTTGGCCCGAACGCGGCTCAGGGATCCAATGCGCGCTTCGATCCTCGCCAATTGATCATCGCTCGCGTAGATCGCCAGATGACTGTTGCCGATGCGCGCCGCCGCCGTCTGGTGCGCCAAGCTCTGTCGCACCACAACGAAGCGGTCTTCGCTCAGCCACGCCCCGGACTTTCGGGTCTCATCGCGAAAATCGACGGCGCCGATGCGGGGCAAGAAGAGCATTAGGCAATCATGCCAATGCCACGGCATGAAATACTCACCGCCGCCCCCCCTCAGCGCAAGCTGGTCACCATCCGCTGCGAGCATGGCTGCAGGCGGCGAGGTCTCCCGAAGCTGTTGAATGGACCGCAACATTCTTGCAGACTAGCAGAACCTTTGTGGTTCGGAAATCGCCTGCATATCAGAGCAGATAGCCCGGATGTTGACTTAGACCCCAGGCGTGAGCGGAATATCGTTTGCTTCAACAACCGACGCCGATGACAGGGCCGGCGTCGATCATAACGCGCATAAGTATGTCGGCCTCCATCCGCTCTACGGAAGCGATATCGCGCAACCGCTTGCCGACGCCTGTGCGATCGTGTCGATCACGCGGTGGAGCGCAACCGCGGTATCGAAGGTCGGATGGGAGGCCTCTCCCCCGCGGATTGTCTGAGCGAACGAGGTGTACAGACGGCCGACGTTCAGCGCTTCCACCAAGGACGGGTCATCCGCCGGTGCGGCGAGCCGTTCCGGTGCAGGCAGGGGCGCAAGCTTGTTTTCGCCGCGCGCGCCATGGAGAGAAAGTCGGCAGAACTGCGGAGACTCCTCTCCCGACACCACCAGTGTCCCCTCCCGGCCGTAGATCTCCATGCGATAGCCGCTGCCGGCGAACGGAACGGCCGCCACATGAAGGGACGCCATCGCGCCATTCTTCAACTGGCCTTGGACCAACACGTTGTCGGGCGAGGTGACGTTGACCAACGTCCGGGCGTCGGTATCGAGCCATTGCTTCACCTGCGTCGTCACCACGGCGGACAATTGAGAAAGGTCGCCGACGACGAAGCGCATCGCGTCCAGCGTGTGGCCGTTCGGGATGGTCAATGTGTTTGCGCCCAGCTCGACGTCGCGTTGCCATGTGCGATTTGACGGCCTCGACAGCACGCCTTCGCGCATGAGGCTGACATGAACAGCCAACACCTCGCCAATGCAGCCGCTGTCGACAAGTTCCTTCATGTAGAGCAGTGTCGGATCAACGCGGGCCTGCAAACCGACGGCCGTAACGAGCCCTTTGCTCGCTGCCAATGTCGAGAGCTCTTCGGCCTCGGTCGTTGTGCGGCCGAGCGGCCATTCGCAGTAGACATGCTTCCCAGCCTCGAGGGCTGCTTTTGTGGGGGCGTAATGTAAGGGCACGCGCACCACCACTGCGACCGCGTCGATCTCCGGTGATGCGACCATCTTGCGATAGTCATCGAAAGCCAGACGGGCGCCATAAGCCTGGCGCGCAGCTTCTGCGCTGTCGGCCTTGGTCGTACAGACCGCTGTGAGCTCGACATCACGGCTCGATTGAAGCGCCGGCAGGTGCGAGCGTGAGGACCAGGTGCCCTTCGCGCTCGCACCAATGAGCCCTAGCCTTATCTTCTTTTCCATGTTGCCTCTCCTGCCGCTCATCTGCGCACTGGGGCAAAGGCGCGGCGCGCCCTGATCATCCCTTCCAAGCACCGACCAATGGACTTCGCTCACTTCGGCGCCTGGCGGCACTGTCTTTCCCCGAAGAGTGGAATTGAGCCGATGGGTATGCGCTATCGTTTTAAAAAGCGCCCGCTCCTCGGCGGCTATCCAAGGTCGGTCCTTCGCGTAACGTTTCCTTATTGTGCTTGTCTCGATCCGGCGCACGAGCCGCCAAACCTATTCGAAGACGCGGCGGTCCTCATTCTCATTCATCCCGCGCGCATGGCCAACTGTTGGACCACTTCGGAACGCCGCCGGCGTGGTGCCGAACTTAACCTTGAACGCCCTACCAAAATGGGACCCGTCCGAAAAGCCGAGCTCCGCCGCGATCTGCCCAATCGATAAAGGTGTATTCGCCAGTAACCAGCGTCCGTGCCTTAGGCGGAGCGCCAGATAGCTCTCGTGGGGTGTCTCACCGAGACGCTCCGCGAATATGCGTTCCAGCTGCCGGACACCCACATGAAGCCTATGAGCCAGAACCGAAATGGGTAGTGGCTCCGAGATGTTCTGTTCCATCAACAGAAGGGCGCGGGAAACGCGGGTGTCATCGACCGCATCATCCGTGGGACGCGGGGCCGGTTGAGCGCTTTCGGCAGGTCGCGGCCGATCAATCAGCAATATGTTCAGCGCCTTTTGGGCCAATGCTGATCCCAGATGGTCAGCCACCAAACGCGCCGCGAGATCCGCAACCCCTGTTCCGCCGGCGCATGTAATGCGATCGCGATCGATAACGAACAACCGGTCCGCAATCGGCACAAGTTTTGGGAATTCCTCAAGAAAATCGCGATAATGATACCAGCTGACACAGCATTTACGTTGGTTCATCAAGCCAAGTCGACACAGGACGAACGAACCGGTGCACAGGCCTATGAGAGGAACGCCAGCTGCGGCGGCAGTCTTAATGTATTTTTCAATGGGCTCCGATAATGACGGCATCCCATGCAGAAGTCCGCCGACAATTACAATGTAATCGAACTGCGCCGGGTCCAGAAGCTCCGCAGTTGGTTGAATTTCTATGCCACAGGAGCTCCGCGCGGGACTGCGTCTCGTGTTCATGACTTTCCATGAGCAATCGATAGGCCGGGACCGGTCACCTTTGTCGCCAGCCAGACGCAATACGTCAACAAAATTGGCAAAGGCCGCCAAGGTAAAATTATGCATGAGAATGAATCCCATGCGCAATTTAGCATCCTTACGTAGCGGCGAGCCGACACGATGCGCGTCCGAGGAAAGTCCGGAAGATAAAAAGGCCTCGCCAGTCACCACGTCGACCTCTTTCGAAAATGAAATTTCTGCGTTAACTACACGCCGCAAATCATCGCTTCATTCTCAAATACAAAAGCATCGTTAAATGCAGACTGGCTATTATTGTGCGTTATATTTCAAATTCCAGCCCTTATAAAGTGATGTCGCAACTCATTATTCAAGCCCAATGGCCTGACCTTAGCCTGCCTAAATCGTCTCGACCCTGGCGTTCGCGGCATCGGTCTTCAATACAGGACGAGAAATCTCTCATGGAAAAAATGTTTTCACAAGTGAAAAAATATGGTGATATTTTTATTCAAACGTGCTCCCCATGGCGAACGAGCGAAGCAATTTGCCTTCGCACGCAAAGGCATGCGCGCGTTTTAATTCAGGTTTAAATGGATTTAAATGTTGAATAAATAAATATATCTTCTCGTTGTTCACTTGTTTTGTCACAATCCGCTGATTCCGGCGCTCAAGCGGGTAGAGCAAAAATACCATCTTCATATATGAATAAAATCGATATATTTTCACATTCGCGAGATATATATGTTTCGCCGATCCCAATAATCACGTCTATGCGGGACGTGGCTCCTATGTGAGCCACGTCCCGCATGGACAAAGTTAATCAGCGACGATGCATGTGGAGTACGGCGCGTCATTTAGCCATATTATGTCGTCGATCTAGCTTTCATGCGGACGTCAGCGGAAGGGAGCCGACAGCCTTGAGCAAATCGCGCCTGTTCATGGCCTATCTCCATCAACGCCCGAACGCATAGCCCTGCATGTAACGAGGGTTCGCGGCCGCCCGAAGAATGTGGCCGGTGCGGGAGACCGCTGACAGCCGTCCGAGCGACCATGCCGGGACAGCCGTAAGCCGGTGCCCGCGACGTATGAGATCGGCCTGAACGTCTGGTGCGAAGCTCGCCTCAACCGTCAGCGAGCCCGGGATCGCCTGGCGTGGAAAGAATGAGCTCGGCATGTGATCGTTATGGAACATCGGCGCATCGATTGCGCTCTGGAGATTCATGCCGTGGTTGGCATGCCGCAAGAAGAACGCGGAACTCCATTGATCCTGCTGGTCGCCGCCCGGCGTGCCAAAACTTCCGTAAGGGTCACCGTCGCGATAAACCAGTGTAACCGAGAGCGTTGTACGCGGACGTTTCTTGGGCGCGAGCGAGGAAGGCAGACCCGGCTTGAGCCAAAACATCTGTGCGCGCGTGCCAAGGGCAAAGCCCAGGCCGGGAACGGTGGGCGAACTTTGCAACCAACCGCCGCTCGGCGTCGCGGAGACGATGTTCCCAAATCGGTCCGCGACATCGATATGAACAGTATCCCCCCGTACCGAACCTTTGGGGCCGACCGTGGGCTCGCCCGCGCCGAGCGCCGATACCCCACCTTCCGTTCTGCCAATATTGTACGGTACCTCATGGTCATAACCGGCAATGTTGCCCGGTCGAAACGCGATCGATGCCGCATCGCCGATTAGCCGCCGACGTTCGTTCGCATATTCATCGCTCAGCAATCTCTCAATGGGGACATCAACAAAGGTCGGGTCGCCATAGAACTTCTCGCGATCGGCATATGCAAGCTTCATGCATTCTGTGACGACATGAACGAAATCCGCCCCCACGGGGTTCATCTGCGAGAGGTCGAAACCTTTCAACAGCGAAAGAAGCTGGAGAAAAACCGGCCCTTGTGTCCAAGGGCCCGCCTTCATGACTTCGAAATTTCCGTACTTCAGCGACAGCGGCGCTTCATAGGTCGGCTGCCAGTTCGCCATGTCCTGGCCGGTCAGCAGGCCGGCATGGCGCCGGCCCGAAGTGTCCATCGCTTCCGTCCGCACGAATTTGTCGATCGCCTCCGCGACGAAGCCTTCGTAAAAGGCCTTGCGGGCCGCTTCGATCCGATGTTCGCGCGATCCTGCCGCGTTTTCTGCGGCTTGCACAATGCGCTCATAAGTATTTGCCAAGTCGGGATTGGTGAACAGCTCGCCCGCGCGCGGAATACCATTGCGAAGATAGATGTCTGCCGAACTCGTCCACTCGGTGCGGAAAAGCGGCTCGATCATCTCGATCGCGGCGACGATCCGCGGCAGCATGACATAGCCATTGCGGGCATATTCGATCGCCGTCTCGAGGACATCGGCGACGCCCATGGTCCCGTAATCGCGCAACAGCGTCATCCAGGCGCCGAACGAGCCGGGCACGCATGCTGAAAGGAAGCCGCTTCCCGGCACGATATCGAGGCCGAGATTACTGAACCGCTGAATGGTCGCGTCTGCGGGGGCCGTTCCCTGGCCGCAAAGAACCTGCGTCTTCTTCGATTTCGCATCGAAGAAGATCACCGGGACCTCGCCGCCAAATCCATTCAGATGGGGTTCGACCACTTGCAGGGCGAAACCGACGGCGACTGCGGCGTCGAAGGCATTGCCGCCCCGTTCGAGAATCCGCATGCCGGCCGCGGTCCCCAGCCAGTGCGTCGACGCGACCACGCCGAACGTTCCGACGATCTCCGGCCGGGTGGTGAATGGCGGCTCGCCGGCGTCTGGGCCGTAGCTCAAGCGAAAATTACCCAAAGCCAAATTATTGCTCACCGGCATGCCTCCTAAAACGATCCAGATGTGGCGCGGGATCAACCCGAAACAATGCGATTCCAGCGCTCAGTCCACGCGGCCCGGCGATCGGCGATATACGCAAGATCGAGCGGCCTGAGCTTGGACATGGCCGCGGCATTGGTGGTCACGCGCGCGCGCAGTGCCGGCGTAAGCAGATCAAGCATATTCGGATTGGTGCCGGAATAGTTGAACGCCTCGGCAAATACGGCCTGGCACTGCGGACCCATCATGACGTTGAGATAATCCTCCGCGAATGGACGGTTCCGGCATCCCTTCGCGATTCCCGCGCCCCAGGAAATCGGAATCGCTCCCTCTTCCGGCGCGATCCATTGCACGTCCGACCCGCCGTTCTGAAGCGTAAGGGTCTGGGATCGGTACAAAAGCCCGATCACGGCCTCGCCGCTTCTCATCGCATTCATGATGCCGTCGGTATCTCGTGCCCAGATGGGATTTAAATCCACCAGTTTCTGCAGCATCTCAAAGCCGGCGGCTTCATCCTTCGGGTCCTTGCCGGCGGCCATGGCACCGATCGGAATGATGTAAGGACCGATCGAGTGCGTGATGGAGGGAAGGACGACGCGCCCCTTGAATTCCGGCCGCCAGAAGTCGGAAAACTTCGTCGGGGGCGTCTTGACGTCCGCTTTGGTGTAACAGACCCCGATCTCCGAGAAGATGAACGGAACCCAATAGTCGTTACCGAAGTTGCCGATCAATGACTTGGCATTGGAGAGCCGAGGCGATGAGAAATCGAGCTTTTCGTAGGCGCCTTGCTGGACAGCCAAAGGCACCAAACCGTGATGCAATTGCATGACATCGAAGATCTGATTCTTTTCGTTGATCTTGACTTTCGTGATGCGCTCCACCGGCGTCGATCCCCGGTCCTGAATCACCTTGATCCCGAAGCGGCTTTCGAACTCCCGGTCCGCCCCCTTTGCGACGGCGTCGCCGAATTGACCGCCCCAGGTCATGACGGCGATCGAGGTGGGCTTTCCATTCTCCTGTGCCGCCACCCGGCTGGAACCAGCCAGCGCAAAAGCCGCGCTCGCAAGCAAAAAATCGCGACGTCTCATAGCCGTCTCCTGTCGTGGGTTGATGTGTTACTTCCCGGCGATCCACCGGATGCTCTGGATCGTCGCGAAGAGAACGACGATGATGCCGATCTGCACCGTCGATGCCGCTGCGATCACGAGTTGGGCCCCTTCGAATTGCAGATATCCGAAGACCTCGATCGGCAGCGTCGTAAAGCCCGGCCCTGTCAAGAACAGTGAGGTATTCAGCTCGCCGATCGAGACGACGAAAGCGAAGATCCACCCCGAGAGAAGGCCCGGCCAGATCAACGGCAAGGTCACGTGCCACAGGCTCCGTAGCGGAGGCGCGCCCAGGCTGGCCGCGGCTTCCGAAAGACCTGCGTCGAAGGCGGCCAGTTCTGCGATGATCGCCCTGAACGCATAAGGCAATGCGACTGTTACGTGCGCAAGGATGAGGCCGAACGTCAGGTCAATTCCGGCCACCCTGTAGAACAGAAGCAGCGACAGGCCGAGAATGATGGTGGGGAACACCAATGGAGCGAGGAACAGAGTTTGGAGAAACGCGGACAGTTTCGGTGAAGGCAACCGCATCAGCGCCATGGAAGCCAGCAAGGCCAGAAGTGTCGCGGCAGACGCGGCGAGAAGGGCGATCTCCATGCTGAGCAGCAGCGCCGAGGTCAGGCTCGGAGTCGTGAAGAATTGAGAGAACCATCGCAAGGACAACGCGGGCGGTGGAAATGCGAAATTCTCCGAGCTCGAGAACGAGACGAACACGATTACGAGGATTGGGCCGAGCACAAGGGCGCAGGAAAGCCCCAGAACCAGGTTGAAAGCGGCGGCGACAAGGTTGCGTCGGAGCTGGCCCTGGGCGGGCACCGCGGACGGCAGGGTATTGATCGTGCTCATTTCGAGCGCCCTCCCGCACCGGCAGGCCTAAGGGCCAGAATGAGAATGACCGAGACCCCCAGAGCGAGCGCCAGCAGGATGAAGGAGAGCACGCTGGCCTTGGCCCATTGGAACGTCTGAACCGCGTCGAACACCAGGCTCACCAGCAGCTTGAAGCGCGGGCCGCCCAGCAGCGAAACGGTGATGTAAGCGCTCAAGGTCAACAAGAAGACGAGCAAGGTTCCGGTCAGGACGCCGGGTGCGCTCAGCGGCAAGGTTATGTGCCAGAAGGTGCGCCACGGGGATGCCCCGAGCGATGCGGCGGCCTCGCGATAGCGACGGTCTATGGTATTCAAGGCATTCAGGACGCTGATCACCATGTATGGCAGGAGGATCGTCATCAATCCGATGACGACTGCTTCCATGCTGAACAATATCCGCAAGGGCGGGCCGTCGTAGCCGACGGCCCGCAGGGAGGTGTTGAGCACCCCCGTCCGACCCAAAATGGCCATCCAGCCGTAGGCGCGCACCACGTTGCTGACCATCAGCGGAAAGAGGAACAGCAGAAGGAACCAGGTTCTCGTCTGCGGCTTCAGCGATTCCATCTTGTATGCGGCCGCATAGCCGATGATGAGGGCGATCAGAACGATGCCCAGGCCGGAGCCGAGAGTGCGGACGATGACACCGAGATAATATCCATCCGACAGGATGTCGGTGTAGTTCGCAAATGTCCAATCCGCACCGATGAACGCGGTCGGATCCGGGGTCTTCAGACCGGCCACGAAAAGGTAGAGGATCGGTAGCGCAAAGAATACGAGGAGATATGCGATCGGCGGCGCGCCCAAGAGGGCGGCTTGACGATAGGCCCGCAGATCCGATCTATCCTTTATCGGTATCGGCTTTTTCATCACTAGACTTTCGAGGCGGTGGCGCGCAGGGGAATAACGCTCGCGGGATCGAACATCGGCTTCACCCAATGGTCGCGCTCGATTTCAGCTTCAGCGCTTGTGTTCGCCGATACGACCACCAGAGGCACTTCGCCGCTCCTGGAGATCGCAATTTGTCGATGAGCACCGCGATAAACCACGTCCGTTACCTGGTAGGCTCCCGCGTCCAGGGATGACGACCGCACGAGGCCAATGCGTTCCGGCCGCAGCGAAACCGGCAAGCGCTGGCCTGCTGCCACACCGCAAGGAGGAAGGGAGATGTCCCGGTCGAGCACGCGGATCCGCGTTGCCGTCGCGGACGTCTCAGTGACCAGTCCATTCAGGATGTTGCTTGCGCCGAGGAAGCGAGCGACGAATTCCGTTTCCGGCCGTTCGTAAACCTCGGCTGGCGAACCCTTCTGTTCGATGCGGCCGGCATTCATGACGACGACGATATCCGACATGGTCAGCGCCTCTTCCTGATCATGCGTGACGAAAATCGCCGTGATGCCCAATTGTCTTTGCAGGTTACGCAATTCGGTCTGCATCTCTTCGCGCAAGGACTTGTCCAGAGCGGCCAAGGATTCATCAAGCAGCAGGACCCCGGGCTTGAACACGACCGCGCGCGCCAGTGCGACGCGCTGCTGCTGCCCGCCGGACAGCTGCTTGGGGTAACGATCCGCAAACGGCGTCAGCTTCACGAGCGAAAGCGTGCGCTCGACCAAGGGCTTGCGGTCGGGCTTCGGGATGCCGCGCATTCGCAAGCCGAAATCCACGTTCGCCGCCACGGTCATGTGGGGGAATAAGGCGTAACTCTGGAAAACCATCCCCAGGTCGCGCCGATAGGGCGGAACATTGGTGACGTCTTCGCCACGGACGTAAACGCGGCCGGCGGTCGGTGTTTCGAAACCCGCAATCAGGCGCAGACACGAAGTCTTGCCGCAGCCACTGGGCCCAAGGAGCGAGACGAATTGCCCTGCCGGCACCTCCAGAGACAGATCGTGGACCGCAACGAAGCTTCCGTATGCCTTTGTCACATCGCGAAGCGTGACGGAGGCCGCCCGAGCACCCGAGAGAGCAGGTTTGACATTCTCGCTCACCGAAGGTGCTCTCGCCTGTGCGCGCTTAGAAATCGCATGTTTCACCTCTGGTTTGTTGCTTATCGAATTTACTTCCGGCACGTCATGTCCACAGTTGACAGTTTGTGCCAGCATGGCGCGTTCTTATCTTCGGCCAGTCTATTTCCAGACCTCCTGCATATGCAGGATCCACGCGCAGTGCAGACGAACCACTTCGGGCACCCGAGCTTTTTGACGGTGATTTGTGCCTTCGGTTCCCCAACCGATATTTTTGTGCGGAAGTACTGATTGATTTTATTTCTTGATACAGAAAACAATAGCGTTGGAAATCATCTCTTGGCGCGTAGGAAGACGACGACGTGGTTGTACAAATGCGACATGATGTGGCGCCTCCCCACCCCGCATGCGGAGACGGGCTTCGGTTCAGGTATGGCAGGCGCAGATGTGCGTGCTGGAATAGGCGTGCCCGTCGACAGCGAGACGCCAAGAGGGATACCGGCGTGACTATGTCGGATTTTGCGGAAGGAGCCTGATCGGAGCGGGCTCGCGGCGCGCGCGTCGGTGGCCGCCCCGCCGCCAGGCCGGGCACTCGAGAAGCGGGTCTCCATCACCGGCAGTGATGGATGCCTCCGGATTGCTGGAAGTTACATGCCAAGGGGAGATGACGGCGGACCGCGCTCAATAATGCGGCGGCGTAATGACCCAGACAATCTGGCAGGGAACATCGCCGGGATTGGCGCAACGATGCACCTCGGTGCTCCGGAACGAAAAACTATCCCCCTCTTCGATCCGGAAATGGCGGTCGCCGACCCACAGGTCCATCGTCCCGGCGACGACCAAGCCCGCTTCAGCGCCGTCATGGGTATAATTCCCGCTATCTGCTCCGGGTGCGATTGTGCTGAGCAAAAATTCTAGAGGTCCGCTCAAATTGGGCGACAGAAGCTCTTCAACAATTCCAAGGCCGGTAAATGTCAGCTTCCGTCGATTCGACTTGCGCACGACAATATCGCGCTCATCGAGTGGGGTATCTGGCATGGACTGGAAAAACCAGTTCATATGAACACCCAGGGCATCGCTGATCTGGCGTAGAACGCCGATAGGAAGCTTGGAACGGTTGCGTTCGATTTGGCTCAGGTAACCGACCGAGACGCCAACTTTATTCGCAATATCCTGCAGTGTAAGGCCCTTGATTTTCCGCAACTCGCGAATTTGCTCTCCAATCAAGACGTCCTCTTGATCGCCGGCGCGCACGTCCGTCAGGCGTTGGTGCTCAGACACAGTTTCCGATTGATGGCGTTTCAACATTATGCGTCCGTCAAATCACGATGGTGCCGGCTGCGTCCAGGCACCGCCAGGAGCAAGGACTTTCCAAAAGAAAGCCGTAGATTGAAATACACCTATCACATTGGCAACCGCATTGCGCCACATGGCCAGCGAAGCCGTCCACGGCGCCTGCCTTGCGACACTTGCTTCGCCTACGCAAAATGGGACCTAAACTGCTCGACCCTGGCATGTGCAGCTTTCATGAGAAGGCTTTGGTCGCTATCGACAAGAAATAGGCTGACCCCGTGTGAACGCCACGCCGCCGCTGTGGCAAGGTCGGGCAGGGAGAGGCCGAGAAAAAGCCCCGCCTTTCGCGCCTCCACACACACACCCTCAATCGCATCCGTCACAGCCCGCGCCGAGGGAGAGGCTTCGCCCATTGCCAGCGACAAGCCGATGCTGCCCAGGAACACCCCATCCAGGCCAGGCAGAGTGCAGATTTTGGCCGCGTTCTGCACACCCGGAGGTTCGTCGATCTGTGCGAAAATGAGCAAACGTTCAGCGGCTTCGGTCTTGAAATCGGTCCACGAGATACTTCGATACCGTGATGCCCGACTCACTCCCGCATAGGCGCGCTCCACTGCCGGCCCACGCGCGAATCGCGTCGCCTCCGCAATTTCGCCGGGCGCAGCGGCGTGCGGCAACACGATACCATCTACGCCGACGGAAAGAGCGTGATGAATGTCGCTGCGATTGAAATCCGCCAAGCGAGCGAGAACCGGCAATCCGCCGGCCCTTGCTGTGAACACACATCTGCTGAGGGACGCGCGATCAAAGACGCCGTGCTCGATATCCATGAAAACAACATCGATCGGGCTAAGCGCCAACGCTTCGTAGACTTCGCTCGCGTCCAGCCGCGTAAACAGGCCGCAGAGGTTTTCGCCGGCGGCAAGCCGCTGTTTCAGTGCCAGGCGTTTGTCGGGTGAAAGGTTCGATGACATCCGAAGTAACCTCCTCGCAGCTACCAGCCGAGCGCATAGGCGGCCGCGCGCCGCGGATCGGCCGACGCCTCAAGCTTTCTGCCATGCGGATCGCGCCGTACGAGACAAACGCCGCCCGCCCGCCACAGGCGCTCGGGCCATACGACGACTTCGTGCCCCAGATCCGATAAGCCCTGGAGCGTTTCAAACGGTAAGCGGCCTTCTACGCACAATCGCCCTGGGAATGCAGCATGGGGCGCAAAGGAATCCGGGTGGCTGTAGGTGATGAAGCGCGGAGCCTCGACGGCACTCTGGGGATCCATTCCGAAGATTATCAGGTTCAGCAGCACCTGCAGCACCGCTTGGACCTGGCTATCGCCTCCGGGACTGCCGATCGGCATCACCGTGCCGTCAGGACGGGTGACCATGACGGGGTTGGGGGTGAGGCGCGGTCTCTTGCCCGGCGCCACGCAGGAGGGGTGCTTCGGGTCGCCCCAGGACTGCGAGCCTCGGGACGAGGGCGCGAGCCCCGTTCCAGGCACCACCATGGTATCGCTGGCAACATCGCTCGGTGTGATGGCGATGGCGTTGCCGTGGCGATCCACCACCGTGACGATAGAGGTGTCGAACGGCCCGGCCTCGTTGAGCGGACCCGCCTGTGTCGAAGGCATCTTCGGGATTTCGCGCCCGAGCCCATTGGGGGGAAGTTCCGGCCAGGCCGTGTCTGGCCGGATCAATTCCCGCCGAGAGGCTGCGTAATCCTGCGACAAGAGAATCTCGGCGGGGACGTCCACGAAATCCGGATCGCCATAGAACGCTTCGCGATCCGCAAAAGTCAGCTTCAACGCCTCGGCGACATGGTGGATATAGGCAACCGAATTGTGCCCCATCGCCATGAGATCGAAGCCGGACAAGAGGTTGATCGCCTGGATCAGGGCCGGCCCTTGGCACCAGAAGCCGCAGGTATGGACGATGTGGCCCGCGATATCCGTACGCAAGGCGGGCGCAGTCTTCACCTGGAAATCCGCCATGTCCTGCGCGGTCAAGAAGCCGCCGTGCTCTTCCTGGGTCGCGATGATCGCGCGCATGATGTCGCCGCGATAAAACGCATTGTGCACGGCTTGGAGTCCGTCGAACCGGCTGCCCTCTTCGGCGAGAGCGGCGTGCTCCTGGTCGATCATATGGTGCAGGGTGCGGCCGAGGTCAGCCTGAATGAACAGTTCGCCCACCTCCGGGACCTTGCCGCCTGGCAGATAGATCTCGCGATTGGAGGGCCAGCGCTGGAGCTTCTGCTCCACGATAGCCAGTTGGTCGCAGAGAAAGGGATACATGAAGAAGCCTTCGGACGCGAAACGCGCGGCGTAGGTGGCGACCTCGCCGAAAGACAGCGTGCCGTATCGCTTCAATGCTTCAAGATAAGCGGCGGGCGCCGCCGGCACCACCGTGCGCAGAACCCCTTCGGGGATCTCTCCGGCATGATGTTCCTCATAGAAGGCACAAGTCGCCGCCTTCGGCCATGTGCCGAGGCCGTCGATCGTGATGGGGTCGTCGACGCCGGCCAGCTTGATGATCATGGGGGCGACGCCGGCCACGTTCACCTGGTCGCTATGGACGACCGCAAGCACAAGACCGGCCGCGACGCCGGCATCTATGGCATTCCCGCCGCGTTCGAGGATCTGAAATGCCGCTTCGCTGGCCAGATAATGGCCCGTGGACACCGCGTGCGTGGCGCCGGTGATGACCGGGCGCCACGCCTTGAATGCGCTTTCCTGCGCGATAATGGATTGTGAGACTGAATCAATAGACATGACGTCCTCGTCCGTGAGTCGGAGATCAGATGAGGCAGCTGGAGATTCCGATCACCGTTTCCAGCGAAGCACGTGCGCTTCGAACGCATTCAACGCCGAATTGACGATGACGCCGACGCTCGCCAGCAAGACGAGCCCGGCGAACACGCCGGGCGTATCGAAGATGCCGGACGCCTGCGCAATCAGGAAACCGACCCCCCGGTTCGACGACATCAGTTCGCCCACCACCGTACCAATGAGGGCATAAGGTACCGAGACCTTCAGGCCGGCGAGCACCCATGACATGGCAGAAGGCACCACCACATAACGCAGAAGGCGGCCTTCCCCGGCGCCCATGATGCGGAGCGCATTAAGGTGGACCACATTCACCTCGCGCACACCCGAATAGGTGTTCAAGAATACGAGGAAGAAGACGACGATGGCGCTCATGGCGATTTTCGACCCGATGCCGATGCCGAACCACATGATGATGAGCGGCGCGAGCGCGATCTTTGGAAGGCAATAAAGAGCCGTAATATAGGGACTTATGACGTCGGACAGAAACTGGCTGCGACCCATCACGAAACCGAAGCCGAAACCGCCGCACGCGCCGATGACAAACCCCACGCTCGTCGCATAAAGGGTATAGCTGAGATGAAGCACCAATATTCCGCTCTCGGCCCAGGAAACGAGTTTGAGCCATACGGCTGAGGGCGACGAGATGAAGAAGGGATCGATCAGCCGCCCCGACGCGAACTCCCAAAGTCCGATAAAGGTGACTCCAAGGAGGACCTGCAGGAACAGAACCCAAGCCCTATACGCCATTGATTTAACCTCTGAATACAGTTTAGCGGCTAGTTGGTCGAAATTTCCGGCGCAAGCTGGTTCCAGAGGTCCTCGTAAATTTCCTGAAATTCGCTATGGAAGCGGGCGCGGAATACGTCCCGGGGCCGGCTCAATGGTATCGACCGCTCCGCCTTGATGTGTCCCGGCCGCGCTGAAAAAATAATGATGCGATCCGCCAAGGCAATCGCCTCACTCAGATCATGGGTAACGAACACAAATGTTTTGTGTGATGCTTCGTGAAGCTGAAGAATTTCATTCTGCATGACCATTTTAAGCTGAGCGTCGAGGGCTCCGAATGGCTCGTCCATGAGAATGGTCTCTGGATCGTAGGCGAGAACCTGTGCCAGCGCGACGCGCTTTCTCATCCCGCCGGACAATTCGTTTGGATAGGATTTGGCGAAATCCGACAGGCCGACCGAAGCGAGAAGCTGTTCGACGCGCTTGCGCCTCTTCGTCGGCTGTGCGCCCCTCAATTTCAGCGGGAGTTCCACATTCTCGAAAGCCGTACGCCACGGAAGCAGGCTTTCCGCTTGCGTCATATAGCCGACATTGGTATTCGGCCGCGTCACATTGATCCCCTGGTGAGAAATCACGCCCGTACTCGGCGTGATGAGGCCGCCAATCATGTTCAGCAGCGTCGATTTTCCGCACCCGCTCGGGCCGACAAAGGCGACGAACTCCCCCTTCTCTATGCGCAGATCCACCGGCAGCAGGACTTCGCGCGGCCCCTCTTTTGTGGGAAATGTCTTCGAGACATTGGAAACCGTAATCATCGCCCGACTGCCCTCTCCCCGGTGACCATGATTGAACGTCACGGCTTCTTATTTTTTATCGCTGGCGTCCGCGATCTGCGGATCGACCACATTCATGAAGGCAAATCCGTCGGGTATGCGCGGGTCTCGCTTCGCAAGCGTCTGCTTGTGCATAAATTCTATATTCCGGAGAAACTGATCTTCCGTGATGCGGGGGTTATTCATGTATATTTTGGAATTATTGGCAAAGGCGCGCGCAAACAGGGTGGCTTCGAGGTCGGGAAAAAATTCGCGTGCCCATTGCTCGAAGGATGCGGGATCCTGCGAGATAGAAATCAGACTCTGGTTCAACCCTCGATAATAGGCAACGAGATCCGCCGGGCGTTCCTTGATCAACCGATCGCT
>NCHM01000005.1 GCA_002257205.1 Rhizobiales bacterium 24-66-13 | reverse complement strand
TTCAGGATGGCGTGCTGCGCCTCCATGTCCGCCGTCTCGAACATCGAGCGGGTGAACATGAGTTCCCAATGCACCGACACGCTCTTGCGCTTGAAGCCGTTGATGTCCAGCGTGGCAGGATCGTCGATCAGGGCAAAACGGCCCTGAGGGGCGATCAGCTCCGCGATCGCGCTCAGATGCTGGTCGGTGTTGGTGGTGGAAAAGACGAACGCGGGTTCCCCAAGGCCCAGCGCCTTGACCTGTTCCGCCAGCGGCTTGGAATGATCCACCACATGATGCGCGCCGAGATCGCGCACCCATTGCTGCGTCTCCGCCCGCGAGGCGGTGGCGATCACGGTCAGGTCGGTGAGCTTGCGGGCCAGTTGCACGGCGATGGAGCCGACCCCACCCGCGCCGCCGATGATCAGAAGCACGGGCGCAACGCCCACGACCGGCTGCGCCACCTGAAGGCGATCGAACAGCGTCTCCCAGGCGGTGAGAGCCGTCAGGGGCAGAGCGGCCGCCTCCGCCCAATTGAGCGTGGCGGGTTTCTTGCCGACGATCCGCTCATCCACCAGGTGGAACTCGGCGTTCGTGCCCTGCCGGCCCAGCGCGCCGGCGTAAAAAACTGCGTCGCCCGGCTTGAAGAAGGTGGCGTCCGGCCCGGCCTCGACCACGACACCCGCCGCATCCCAGCCGAGCACCTTCCATTCCCCCGCCTCGGCGGCGGCGCGGCGGCGCACCTTGGTGTCCACAGGATTGACCGATACGGCGCGCACCTCAACCAGCAGGTCCCGGCCCGTGGCGACCGGACGGGGCAGATCGATATCGCTCAGGGCCAGGGCATCGTCGATGGGAAGGGAATGCTGATAGCCGACGGCACGCATGGAAATCTCCAGTTCTGGACTGGCGCGAAAATGCCGGGTACGCTCCCTTTACGCAAGAACGCACATAAATCGCACATAGTATCAAAAAGGATACCGTGACATGCCCCGGGTGCGCCACAAGAGCCTGGATTGCAGCCCCGGGTGCGCCGTCGAAGGAACGCTCAGCCTGATCGACGGCAAATGGAAGGGCGTCATCCTCTATCATTTGTTTGAAGGCACGCTGCGGTTCAACGAATTGCGCAGGCGCCTGCCGAACGTGACCCAGCGCATGCTCACCAACCAATTGCGCGAGCTGGAAGCGGAGCAGTTGATCGTGCGCACGGTCTTTGCCGTCGTGCCGCCAAAGGTCGAATATTGCCTTTCGCCGCGCGGCCGCAGCCTGGAACCGGTGATCATGGCGCTGAAAGCCTGGGGCGATGCCAATCTCGATCTGACCCGGCCGACCGAAGCCGAGAGCGAGGCCGCGACAGCCGCCTGACGGCGGGTTCCTGCTGCTCGGGCGTCCCGTCACTCCCCCTTTGGATGTCCGCTGTCGAGTGTCGCCCATCCTGTCGCGGTTCCGGTGGCGGGAAGGCGGTCGCGCTCTGCCTGCGCGCGCAGGATGTGGGCCTTGGCCAGCATGTGCGCGCTCACCGGCGCGGTCAGGAAGAGGAACAGCGTGATGAGCAGTTCGTGAATGGAGAAGCTGCCGCGAACCGCCGCGAAATAGACCATCGAGGCGATCAGCAGCGCGCCGATGCCGAGCGTGGTCGCCTTGGTGGGTCCGTGCAGGCGCCGCATCATGTCCGGCAGGCGGGCGAGCCCGAGCGCACCCACCAGCAGGAAGAAGGCGCCGATCAGGATCAGCGCGGCGACCAGGGACTCGAGAAAGGGATGCATCGGCCGCTCCTATTCGATCACATTGCCGCGCAGGAGGAATTTGCAGAACGCAACGGTGGTGACGAAACCCACCATGGCGAACAGCAAAGCCGCCTCAAAATACATGGCCGTGCCATAGGCGATGCCGCCCAGCACGATGAGGGCGATGGTCTCGATCACCAAGGTGTCGAGCGCCAGCACGCGATCGGTGGCGTCGGGCCCGACCGCGAGGCGGTAGAGCGTGAGCGCGATGGCGAGGCAGATGGCGCCTCCCGCGATGGCGACGGCGGCAGCGATCATTCGAAGATCCTCTTCAGCCGGCTTTCGTAGCGCGCCTTGATGGCGGCGACCGTCGCCTCCGCGTCCCCGGTGTCGAGGCAGTGCACCAGAAGCGCCTTGCCATCGGCGGAAAGGTCCGCGCTCACCGTGCCCGGTGTCATGGTGATGGTGCCGGCGAGCAGCGCGATGGCCTCGGGGGTGTGAAGTTCAAGCGGCACGCAGACATAGCGCGTGCGCAGGCTGTCGCCCCGCCGGAACAGGATCAGCTTGGCCACCTCGATGTTGGAGACCACGATGTCCCACGTCACCAGGAGCGCGTATGCGGCGATGGTCAGTGGCGCCTTCAGCCGCGGCCGGCCGGGCCAGAAGGGCGCGGTGAGCAGGGGGATGCCAAGGCCGAGGATCAGGCCGAGCACCACCACGCCCGGCGTCACCTCGTTCATGAGCAGCACAAAAACAAAAGCAATCAGCAGGGTGAGCAGGGGATGAGGGAGGAGGCGCGCGCGCATATCAGTCTCCTGCCGCAAGGCGCGCATCCGGCCCCAGCACCGCGCCGATATAAGCGGAGCGGTCGAGCGCCTGTTGCGCGGTCAGCCCGAGCGCATCGCTCGCGGGACCGGCCGCCAGCGTCCATGCGAGGGTGAGGGCCAGCAGGGTGACAACCGCGACCAGCGGCACGACCGGCAGCGGCGTCCGTTCGCCCGAAACCGGGCCGCTGGCCCAGAACAGCACCGAGCCCGCGCGCGCGAAGCCGAAGGTCATCACCAGGCTCGCGGCCAGGATGAGGGCCCAGATCCAGGGCCAGATGACGGACGCCCGCGCGGCCTCCAGGATCATCACCTTTCCGAGGAAGCCGGAGAGCGGCGGCAGCCCCACGAGCGCGATCGCCGCGAGGAAGAACAGGCCGCCCAGCAGCGTCTCGCCGGGCATGGCGGGCGCCGGCACCAGCCGGTCGCGCCCCACGCCGCGAAGCTCCTGCACTAATCCCGCAATCAAAAAGAGGGCGGCGCCGGCGAGGGTCGAATGAACCAGATAATAGAGCCCCGCCGAGAGCCCGGCCACATCGAACAGGCCGATGGCGACCAGCAGCGTGCCCATGGAGGCGATCACCGCGAAGGCGGAAAGATCGCGCAAGGTGCGGCTTCCCACCAGGCCGATCGCGCCGACCGCCAGCGTCACGAGGGCGGCCGGCAGGACGAACGGCGCCGCCGCCAGCGCCAGCGGCCCGGCGCCGGCCCCGAAGACGAGGCCGTAGACGCGGATAATGGCGTAGGCGCCGACCTTGGTCATGATCATGAACAGAGCGGCGGCGGGCGCCGAGGTGCCGGCATAGGTGGCGGGAAGCCACCAGTGCAGCGGCACCAACGCCGCCTTGGTGGCGAACACCAGGAACAGCAGCAGCGCGCCCGCCTTCAGCAGCGCCGCGTCGCCCGCCGCCACCTGCGGCACCTTCACGGCAAGGTCGGCCATGTTGAGGGTGCCGGTGACGGCATAGATCAGCCCTACGCCGACCAGGAAGACCACAGAGGCGAGCAGGTTGATGGCCACATATTGAAACCCCGCCTTGAGCCGGCCCGCGCCCCCGCCGTGCAGCATGAGCCCGTAGGAGGCGATCAGCATCACCTCGAAGAACACGAACAGGTTGAACACGTCGCCGGTGAGGAAGGCGCCGTTGATGCCCATGAGCTGGAACTGGAACAGGGGATGGAAGTGCCGCCCCCGCCCGTCCACGCCGCCGGCGGCATAGACCACCACGCACAAAGCGAGGAGGGAGCTGAGCAGCAGCAAGGTGGCGGACAGGCGGTCCAGCACCAGCGTAATGCCAAAGGGCGCCGGCCAGTCGCCCAGCCGGTAGGCGCGGACATTTCCGTCGCTCGCCTGCGCGAACAAAAGCGCGGCGAGGCCCACCAGGAGCACCGTGACAATGACGGAGACGATGCGCTGCCGGCGCAAATGATGGCGCAGCAAAAGCACCAGGAAGGCCGCCGCCATGGCCGGCAGGATCACCGGCAGGATCAGGAGATGGTCGAGCGGCGCGGTCATGCCTCGCCTCGTCCATCAGGCCGGCGCGGGGCGTCGAGCGCGCTATGGTCGGAGCCGGTTTCCAGATAGCCGCGCAAGGCCAGCACCACGATCAGAGCCGTCATGCCGAAGGAAATGACGATGGCGGTGAGCACCAGGGCCTGCGGCAGGGGATCGGCATAGCCTGCGGCCTCCGGGGAAATCACCGGCGGCCGGTCGATGACCAGCCGGCCCATGGCGAACAGGAACAGGTTCACCGCATAGGACAGGAAGGTCAGCCCGAGAATCACCGGAAAGGTGTGGGCGCGCAGGATCAGATAAATGCCCACCATGGTCAGGATGCCGATGGCGGCGGCGACGAGCAGTTCCACGGCTCAGCCCTCCTTGCCGGCGGCGCCGGAGGCCGCGCTTTCCAGCGGCACATCCATGGGCTCATGGCTTTCCGGCGCCGGATCGACCCGATGCACGACGCGGGAGAGCTGCGCCAGCGACAGCACCATCACACCCACCACGGTGAGGAACACGCCGAGGTCGAAGGCCATGGCGGACGCCAGTTCGAACTCTCCCACCACCGGCCAGTGCAGATAGCCGAAGGTCGAGGTGAGGAACGGCCGGCCGAAGGCGAAGGCGGCAAGGCCCGTGAGGCCGGCGATGGCCACGCCCGCGCCGATCATGGATTGGGCATCCAGCTTCATGCGCTCCGCCGCCCAGCCATAGCCGGAGGCGATGTATTGCATGATCAGGGCGATGGCGACCACGAGCCCGGCCACGAAGCCGCCGCCCGGTTCGTTATGCCCGCGCAGGAAGATATAGGCGCCCACCACCAGCGACAGAGGCAGCAGCACCCGGGTCGCCACCACCAGGATCAGCGGATGGGCGTCCTTGGCCTCGTCCCGGGGCAGCATCGCCTTGATGCGGCGCACGGCGGCACCCTTCAGCGCCGGATCGAGCAGCGCGTAGATGGCGAGCGCGGCGATGCCGAGGACGATGATCTCGGCGAAGGTGTCGTAGCCGCGGAAATCCACCAGGATCACATTCACCACATTGGTGCCGCCCCCGCCCGGCTTGGACTGGGCGAGGTAGAAATCGGCAATCGACGTACCGTCGCGCGTCATCACGCCATAGGCGAGGCCCGCCACGCCGAGGCCGGCGAGGCCGGCGACGATGCCGTCGCGCCAGCGCACGGCGCGGCTCCCCTCGCGCGGCGTCGTCTTGGGCAGCAGGTTGAGAGCAAGCAGCATGAGGATGGTGGTCACCACGTCCACCGCGATCTGCGTTAAGGCGAGGTCCGGGGCGGAGAATTGCAGGAAGGCGAGCGCCACCACCACGCCCACGACGCCGGTGAGGATCAGTGCCGTAAGCCGTTCGCCATGGAACAGCAGGACCCCGCCGCTCGCCAGCACCAGGGCGAGAAAGGCGGTGAGGGCCGGCCCGGTCACGGACAGCAGAGACCGGGCGCCGGGCGCATGCGTCGCGCTCCAGAAGCCATAGCCGCCGACCGCCACCAGCGTCGCCACCGTCACGCCCATGTAGCGCGAGAGCGCGCCGTCGTGCAGGGCGGCCACGATCCGCCGGCAGGCGACCACGAGGGCGCCGCTCGCGGCCTCGAACATGGCCTTGGCATCGAGGCGCGGCAGGCGCGCGCGCACGCCGTCCGCCTGGCGGAAGGCACAGATGAGCGCCGCCCCGCCGGCGAAGGCAAGAAGGCTCATGAAAAGCGCCGGCGTGAGGCCGTGCCACAAGGCAAGGTGATAATCCGGCAGCGGCCCGCCGATGACCGCCGAAGCCGTCAGCGCCACCAGCGGGCCGGCCACGGCGGCGGGGAAAAGGCCGATGGCGATCACCGGCACCACCAGCACCGCCACGGGCAGCCACAGGCCGAGCGGCGGATCGTGGGGATGGTGGGGATAATCGTGCCGCGCCGGGCCGAGGAAGGTGCCGATGGCGAAGCGCGCCGAATAGGCCACCGAGAACACCGCCGCCACCGTCGCCAGCACCGGGAACAGGAAATCGAGCCCGAGATAGGCCGTGTGGGCCGCCTCCTCCAGCATCATCTCCTTGGAGAGGAAGCCGTTGAAAAAAGGCACGCCGGCCATGGAGGCGGCGGCCAGTAGCGCCAGCGTGCCGGTGATGGGCATCAGCGCCATGAGGCCGCCCAGGCGGCGAATGTCCCGCGTGCCCGCCTCATGGTCGACGATGCCGGCGCTCATGAACAGCGCGGCCTTGAAGGTGGCGTGGTTGATGATGTGGAACACCGCCGCCACCGCCGCCAGGGGCGTGCCGAACCCCAGCAGCATGGTCATGAGGCCGAGATGGCTCACGGTGGAATAGGCGAGCACCGCTTTGAGATCATCCTTGAACAAGGCGATGGCGGCGCCGATCAGCATCGTGGCGAGGCCCACCGGGGCGACGATCAGGAACCAGGCGTCGGTGCCCGCCAGCACCGGCCACAGCCGCGCCAGCAGGAACACGCCCGCCTTCACCATGGTGGCGGAATGCAGATAGGCCGAGACCGGGGTCGGCGCCGCCATGGCGTGGGGCAGCCAGAAGTGAAACGGGAATTGGGCGGACTTGGTGAAGGCGCCCACCAGCACCAGCAGCAGCGCCGGCAGATACAGCGGCGAGGCGCGCACCATCTCGCCCCGCAGGAGAATGTCCGAAAGCTGATAGGAGCCGGCCGCCTGCGCCACCAGCAGCAGGCCGGCGATGAGCGCGAGCCCCCCGCCCCCGGTCACCACCAGCGCCATGCGCGCACCCTGCCGCGCATCGGCGCGCTTGGTCCAAAACCCGATGAGCAGGAACGAGCTAAGGCTCGTCAGCTCCCAGAACACCAGCAGCGCGATGATATTGTCGGACAGCACCACGCCCACCATCGCGCCCTGGAACAGCAGCAGGTAAGCGAAGAAGCGGCCCATGGGATCCTCGCGCGACAGATAGAAACGCGCATAGACGATCACCAGCAGGCCGATGGCGAGGATCATGGCCGCGAAGAAGAAGCCGAGCCCGTCCGCGAACACCGAGAGCGACAGGCCCATGGCCGGAACCCAGGCCACGCCGAACGTTGGGACCGCGCCCGAGAACACCGCCGGTGCATGGGAGAGGAGCAAGGCGAGGGCGAGCAGCGTCACGCCACCGGTCGCCGCGGCGCAGGCATTGCGCCCGGAGCGGATCACCAGAGGCGGAATGAGGGCGCCGAGAAAGGGGATGAGGATTACAAGAAGCAAAGTCACGGTAGGACGCCTCGTCACGCCTGGCTTGGGTCAGGTGGATGAGGCTCCTTGAGCCCCGACGGCTTGAACTCCGATGGCCTGAACTCCGATGGCTTGAACTCCGATGGAACGTGGCGACCTAATACTACGCTCGCAGCGCTCCCGATCATTCCTCCGCGCCAAAACCCGCACCCGGGCAGCCGCATCGCTAATGATAGACGAAGATGCAGGATCTCGGCGCGCCCTCGAACCCCCGGCGTCGATCCTTCAGAAGAATTTCTCGTGCCCGCGATGCCCCGTGGGCGCCACGACCGGCAGGTGTTCGAGCTTTCTAACATGAAACGTGGCGTCACACAGATGCGTGCGCCACTTCGATGTGGAAAATCGCTGGCCCCCGCACCCGCGGTCGCTCAGCCATTCCTTTATCGGGTACCCGCCGGCACCCATGCGGGGGCGCTCCTTGTGTTGTCGATGCCAGCCATTGATGCGTGCTGACGCAGGGGCTACTGAAGCGGGGGGCAAAAGGACGCAGGAATCGTGAAAGCACGCCTCAAAAGAGCAATCGAAGTCTTGAGCGGGACGTTCTGGGTGCTCCCCGGACTGATGACTCTGGCGGGAACTATCCTTGCGCTGGTCCTGGTCTATGTGGATGGCAAAGGAACGCTTCCCCATTGGCTGCTCGCGAGTGCATGGCTCTATAACGGAGGCAGCACCGGCGCGCGGACGCTGCTCGGCGCCGTCGCCTCCTCCACCATCGGGGTGGCCGGCACGGTGTTTTCCATCACCATCGCGGCGCTTTCCCTGGCGGCGGGCCAGATGGGGCCGAGACTGCTGCGGAATTTCACCAAGGATCGCGGCAATCAATTCACCCTGGGCGCGTTCCTCGGAACATTCTCCTATTCGCTCATGGTTCTGCGAGCGGTTCGATCGGAAGAAGAAGGAGCATTTGTCCCTCATCTTTCCCTTACGTTCGCAATTTTCCTGGCGTTCGTATGTGTGGGCACGCTGATCTATTTCGTCGACCATATCGCCAGTCGCATCAACGTAGATACGGTCATCGACCTAGTCAGCGACGACGTGCGGCGCGCGCTGCAGCGGCTGACGGTGGAGGAACAACAGCCGAGCCCGCCTCCCTTGAGCTTCTGGGATACGGCAGCGCCCATTGCCGACGACAGGCGCGGCTATCTTCAGCAGCTCGATGCGCACGGCCTCGCTCAATGGGCGGCAGAAAAGAACGCCAGCCTGTTGTTGCTGGTGCGGCCCGGCGACTATGTTTTTCCCGGCGCGCCCATCGCCTTCGTGCGGCCGCAGGTGGAGGGCGCATGCGACGCGGTACGCAACGCCACCGCTCTGGGGCCGCAGCGGGACAGCTCGGCGGACATCGAATTTGCCGTCAGGCAGCTGGTCGAAGTTGCCGTGCGTGCGTTGTCGCCAGGTATCAACGACCCTCTCACGGCAATCAGCGTCGTTGATCGCCTCGGTGCGGCGCTCTGCGATCTTGAGCCCTTGTATTTGCCCACGGGCGTCACCGTCGCGGAGGGCCGGCCGGTGCTCGTCGTTCCGAGCGCAGACTATGATGGACTTGTGGACGCGATGTTTCACATGATCCGGCAAAACGGAACGCGCAGCACCGCGGTGCTGATGCGGATCTTGGATGTGCTTACGGCCGTGGTCAGTCTCGAACGCCGGCCTGCGCGTGTCGCCACGCTCCAGCGACACGCCAACCTCGTGCTCGACGACGCCAGCCGGAACATCACGACGCCGGCCGATCTGAACGACATCCGCGAACGGCATCGCGGCTTCGTCGCCATGAAAGAGCACGGCCCCCTTGCCGCGATGGCTTCGTGGTCCAAGGCGGAATGAGGCCCCTTGCGGCACTTCGGGCTTAATCGCCCCTCCCCTGACGCGGCTATACATTTTGTGCGCAGCATAACGCGCTCTTTCAATTCAGAAATCATACTTTTATTCAATTTTATAAATTTGAATACAAAATTCACGACTTTGAATACACGTAATTTATTTCCGTTCCGTCACGCCATCAAGGTGCGGGCCCGCAGCCGCGAGACGTGCCTTCAGCGAGAGAGAGTGCCTGGAACGCCAAGGGTGAATTTTCACCGAAGCCGTGCAACCAAACCTAAAATTGATCGTTGAACCAAGCGTTGCAGCGCGATCATACGGCCCTTGACCCATGCCGCAGATCTTCACGGCATCCGCAGACACGCGTCTGCGAGCCGGACTCTTTCTCCTCTTGCTGGCCGCACTTGGTGCCGGCCTCTTTATTGGAGGATACATGGATTCAAGCTACGCGACGCTTGTGGGATGGCCGAGGGACCAGCCGGTTCCGTTCAGTCATCAGCATCATGTCGGCGGCCTCGGCATCGACTGCCGCTACTGCCATAGCGGGGTCGAGACCAGCGCCGAGGCGGGGCTTCCCGCCACCCATGTGTGCATGACCTGCCATTCGCAGATCTGGACCGGTGCCCCCATGCTCGCGCCCGTTCGCAATAGCTTGGCGAGCGGAAAGCCGCTGGCATGGCACCGCGTCGCACGCGTGCCCGACTATGTTTACTTCAACCATTCCATCCACATCGCGCGCGGCGTGCCTTGCGTCACCTGTCACGGCCGAGTGGATGAGATGCCGCTGATGAAGCGGGCGAAACCCTTCCAGATGGGCTGGTGCCTCGACTGCCATCGCAATCCCGCCCCGCACCTGCGTCCGCCAGCCGAGGTGACGCGCATGGACTGGAGCGATTGGGACAGCGATCCCCAAAGCCACAAGCTCTACGGCCAGTTGATGATGAAGGCCTATGGCCTTGAACCGAACAAACTCGACGATTGCAACATGTGCCACAGGTGAGCCATGGGCGAACATTCCGATACGTCCGGCGTCCTCCGGGCTCGCCTTTCGGCCCACACCGGGCGCGCCTTCTGGCGCAGCCTCGATGAACTTGCCGGCACGGAGGAATTCGCCGCCGCGCTGCGCGAGGAAATGCCGGCAGCGACCCGTCTCGCCGGCGCGTTCAACCGACGCTCCCTCCTTCAGGCCATGGCGGCTTCGCTGGCGCTCGCGGGCCTGACCGGCGGGGCGGCGCAAGCCGATGAAACCGCGCTGCCCTATGTCGAGCAGCCCGATGGCGAGGTTGAGGGCGTGGCGCGCTGGTACGCCACCGCCGTGACGCTCGGTGGCTATGCCGCGCCGGTGCTCGCAAAGACCTACGCCGGCAGGCCGGTCAAGCTCGAAGGCAATCCCGACCATCCGGCGACCGGCGGTGCCACCGATCCCTTCCTGCAGGCGGCGCTGCTCGACCTCTATGATCCCGAGCGCTCCGGGGCGCCGCGCCGGCTGGGGCGGCCGGTGGCCTGGGATGCCTTCGATGCCGCGCTAGCGGCGCAGGCAAATGCGCTGGACCAAACGCAGGGGGAGGGGCTGCGCCTCCTCACCGGCACCATCACCTCGCCCACCCTCGTGCGTCAGATCGCGGCGCTGCTGGGCCGCTGGCCGAGAGCCCGATGGCATGTGTTCGAGCCGCTGGAAGAGGAGCGCCACGGCGCCACCGTTCAAATCTTCGGCCGGCCGCTGGACATCCATCTTCGCCTGGATCGGGCCGAGGCGGTGGTGAGCCTCGACGCCGATATTCTCGGACCCGGCCCTTGGCAGACAAGTCACGGCCGGCGTTGGTCCGAGCGCCGGCGCGGGTTTCAGAACGGCGATGGCGCGTCCCGGTTGCTGGTTGCCGAAGCGGCACCCTCGCTGACCGGCCTGATGGCGCAGGACCGCCTCATCGTCGCAGAGGCGCGCATGGGCGCCCTGCTCCACGCCATTGCCGCGCGCCTGGGGGTGGATGGCGCCACGCCGGCGCCGCTGAGCGAACAGGAAAGCCAATGGGTGAAACGCGCCCTCACGGCACTGCGCGAACATGCTGGCCGGTCCCTGCTCACGCTCGGAGCCACCCATCCCGCCGCCCTGCAGGGCCTCGCATTGCTCGTCAACGAACGGCTCGGCGCCTTTGGCACCACTTTGTCCTTCACCGATCCCGTCGCCGCACGCCCTCCGGACGGGCAGCTCTCCCTGGACCGGCTGGTGGAAGACATGGCGGCCTCCCAGGTGAGCACGCTGGTGCTGCTCGGGGTCGATCCCGCCTATGCCGCGCCCGCCGATCTCGATTTCCGCGCGGCGCTGGAGAAAGTGCCGTTCCGGCTTCATGCCGGGCTGCATTTTGATGAAACAGCGGCGCTCTGCCATTGGCATGTGCCTCTGGCCCACGACCTGGAATCCTGGAGCGACGCGCGGGCGCCCGACGGCACCGCGAGCCTCATCCAGCCATTGATCCGGCCGTTTCGGTCGGTGCGCTCCGCTCACAGCCTGCTGGCCAATTTGACCGGCTCTTTTGGAAGAGCCGACCGCGACCTCGTGAAGGAGACGTGGCGCGCGCAATGGGGCACCGCGTTCGAAACCCGCTGGCGCGGCGCACTGTTGCGAGGCTTCATCGAGCAAAGCGCTCCAGCGGCCGTGCTTCCCCCGGTGACGACGCGCGAGGTATCGCCGCTTGCGCAGGTGCCTCCGCCGGAGGGATCGGCGGAGGCACTTTGCGTCGCGTTCCGCGCGGATCCCACCATCTGGGACGGACGCTTCGCGAACAATGCCTGGCTCCAGGAAACCCCCAAGCCGTTCAGCAAGATGACCTGGGGCAATGTGATTGCGGTTTCCCCGCAGATCGCGGCGCGGCAGGGCCTTTCCAACGGTGATGAAGTGACGCTCAGCCTCGGCGGGCGCAGCATCACCGGGGCAGCTTGGGTCATGCCGGGGCAGCAGGCCGACACGATCGCGCTCACCTTCGGCTATGGGCAGAGCCGCGGGATCAGCGAGGGCCTCGGCTATAATGCCTTTGCGCTGCGGACACGGGCGCAGCCCTGGCGCGGGAACGGCGCCGCACTGGCCAAGACTGGCGCCCGCCGGACCCTCTCCACCACCCAGGCCCATCAGGCCATGGACGGCTTCGATTTCGTGCGCACCGTGGCGGCGGCGGATGCAGCGGTTTCGGGCCGCACGCGCGAGCCGGCTCCCGGCGAGCCCCGCGCACCGAGCTTCTATCCCGCCCGCCGCTGGGACAGCCCGTCCTGGGGCATGGCGATCGACCTCGATACGTGTATCGGCTGCAATGCCTGCGTCGTCGCCTGCGTCTCCGAGAACAACGTCCCCATGGTGGGACAGGAACTGGTGGCGCAGGGCCGCGAGATGCACTGGCTGCGCGTCGATCATTATTACGAGGGCGATCCGGCCGCACCGAAAGTCCATGTCCAGCCGGTGCCCTGCATGCATTGCGAGCAGGCACCCTGCGAGATGGGATGCCCAGTCAACGCCGCCGTCCATTCCTCCGACGGGCTGAACCTGCAAGTCTACAACCGGTGCATCGGCACGCGCACCTGCTCTTCCTTCTGTCCCTATAAGGTGCGTCGTTTCAACTGGTTCGACTTCACCAGCAACGACCCGCCGGAATTGCAGGCGGCGCGCAATCCCGATGTCACAGTCCGCAGCCGCGGCGTCATGGAAAAATGCACCTATTGCGTCCAACGCATCAGCGAAGCCCGCATCACCGCCAAGAAGGAGGGCCGGCCAATCCGCGACGGGGAGGTGGTGACCGCCTGCCAGCAGGCGTGCCCGACCCGTGCGATCAGCTTCGGCGACATCACCGATGCCGCAAGCCAGGTGAGCCGGCAGAAAGCGAGCCCACGCAATTACAGTCTTCTGGAGGAGGCGAATACCTGGCCGCGCACCACCTATCTCGCCCGGATCGACGGCGGCAGCGCTGAGGGAGGCGGTTCGGGATGAGCGATTTCGCCGGCGGCACTCCCGACCGCTACGCGGCGGTCACCCAGGAGATCACCTCCATCCCGCTGCGCTTTCCCGCGCCGCGCGGCTGGTGGATCCTGTTCGGCTTCGCGCTGACGCTTCTGCTGACCTTCTTCGTCGCGGCCGGGGTGCTGTTCCGCTATGGCGTCGGGGTGTGGGGCAACAACATCCCGGTCAATTGGGGCCTCGCGATCTCGAACTACATCTGGTTCCTCGGCATTGGCCACGCTGGGACCCTCATCTCGGCGATGCTGCTGCTGCTCGGCGCGCACTGGCGCAACGCGCTCAATCGCTTCGCCGAGGCGATGACGCTGTTTGCGGTGATCTGTGCCGGTCTGTATCCGATCCTGCACCTGGGGCGCCCCTGGCTGTTCTATTGGATGGCGCCCTATCCCAATACGATGACGGTATGGCCGCAGTTTAAGAGTCCGCTGGCCTGGGACTTCTTCGCGGTGCTCACCTATCTCACCGTTTCAGTGCTGTTCTGGTTCATCGGCATCGTGCCCGATCTGGCGGCGACGCGCGATCGCGCCCGCACGCGGGGCCAGCAGGTGTTCTACGGCCTGCTTGCGCTCGGCTGGCGCGGCTCGGCGCGGCACTGGACGCGGTGGCAGCAGGCCTATCGCCTCACCGCCGCCATCGCCGTGCCTCTCGTGGTCTCGGTCCATTCTGAGATTTCGCTGTTGTTCGCAGCCGGCCCGATCCCCGGCTGGGCATCGACGGTATTTCCTCCCTATTTCGTGCTCGGCGCGGCGTTTTCCGGCTTCGCCGTGGTGGCGATGATCGCCGTGGTTCTGCGCCACGCGCTGGGGCTTCAAGACCTCGTGCGCGAGCGCCATCTTGACCTGCTCGGCATCTTCCTGCTCGCGACCGGACTGATGACCACCTACGGCTACTGGGCCGAGGTGTTCGATGTACTCTATTCCGGCGAGCCGCAGGAGCTCGGCACATTGCAAGACCGGATTTCGGGCGCCTATGCCTGGAGCTATTGGGGCGCGGTAATCGCCAATTTCCTCCCCCTGCAATTGCTCTGGTTTCGTTCGATCCGTGTCAGCCCGATCCCCCTGTTCCTGATCGCGCTGAGCGTGACCATCGGCATGTGGATGGAACGCTACATGCTGCTCGTCACCTCGCTCTATCGCGACTGGCTGGTGTCCTCATGGGGCGAGTATCATGCGAGTTTCTGGGAATGGGCTTTGTTCGCCGGGATGATTGGCGTCTTCCTGGCGCCGTTTCTGCTGTTCGTGCGTTTCCTGCCGGTTGTTTCCGCGTTCGAGATCAAGGAGACGCTGGCGCAGGAGGAGCGGCAACAAGAGGCGGACGAAAGGGAGGCATCCCGTGCGTGAGCCCTCGCCCCACGCGCCGCTCTTCGGCCTGATGGCTGAGTTCGATCAGCCGGAGCGGCTGGTCGAAAGCATCGGCCGGGCGCGCGACGCGGGCTTTCTGCGAATGGACGCCTATTCGCCCTTCCCGGTGGAAGGCGCGGCCGAGGCCCTGGGATTTCACGAGAATTACGTGCCCTGGCTCACGCTCGCCGGCGGCATCTTCGGTGCAGCGCTCGGTTACGGCATGCAGGTCTACACCAACCTTGCCTACCCGATCGACATCGGCGGACGACCTCTGCTCGCAATACCCCCCTTCATGCTCATCACCTTCGAGCTGATGGTCTTGTTCGCCGTGCTGTTCGCCATCGTCGGCATGCTGGACCTCAACCATTTGCCGCGCCTCCATCATCCTCTGTTCGACGTCGAAACGTTCCATCTCGCCAGCTCCGACAAGTTTTTCCTCGTCATCTTCGGCGACGACCCGCGCTTCGAGGAAGCCGAAACGCGGCGCTTCCTCGAAACCCTCGCGCCGGTGCGCATCGATGCGGTGGGCCATACGGAGCAGCCGGAATGAGCCGGGCACGCGCACGCCTCGCGCTTCCCCTCCTGCTTGGAGCGCTGCTCGGCGGATGCGACGACGAGATGAGCCACCAGCCGCGCTATGACAGCTACGAGCCGAGCCCGCTGTTTGCGGATGGAAGTTCCCTCCAGGCCCCGCCCGAAGGCACGTTGGCGCGCGACGCGCCGGCCAGGGAAGCCGCGCTCCACGAGCGGCCGCCCCTGACCGCCGACCTCCTCGCCCGGGGACGGGAACGCTTCGGCATCTATTGCACGCCGTGCCACGGCTTTGCCGGCTATGGCGCTGGCACAGTGGTCGCGCGCGGCTTTCCCCGGCCGCCGAGCCTGCACGATCCGCGCCTGCGGGCGGCTCCGTCGTCCTATTTCGTCGATGTCATCACCCACGGCCATGGCGTCATGTATTCCTACGCCGACCGGGTGACGCCGGCCGACCGCTGGGCGATCACCGCCTATGTCCGCGCGCTGCAGTTCAGCCAGGACGCGCCGGCGGCCGTCCTCACGCCCGAAGAGCGCACACGGCTGGCGGGAGGCGGATCGTGATCGCGCCGGCAGCGGCACGCCGCATCCGCCGGCTCGGCCTCGCCGGGCTCCTGCTGTGCGCGGCCGCACTCGGCGTGGCCGCGGCAACCCCTTCCGCGCTCGCCGGCTGGCTCGCGGCATTCGTCTTCTGGGCCGGGCTGCCGATCGGCGCGCTATGCCTTTCCTTGATGATGCGCCTGATACCGGGTGCGTGGCGCGACGAGCTCGAAAGCCGCGCCAATGCCGCGATGCTTCTGCTGCCGCTTTCCGCCGCCGCAGCCGTTCCGGTGCTGGTGGCCCTGCCCGCGCTCTATCCCTGGGCCGCAACGGGCGGCGGGGAAGAGCACCGCCTCTATCTCACGCCCTGGTTCTTCATCCTGCGCACCATCGCCTTTTTTGCCTGCACGCTGGTGCTGGCGCTGCTTCTGACCCGGCGCGGGCGGACGGCGGGCCTCGCAGCGGGCGGGCTGATCCTTTTCGTCCTGATCGATACCACCATCGCGGTGGACTGGCTGATGTCGCTCGATCCGGAATTTCATTCCTCTGGCTTCGGTCTGTACATCCTCTCGATTCAGGCCGCGACCGCGCTTGCCGTGCTGCTGTTGGGGCGCCTCGTTGCGGGCGCGCCGAGCGAGAAGACGGGCATACTGGGCGGCCTGCTGCTCACCGCCCTGTTGCTGTGGGCGTATCTGGCCTTCATGCAATATTTCATCATCTGGTCAGACAACCTTCCCGCCAGCGTGGCGTGGTATGCCCGCCGCGGCGACGGCCCCTGGTGGGGCGTGGAACTCGCGATCGGCGCGCTCGGCGTCGGGCCAATCCTGCTGTTGCTGTTTCCACCGGTGCGGCAAAGCCGTGGCTGGCTGATCGCGCTCGCCGGAGCAACGCTCGTTGGAAAAACACTGGAGACCGCCTGGCTGGTCCTGCCGGGCAGCACGGGGGGCGTTCCAGCGCTGGCCGTCGCGGCGCTCGCGCTGGCGGGTCTTGGCCTGCTGAACCTCTCGGGACTGGCGCGCATCGCAGCAGCGCCGGGCGCGGCGGAAATGCGCCGCCTTTTCATCGGGGAGGGCCGGCCATGACCGCGTCGCACCCGCAGACTCCCGATGGCGCCCTCGCCCAGGCCGAACGCGAAGAGGCCGCGCTTGGGGATGCCGTGCGCAGAGGCTTCGAGCCGCGCGATGCGCCGCCGCGCGCGGCGATGTTTGCCATGCTCGGCGTGTTCACTTTGATCGCGGTGGCCGTTGGGTCGGTCGCGGGACTGTTCTCGCTGTTTGCCGCATGGCGCGCGCCTGACGAAGCGACGGCGCTGGAACGCATGCCGATAACTCCTTCGGCGCCGCGTCTTCAGATCGACCCGCCGGCGGATCGGCGCGCAATCGAGGCGGCCGCGCGGGCGAAGCTCGACGGCTATGCCTGGGTCGACCCGCCGGCGGGCCGCGTCCGCATCCCCATCGACCGCGCGATGGAACTTCTCGCCCACCAGGGCTGGCCCGATGAGCCGAAGAGGGGCGCCGCACCATGACCCGTCTCGTGCTTTGCCTTTTGCTGGTCTTAACCGGCGCCGCCGAGGCCGCCGACGCGTTCGATCCCTTCGACGAAGCCGGCATCGACAAGCGGCCGGGCGCGCAGGTGCCCCTGGATCTCACGTTCCAGCAGGCGAATGGTGCGCGCGCGACGCTGCGCCAGCTCGGCGCCGGCAAGCCGATCGTGCTCGCACCGGTCCTGCACCATTGCCCCAATATCTGTGGCGTGACGCTCGGCGGCCTCGCCCAGGCAATCCGCGCGCAAGGCTTCAAAGCCGGCCGGGATTTCACTGTCGTCGCCTTCGGCATCGACCCGAAGGAAGGGCCGGATGCGGCGCAGAATTCGCTGGATGAGCTTCGCGCCGGCTTTCCCGATCTCCCAACGCAGGGCGTGCATGCGGTGACCGGCTCCGCTGACGACGTCGCTGCGGTCACCCGCGCGCTCGGCTATCGCTACGCCTTCGATGCGCGCATCGCACAATATGCCCACGTCGCCGCGGTGGCCGTTCTGACCCCGGACGGGCGCTCGGCCCGCTGGCTCTATGGCCTCGCCCCAGAGCCGACCGACCTCAAGCTCGCTTTGACCGAAGCGGGCGAAGGCCGGCTCGGGGATTGGGGCGACCAGCTTCTGCTGCTCTGTTACCACTATGATCCAAAGACCGGCCGCTACGGTTCGCTGATCTCCTGGCTGCTCCAGCTCGGCGGCGGCGCCACGGTGGTGTTCATGGCCGGCTTCATCGGCCTTTCGGCGCTGCGCGAGCGGCGCTTGAAGGCGGGAGGGCGCTCGTGACCGGCGGGCTCGCCGGATGGGCGAGCCAAGCCTCGGCCCACGCCGCCAGCGTCGACCGCTTGATGGGCGGATTTTCCATCATGGTCCTGCTCCTGTCGGCACCCGTATTCGTGCTGATGGCCTGGTTCGCAGTCAAATACCGGCGCGGACGGGCCGCAGACCGGGCCCATCCGGTGAACAGCAGCACCTGGATGGAAGTCTCCTGGGCGATCATTCCCTTCCTGCTCACCCTCGCTTTTTTCGTGTGGGCGACCAAGCTCTATGCGGATCTCTACACGCCCCCGGCCTCAGCGCTCGAAATCGACGTCGTCGCCAAGCAATGGATGTGGAAATTTCAGCACCCCGGCGGCCAGCGCGAGATTGACGAGCTTCATGTCCCTGCAAACCAGCCGGTAAAGCTTACCATGGCGTCGGAAGACGTGATCCACAGCCTCTACATTCCAGCATTGCGGGTGAAGCAGGATGTCGTGCCGGGCCGCTACACCTCTCTTTGGTTCCAGGCCAACAAGCCCGGCATCTACCATCTGGCCTGCGCCGAATTCTGCGGCACCGACCATTCCGTGATGGGCGGGCGTTTCATCGTGCTGTCTGCGGCCGATTATGCCGCATGGCTTGCCCGCTCCAACGTGGATGAGACCCTCGCCGTCGCCGGTGCCGTGCTGTTTCGCACACGCGGCTGCAGCGGCTGCCATGGCCCGGCATCCACCGTGCACGCTCCTCCGCTCGCCGGGCTCTACGGCGCGCCCGTGCCGCTCGAAGACGGCAGCATCGTCACCGCCGACGACCAGTACATCCGCGACAGCATTCTCCTGCCGCAGTCGCAGATCGCGGCCGGCTATCCACACATCATGCCGACCTTTCAGAACATCCTCAGCGAGGAGGAGGTGTTGAAGCTGGTCGCCTACATCAAATCGCTGCGCGGCGGATCCGTGACGGAGGAGCGGCCATGAGCCTTGGCGACACGCTGTCCCGCCAGCCGGAGCGAGATATGCTGGAGGGTCCCGGCCTCTCCGAGACGCCGGCGGAACGTGTGAGCTATCTGCGCGCGGGCCATACGCTGCGCTCGTGGCTGCTGACCACCGACCACAAGCGCATCGCCATTCTCTATCTCATCTCCGTCACGATTTTCTTCTTCATCGGCGGCGCGGCGGCGGCCCTGGTGCGCGCCGATCTGCTGACCCCGCAAGCCGACCTCCTGACCAATGAAGGCTACAACCGCGCCTTCACCCTGCATGGGGTGATCATGGTGTGGTTCTTCCTCATTCCCTCGATCCCCAACACGTTCGGCAATTTTCTCCTGCCGCTGATGATCGGCGCGCGAGACCTCGCCTTCCCGCGCCTCAATCTGCTGAGCTGGTACATCTTCATGTTCGGCGGCCTGTTCACGGTCTACGTGCTGATCTCCGGCGGCGTCGATACCGGCTGGACCTTCTACACCCCGCTATCCTCGATGTTCTCAAACGGCCACGTGGTATTGGTCGCGGTGGCGGTGTTCGTGGTCGGTTTTTCGTCGATCTTCACCGGGCTCACCTTCATTGTGACCGTTCACAAGCTGCGCGCACCCGGCATGACCTGGGGCCGGCTGCGGCTGTTCGTGTGGTCGCACTACGCCACCTCGCTCATCCTGGTGCTGGCGACCCCGGTGCTGTCCATGGCGCTTCTGCTGATCGCGGCGGAACGCCTGTTCGGGCTCGGCATCTTCGACCCGAAGCTTGGCGGGGACCCGCTCCTGTTCCAACATCTGTTCTGGTTCTACAGCCATCCGGCGGTCTACATCATGGTTCTGCCGGCCATGGGCGTGGTGAGTGAACTGGTGGCGGCATCCGCGCGCAAGCCGGTTTTCGGCTATTGGTTCGTCGCCGGCTCTTCGCTGGCCATCGCCATCATCGGCTTCCTGGTCTGGGGCCATCACATGTTCGTGGCCGGCCAGTCGATGTATGCCAGCGCGGTCTTTTCATTCCTGAGCCTGGCGGTCTCGGTGCCCTCCGCCATCAAGGTCTACAATTGGACGGCTACCCTCTACAAAGGCCACATCGCGCTCGATCCGCCGTTTTTCTTCGCCGCTGCATTCATCGGCCTGTTCGTGGTGGGTGGCTTGACCGGCCTCATCCTCGCGATGCTCGCGGTCGATGTTCATGTCCACGATACTTATTTTGTCGTCGCACATTTTCATTACATCATGGTAGGCGGAACAGTGTCCGCCTATTTTGGCGCGCTGCATTTCTGGTGGCCGAAGATGACCGGGCGTATCTATGCGCGCGTGTGGGGGCGGCTCGCCGCGATCTTCATCTTCCTCGGCTTCAACCTCACCTTCTTCCCGCAATTCATCCTCGGTTATCTCGGGATGCCGCGGCGCTACCACGTCTATGACCCCTCGTTCCAGGTGTTGCACGTGCTGTCCTCGGCCGGAGCCTCCATTCTCGGCGTCGCCTATCTGATGCCCTTCGCCTATCTGTTCTGGTCGCTGCGCTACGGCGCTCCCGCCGGGCCCAACCCATGGGACGTCGCCGGGCTCGAATGGACCGTCCCATCGCCGCCGCCGAAGCATAATTTCTCGCAGATCCCGGTCGTGACCGGCCCGCCCTATGACTACCCCGTTGAAAGGAGGGAGGATCATGGCTGAGCGGATCGAACTGCACGAGCCGTTCCGCGATGCGGTGCAGCAGCGCGAGGCGAGCCTCATGGGGATGTACATCTTCCTCGCAACCGAGATCATGCTGTTCGGCGGGCTCATCGCCGCGATCCTCGTCGTGCGCGCGCTTCATCCCGAGGAGTTCATCGAGGCCTCGCGGCAAACCCACGTCGCCATAGGCGCGATAAACACCGCCGTGCTCCTCACGTCGAGCTTCACCGTGGCGGTTGCGGTCGAGGCGGGACGCGCCGGACGGAGGCGACTGGCGGCCTTACTCCTTCTTGGCGCCGCCGCCCTCGGCCTCGTCTTTCTTGCGCTGAAGGGATTGGAATACAGCGAGGAGACTGCGGAAGGACTGATGCCGATTTTCAGCCACCCGCCTCGCTTCCCAGACCCTGTCGCGCATTTGTTCATGGATCTCTATCTGGTCGCGACCGGCCTCCATGCGGTTCATGTGACGATCGGCATCATGTTGCTCGTTGGCATGGCGGCACAGCTATGGCGCGGCGCTCTGGTTGTGCCGGAGCGGGCAATCGTACTGGAGAATACTGGCCTCTACTGGCATTTCGTGGATGCCGTCTGGGTGTTTCTGTTCCCGCTTTTCTATCTCGCACGATGACCCGCATGAGCTCACTGCCCGCTTCAGCCTTACGTCTTGGCCTTGTCTGGCTGGTTTTACTGACGCTGCTTGCCCTCACCGTTGGTGCCAGCCTCGTGCTGACCGGCCCGGAGAGCCTCGCCGCCGGGCTCGGCATCGCCTGCGCCAAGGCGGTGCTCATCTATTGGTTCTTCATGGGGCTGCGCCGGGAGAATGGGCTTCTGCGCCTCTTCGCAGTCGGCGCGGGCGCCTGGCTGCTGATCCTTGGCCTCCTTACCGCCACCGACTACGCGACCCGGTTCTGAGGGGATGCAAGCCACGCGACCGCCGGAGAGCCGGCCGAAAATCGAAGAGGGAAACTCGCATTTTCGGCCTACCTCCGGCGACGGGCACCAGCGCGGCCATTTACTGCCGCCAGACAGCTGCCCAATGCGATCAGCCCCGCCGCGAAGGCGACGATGCCGAGCCTGACGCTCTGGCCAGAAATCACCGGGGCGGAATCGGAAGCCTCGGCACCGAAGGATCCCCGCGTGCGATGCAGGTCTCTGACGGAGGTTTCAAGATTGTCCCGGCGGCCGGGGCGGACGCGGCGGCCCGTCTCCTGCGCTGCATAGCCGCTCCACGCCAGATAATGGTCGAGAAAGCCCGGAACGGCCATGCTGCCGAGAATGACCTTCGCGGTACTGAGGCCCACCCACAGCTCGCGCCGCGGCCGACGCGCGCCGGCGAAGATGGCCTCTGCGGCGACCTCGGGTTGGATGACCGGCGGCACCGGGCGCGGCGCGTGACCGAGGCGGGTTCGCGCCCAATCGAATTGGGGCGTGTTGACTGCCGGCAATTGCACCATCACCAAGGCGATGTTGCTCTTTTCATGGAGCAATTCGGCGCGAAGCGAATCCGTAAATCCGCGAATGGCGTGCTTCGCGCCGCAATAGGCGGCCTGGAGCGGAATGCCGCGATAGGCGAGCGAGGAGCCGACCTGCACGACGACGCCGCGATTGCGCGGCCGCATGCACGCCAGGGCAGCCATCGTGCCATGGACATAACCGAGGTAGGTGACCTCGGTGACGCGCCGGAATTCCGGCGCCGTCATATCGCGCACCGGTGCGAACACCGTCGTCATGGCATTGTTGACCCAGACGTCGATGGGCCCGAGGTTCTCCTCCACCTCGCGTGCGGCGGCGAGAACGGCTTCGGCATCGGCGACGTCGGCCGCGATCGCGAGGGCGCGCGCGCCGCTCGCTTCCATCTCGGCCCTGGCTTCCTCAAGCGAGGACGCATCCCGCGCGATCAGTGCGACGGACGCCCCAGCGCGCGCGAAACGCCGCGCCGTCGCCCGCCCCACCCCGGCTGAAGCTCCGGTGACGACGACCACCTGGGGGGCTTCTGAACGGCTTTTCATCGTCATGGGTCAGCCCTCCGGCCGGATCAGGGCCAATCCTGTTTCGGGGTCGTAGCGTTTGTGCAAATGGGCGGGCTGCTCGGTCGCCACGATTTCGAGCGTGGGCCGCACCCGGCCTTGTGTGAGATGCCCGGCGCGGGCGCTGCCGTCCCGCCGTCCGAGGACGGCATGAATATGGATCGCCGGTTTGCCGTCGGGCCCGAGGGCGATGTCGCCGGTAAGGGCTGCGACCTCCACCTGTTCATCCACGCGATTGTGAAGATAGCTCTTCGTTTCCCAATCGAAATAGCTCACGACCGCTTTGCTGAAGGCCCCGATCGCCGAGAATTGCGCGGCCGAAAGGCGCTGCTGCGCGGCAAAGGCGGAGAGGCATTCAATCACCTCCCCCCCGGTTTCGAGCACGAGCGCGAACGTGCGCTGGCCACCGTTCTCGGCAAGAAGCTTGCTCTGCAAGATTGTCTCCTCGGGTGCGGGTGTGGATCGCCGGCGGCCGTCGACCGCCGCGAGGCTCTCTCGGGGAACACGGGGCTGTCGCCTTGGTTCCAAACGGCGGCCCGGCCGAAGCTGCCCGCTGTGCCGCCCCTTGCCGCTGCGGCATCGATGGAACGCATGCGCGGGGACGGGATTGGTTCAGCGAGCCGGTGAGGCGTGCGCCCCTGGTGGCAGTCCGCATCCGCGAGCTTCAGACCCACATCTGCCGGAGAAGAGCCATGGCCAAGCCAACCGCCGCCGACATTCTCGTCGACACCCTCATCGCCTGGAAGGTGGACACCATTTTCGGCATCCCCGGCGACGGCATCAATGGCATCATCGAGGCGCTTCGGGTCCGCCAGGACAAGATCCGGTTCATCCAGGTGCGCCATGAAGAGGCTGCGGCCTTCGCCGCCTGCGCATATGCCAAATGGACCGGAAAGCTCGGCGTCTGCCTCGCCACCTCGGGACCCGGCGGCATTCATTTGCTGAACGGCCTTTACGACGCCAAGCTCGATCACCAGCCGGTGCTCGCCATCACCGGTCTCCAATTCCACGACCTGCTGCACACGTTCACGCAGCAGGACGTCGAACTCGATAAGTTGTTTATGGATGTCGCCGTCTATAACGCGCGCATCATGGGTCCAAATCACGTCCAGAATACTGTCGAACTCGCCTGCCGCACGGCCCTGTCATCCCGTGGCGTCGCCCATGTCACGGTGCCGGTGGACGTGCAGTCGCAACCGGTCGATGCCGGCACGCGCTCCGAGCGCAACGTCCCCGATCATGTTTCCGACCTGATGGCGGTCTCCGCGCAATTGCCCGGCGAGGAGCAGCTTGCCCGCGCGGCCTCACTGCTCAACGCCGGCACGAAGACCGCGATCCTCGCCGGCCAAGGCGCACTCAAGGCCGGCCCGCAGCTTGCAGCGCTGGCCGAGCGGCTCGGAGCGCCGATCATCAAGCCGCTTCTGGGCAAGGGCGCCCTGCCGGACGACAGCCCCTATACCACCGGCGGCATCGGCCTGCTCGGAACAAAGCCGTCGCAGGAGGCGCTTGAGGAATGCGACACGCTTCTCATCGCCGGCAGCAGCTTTCCCTACATCGAATATTATCCAAAGCCTGGGCAGGCGCGCGCCGTTCAGATCGAGCTCGACCCCCAGCGCATCGGCCTGCGGTACCCGGTCGAGGCCGGGCTGGTCGGCGACACCACCAAGGTGATCGATGCGTTGCTGCCGAGGCTCAATTATCGCGAGGATCGCTCCTTCCTCGAACAGGCCCAGGCCGGCATGCGCGACTGGAACGCGCTCATGGAGGAACGCGGCACCCGCAGGGACATGCCGATGAAGCCGCAGGTGGTCGCCCATGAACTCAACGCGCTGTTGCGGGACGACGCCATTATCGCGACGGATTCCGGCACCATCACCACTTGGGCCGCCCGCCATCTGATGATGCGCGGGGACATGAAATTTTCCTGCTCTGGCAATCTCGCAACGATGGCCTGCGGCTTGCCCTATGCGATCGCGGCGGCAACGGCCTATCCCGATCGGCAGGTGGTCTGCTTCATCGGCGACGGCGGGCTGACCATGCTGATGGGCGAACTCGCGACCTGCGTGAAGTACGGCCTCGACGTCAAGATCATCGTCATCAAGAATAATGCGCTCGGCCAGATCAAATGGGAGCAGATGGTCTTTCTCGGCAACCCCGAATATGTCTGCGATCTTCAGCCGATCGACTTTGCAACCGTGGCCAAGGGCTTCGGAATGAAGGGCTTCGTCATCGAGGATCCGGCCAGATGCGCCGAGACGCTGCGGGAGGCGATGGCAACACCCGGTCCGGTATTGATCGAGGCCGTCGTCGATCCGCACGAGCCGCCGATGCCGCCCAAGACGACCCTGAAACAGGCGGCGCATCTGGCGGAATCGCTCGCCCGCGGCACGCCGGCCCGGGGCCGGATCGCCCTCACCCTGGCCTCCGACGTGGTCCGCGAAGTCATTTAGCGAAAGGCGTCCCGACGCCGTTCGCGAACCGAATAGCCAGCGGCCGCACAGCGGGGACAGCAGACGGCGCGGGACAAAACGCTAACGCCGCAAAACCGGATGGCGGGCCTTTGTAAGCACGGGCACCGCCGCCGGTGGTTAAACCGGCGAGGTACAGGAGGCGAGCAGAAGCGCGGGGCTTCCCGTCCAGACGACGGCAAGAAGGGCCGCAAGGTCGAGCCCCGTGCCCACATCCCGGAAGAAGTCACTCGTTGTGCCGGAAGATAGCTGCGCGCGATATCGCAGGATCAGGCGCACCACCAGCAGGGCGGCCGCGATACCCGTCGTCACGAGGACCAGCACGTGATGCGCGTCCGCACCGCCGCCGCGGCTGCACAAGAGGGATTCCGTCGTGTAGACGATCAGGAATTGTGCGGCCCAGATCGCCGGGCCCGCCACCAATTGCACCATGGCGGAACTCTCGCGCATCATCCACCTCCCACGAGACGCGGAAAGCCGTGGGTGAGCAGCAGGCCGATCAGCCCCTGGGCGATCGCGTAAACCCAGAGCAGGCTGAGGTTATCGAGCACCACCCGCCGCGCCGCATCGAGCCGACCCGCGATCAGCCGCGCGCAGGCAAAGAGGCTGATCACGACCACGCCGGCGACGATCTGCAATTGCAGCAAGGATGCGGTGAAGGTGAGCGCACCGAAGGCGTTGGCGTCCGGGCGAAATCCCCTCTGCCAGAATGGCAGCCCGCCCATCAGCAGCGCACCCGACAAGGCGGCGCACCCCAGCAGCAGCCCCGCTGCCACAACCATCCGTCCGCCCCGGCCCGAGCGCAGCGCGGCATGGGCCGCTGCGAGCAGGAGACCGCTCGCGATCAGCAGGCCGGCCGCCAGCCACGGGGGAGCGGGCATCTGGGTTGCGGACGGCCAGCCCTGGGGAGCGACGGTCCAGATGAAGAGATAGGCGAAGATGTAGGACAGATAGAGCGCCCCCGCGACCAGCATCACCACCACCATCGCCCACCAGGAAGGCGAGAGGGCGCCGGTCGCATAGGTGGGAACGCGCAGTCCCCCGCCGATGTCCATGTCGCCTGCCGGCGCGGGATCGGCATCCCACATCCAGGCCACCATCATGACCACCGCGAGCACGCCGCAGACGAGCGCGATGGTCACCAGCTTGGCGGTGAGCAGCAGGAAGAAGGCGGCGGTGAAGGCGGCGGCGAAGAGGTGCGCCCATCCGGGGCCGGGCAGTCGCATCAGGAATTGCGGGCGGGCCTCCACAGGGGATGTCACGAGGGTTTCCCGTCGCCCCGTGGGGGTTCCCGGCAAGTAGTGCCGCCCCTCTTCCACCGCAACGGCAAGTCCCGGCTGCTCCCAGAGCGGATATCGGCTCGAGACCAAAGGCACGCTGCGAGCGGAATAGACGCCGTTCGGAAGCCATTCGAGCGTCCCAGCATTCCAGATGTTTCCGGCGGGAGTACCATTCGTCAATCGCATGTTGCGGATGAGATCGAGCAGGAACACGGCAACGCCGGACGCCAGCATGAACGCGCCGATGGTGGATGCGAGATTGTAGCCATCCCATCCCAGCCCCGCCGGATAGGTATAGACGCGTCGCGGCATGCCGAGCAGGCCGGCAAGGTGCATGGGAAAGAAGGTCGTGTTGAAGCCGATGAAAATCAGCCAGAACGCCCACTTGCCCAGTCGTTCCGACAATGGCTTGCGACTGAAGGCGGGCGTCCAGTAATAAAAGCCCGCGAACATGGGAAATACCATGCCGCCCACCAGCACATAGTGAAAGTGCGCCACCACGAAATAGGTATCGTGCACCTGCCAGTCGAACGGAACCATGGCCACCATGACGCCGGTCAACCCGCCTAAGGTGAAGATGGCGAGGAAGCCCAGCGCGAACAGCGAAGCCGCCGTCACCTTCAGCCGTCCCGCGGCAAACGTCGCGATCCAGGCGAAGACCTGGATGCCGCTTGGGATCGACACCGCCATGCTGGCCGCCGAAAAGAAGCCAAGCGACATGGTGGGGATGCCGGTGGTGAACATGTGATGCACCCACAGCCCGAAGGAAAAGAAGCCGGTGGCGATCAGCGCCACCACGATCATGCGATGGGCGATCAGCGGTGTTCCGGCCATGGTCGGCACGATCATCGACAGCATGCCGGCAGCGGGCAGGAAGATGATATAGACTTCGGGGTGGCCGAAAAACCAGAATAGATGCTGCCATAGCAGCGGATCGCCGCCCTTCGCGGCGATGAAGAAAGGCCAGCCGAACGCACGTTCCAGTTCCAGCAGGAACGTGGCGAGTATGACCGCCGGAAAGGCGAAGACGATCATCCCGGCGAAGATCAGCATGGTCCAGGCGAACACCGGCATCTTGTCCAGTGTCATGCCCGGCGCCCGGGTGCGCAGCACGCCGACGATGATCTCGATCGCGCCCGCGATGGCGGAAATCTCGATGAAGCCGATGCCCAGCAGCCAGAAATCGGCGCCTATGCCGGGCGAATAGGCGGTGCTGGTGAGCGGCGGATACATGAACCAGCCGCCGCTCGGCGCAAGATCGAAAAACAACGTCGAGAAAAACACCAGCCCGCCGATGAAATAGGCCCAGAATGCGAACGCGCCGAGCCGCGGAAAGGGCAGATCCCGGGCGCCCAGCATCTGGGGCAGCAGGAGAACTCCAAGCGCCTCCACCACTGGCACGGCGAACAGGAACATCATCACCGTGCCGTGCATGGTGAAGACTTGGTTATAGGTCTCCTGGCTCAGAAAGGTGTTCTGCGGCACCGCGAGCTGGGTGCGCATAAGCAAGCCGAGGATGCCGGCCAAGAGAAAGAACAGGAACGCGGTGCCGATGTAGAAATAGCCGATGACCGTGTTGTTCACCGCGCTCAAGATCCGCCAGCCACCGGGCGTGGCCCATATGCGCTTGAGCTGCGGCAATTCCTCGGCCGGGCGAGGCAGGGCGTTGGGAAGCGGCCCGGAGGGCAAGCTGGCGTCGGTCATCGCAACCCCGAGAGATAGGCCGAGAGCGCCGCAAGATCGGCGTCGGCGAGAAAGCCAAAGGGCGGCATGCCGGCGCCGGGCTTGAAATGCTGGGCATCGGCGATGAAGCGGGAGAGGTTTTCGGGCGTCTGGGGCAACATGGCCGCGCCAATGAAGCGGCGCGCGCCGACGCGGGTCAGATCGGGGCCGATGGTGCCGGTCGCGGCGGTCCCGGCGATGCGGTGGCAGGCACCGCATCCCGTGGCCTGGAACAGGGCGGCGCCCCGCCCCGCGGCGGCCGGCGCGGGCATCGCGGCCGCCGCGAGCCAGGCTGCAAATTCGGCTCCCGGCATCGCGATCACCTCGAACGCCATCCAGGCGTGCGCGCCGCCGCAATATTCCGCGCACTGGCCGCGATAAATGCCCGGCCGCGCCGCCGAGAGCCGAAGGCGATGGGTTCGGCCCGGGATCATGTCGAGCTTGCCCGCCAACGCCGGCACCCAGAACGAATGGATCACGTCGCCGGAATGCAGTTCCAGCTCCACCTCCCGCCCCACCGGGATGCGGATCTCGTTGGCGGATTCTACGGCCGCGCCATCCGCGCGCGCATAGCTGACGCGCCACCACCATTGCTCCGCCGTGACCACGATGCGTGCCGCCGGCGCACCGCCTGGCGCGCTGGACTTGGCCATCACCCAGAGGCCATAGGTGAGCAGCGCGCTCAACGTCACCACCGGAACGGCGATGCCGGCGAGGACCACCATGCGCGGCGCACGCAGCACCGTCCTTGCGCCCTCCGGTCCGCGAATGGCGAGCCACGCGGCCAGTGCGACCAGCAGCAGGATAATCGCGGCCCCGCCGAATAAGGTGAGCGACAGCAGATGGATACGCGCCGCTTCCTCGCCGGCCGGATGGAGCGCGGATTGGGATTGCCCGCACGCCGCGAGCAGTGGCAGGAGGCAGAATGCGAACCGCGCCTTCATAGCCCGTCCGCCCGGGCTTGGGCCGCATGCGGCGCCTGTTGCGCGAAAAAGGCGGCGAGCGCCCTTGCCTGTTCCTCGCTCAACCGCCGGGCGATGGGCGCCATGACGCGGTCCAGCGCATCCCCGCGCGCCTGCGCGCCGTGCCGCCAGCCGTCAAGCCGGCCCTCGAGATAGCGCGCGCTCTGCCCGGCCAGACGCGGATAGAGCGGGAGCGCTTGCGGGCCGTGGCAGGAAAGGCACGCGGGAATGCGCGCGGCCGCATCACCGTGCTCGGCCAGCACGCGGCCGGCTTCGACGAGGGGCATCTGATCCGGCGTCGGCGGTTGCGGCACGGGCGGTGCAATGGCCGCGTAATAAGCAGCCAATTGGTCCAATTGGCGAGGCGAGAGCCCGTCCACCGCGACTTGCATCACGCCGCTCGGGCGGGTTCGCTGGGCATAGGAGCGGAGCGCCGCACGCAGCATAGCCTCCGGCTGGCCATAGAGGGTCGGGACCAGCGCGCTCGAAGGTTGCTGTCCTTGCGCGCCATGACAGTGGGCGCAAGCCGCCACGCCGTCCGGGAGATTGCGTCCCGAGCCGGAGGCCGTTCCGTCGGCGGCGGACATGGTTGCGCCTCCACGGGCAAGCGCCTGGTAGGCGGCTGCGTCGAGGCGATGCATGTGCCGCACGAAGGCGGTGACCGCCCATATTTCCCGCTCGGTGCCACGGCTCGGCCATGCCGGCATCCCGGTATATTTGATGCCGTGCCGGATGATCCGGAACAGCTCCGCATCGCTCCACGCATCGACGCGCGTGCGCAGGTCCGGCGGGGTTGGCAGCATGCCTCCGACAAAGGCGGGCACCGGCGTTCCGGGCGCCCCGTGGCACGGCGCGCAAGCGGCATGAAAATGCCCCGCACCGAGGCGGATCAGGTCGGGATCGTCAAGGCGCGGCGGCGTTTCGTTGGCGCGCACGGAAACGGAGCGTTCCAGACCGAAGCGCAGGAGGATTTCGGTGATCCGCCAATGCCCTTCGCTGGCGGCGATGTTGTAGGCTCCCGTGACCGCGACGAGCAGAAGCCCCGAACCGAGCAGGGCACCGGCCAAGGCGACGGCGATGAGGGGGCGCCTGGCCTCACCCATATCAACCGTGCCGCACCGGCGCGGCGGCGTCTTCGAGCGCGGCGGCGGCGAGAACGACCGCCGCCGTGACATAGCTGAGGGGGCACGCGGTGATCATAAGAAGGCCGGCGAGCTGCTGGTCTTCCAATGTGGATGGCCCCGCAGTGCAGAAGGCAAACGCAAAGCCGGGCAGGCCGTAGAGATCGCGGGTGGCGAAGATGAGGAGACCGCCCAGCAGGCAGGCGAGCTTGCCCGTCACCAGCAGACCGGCAATCGCGCCCCAGCGCCTTTCCCGCGAGGCGGAGAGCACAGCGGACCAAAACAAAAAGGCGACCGCCGCCAGCGCCAGGGTCGCGCCAAGCTGGAGACCCGGCTGCTGGGAGATCGCGCGCGCGACGGGAGGCGCATGGTTGGTCCAGAGCAGCGCCATCTGCGCGCCGCCGAACAGCCAGAGCGACAGCGGCGGAAAAGCGAGCGATGCAAGCGCCGGCGTGAGCGCCACCGCCAGCAGCGGCGCCGCCACGTTCATGAGGCCGATGTGATGGACCATCTGCAGGGAGATGGGACCGACCTCAACGGGCGTGAGCGCGACAATCCCCGCGAGGACCACGCCGACGGCGCTCAGGAAGGCGGCCAGGACCGCGGGCGGGGAGTGGCGCAGGGCAAGGGGCATCTGGACCTTGCGAAATGGCTAAGGACCGAGGGCCAATGCTCCAGAGGCCAGGATGTTCCCTAGCGGCAATCAAAATTATCGCGGATACCTATTGCGCGGCGCCCAAGGTGTCGGCCATCCGCGCGCCTCTGGCGCCCATGGGCAAAGGCGGGCCGGTGGTCGTATCGACGGCGGTCTGGTGCTCGATCTCGGCATTGAGCTCGGCCCCGAGAAGGATGACGCTGATGGAGAGCCACATCCAGGTCATGAAGCCCACGACGGCGCCGAGGGAACCATATGTCTCGTTGTAGGTGCCGAAGCGGCTGACATACCAGGAGAAGCCTGCCGAGACGATCAGCCAGAGAATGGCAGCCACGATGCTGCCGAGGCTCACCCATTTCCAGCGCGCCCGCGACCGGCACGGACCATACCGGTAGATGACCGTGATCACCCCCGCGACAATGACGGCGAGCGCCGGCCAGCGCAGGAATGAAATCAGCCATTCGGTTCCCGTTTCGAGATACACCACCTTCAGCAGCATCGGCAACGCCACCACCGTGGCCGTCGCAATACCCGCGAAGACGATCGCCGTGAAGGTAAAGCCAAGGGTGAGGAGCGTGAGCATGACGAAAGATCTGCGCTCGTCTTCCTGATAGGCCACGTTGAGCGCTTCGATCATCGCCTTGGTGCCGGCGTTTGCGCTCCAGAGCGCGATCAGAAGGCTGAAGGCGAAGCCGAAGCTCAGCGTGGAGGATCCCTGCGCGATCACCCGCAACGCTTGGTTCCGCATCACTTCTATGGCCCCAGATGGCAGCACCCAGGATGCCGCTTGCAGTTGCTCCTGAAGCCCGGATGGGTCCAGCACCAATCCATAAAGCGAGATCAAGGCGCTTATCGAAGGGAAGACGGCCAGCAGCGCATAAAAGGTCACGCCGGCGGCCACGCTGAGCACCCGGTCGGCGAAGAACGCCTTCAACACGCGCAGACAGATATCGCGCCACCCGCGCAAGGGAATCTGCGTCGGGAACGCTGCGTCGCGCCCACGGTCGGGTTCGAACCTCACGGCCCGCATTTCAGGATCACCGTTCATTGCCCTATCAATGAAATCCCGACGTCCCTGGCTCATCCGGCCGCTTCCCCGCCTTGGCGCCAACATGACGGCTCCGGCGATCGCTCCCCAGAACAACAGATTCCCAGCCATTCGCGCCCAGTGCGTCCGCTCCATCCCGACCTCCCTCTGGTGCCGTCACACAACATGGGCGGCGGGATAACGGTTTCGCATCTTGCTTGGGACGAGACGATTTCTTGGCGCCGACCCAGCTATGGCTCCCCGTTTGACGCGGAAAGCCGTGTACCGAGGTCGCATTCTGCCGCTGCGCCCACGGTCATTTTTCGAGGTTGGCCCTCAGCGGGAACGCTCCGCCGGGCCAACCCAGGCACAAGATAAAGTTACTCGCGGCGCATGAACATTTTGTCCTCTCTCGGATTGGGTTCGCACGAGGGTCGTCCAGCAAGACGGGCACAGACGATGCGGCAGGTTCTTCCGGTCTAGCAATGCCGCTAATCGCCAAGACGAGCCGGCTCGCCCCGGGCGGAAAAGCCCTCGCAGGATCGCAACAAGCGGCAACAAGGAGCTTCCTCTATGCCCGGAGTTACCTCCATGCCGATGGAACATGCTCGCGCATGGCCCATCTCCTCCCCGCCCATCCATCCCTTCCTCGCCTGCATCCTGGCGACATGCTTCACCGGCGCGTTCCTCACCGATCTCGCCTATTGGCGCACGGCCGTGATGATATGGGCAGATTTTTCGGCCTGGATGATCACCGCCGGCGTGATCCTCGCGTGGCTCTTCGCCATCGCGGGCGTGGCCGAGTTGATCATGCGCCCGTCCGTGCGACAGCGACCATGGATAACGCCTTATGCCCTGGGTAGCTTGATCGTGTTGCTCATTGCGACCTTCAACATGCTGATCCATTCGCGCGACACCTGGGTCTCCGTCGTGCCGACCGGCGTCGCGCTGTCGGGCCTGACCGTGCTGGCCCTGATCGTCACCGCATGGTTTGCGGCCCTGATCATCTTTCCCCCTCGCCCGGGAGTAACCTACCAATGACCAGAAAATTCATTTCCAATGGCGCATGGGCAGGTCTCGCACTTCTGTCCGCGGTCACCCTCGCCGGGGCGGGATACGCTCAGGAAAATGCCGACGCCCAGGCGCAGATTGGCCCCAATCCTCACCTTCCAGAGCCGCGCCAGGCCCTGTTTCCAACCATGCACCTTGCAGAGGTGATCGGCTGGAAGGATGGTGAGACTCCGACCGCGGCGGCGGGGCTCAGGGTTGCGGCGCTGGCCACCGGACTTCAACATCCCCGTTCGCTCTACGTGCTGCCAAACGGGGATATTCTCGTCGTGGAATCCAAGGCGCCGGGGGGCGAGCCGATCAAGCGGCCCAAGGATCTGGTGATGGGCTGGGTCGAAAACTGGGTCACCTCCGGCGGCGACACCGGGGAAAGCAATCGCATCACCTTGCTGCGGGACACTGACGGTGATGGCAAGCCGGATATGCGTACGGTCTTTCTCGACCATCTCCACTCCCCCTTTGGTGTCGCATTGGTCGGCAATGACCTCTATGTCGCCAATACTGACGCGATCGTGCGCTATCCTTACACACCGGGCGACACCAAGATTACCGCCCCCGGCACGGTGCTGACCCAATTGCCCGGCGGCCCCATCGACCATCATTGGACCAAGAGCCTCGTTGCCAGCGCTGACGGCACGCGGCTCTATGTGGGCGTCGGCTCCAACAGCAACATCACGGAAAACGGAATGGAGGCAGAGAAGAACCGCGCCGCGATCCTTGAGGTTGACCGGGCAAGCGGCCGGTGGCGCATTTTCGCAAGCGGCCTGCGCAATCCCAACGGCTTGAGCTGGGAGCCGGAAACCGGTGCCCTCTGGGCGGTGGTGAACGAGCGCGACGAACTCGGGCCCGACCTGGTGCCGGATTATCTGACCTCGGTGAAGGACGGCGCTTTCTATGGCTGGCCCTACAGCTATTGGGGTCAGCACCTCGATCCGCGGGTCAAGCCGCAGCGCCCAGACCTGGTGGAAAAGGCCATCATGCCCGACTATTCCCTCGGCTCCCACGTGGCGCCCTTAGGGCTTGCTTTCTATACCGGCGATGCACTGCCGCAGAAATACCGTGGAGGCGCGTTTGTCGGTGAGCACGGGAGCTGGAACCGGGAGAACTTCCATGGCTACAAGGTCGTGTTCGTGCCGTTTGCCGGTGGGATGCCCAACGGCAAGGCCGAAGATGTCGTCACCGGCTTTCTCACCGATGATGGAAAAGCTCGCGGGCGGCCGGTGGGCCTCGCCATCGACAAAACCGGCGCCCTGCTGATTGCCGACGATGTGGGCAACACCGTGTGGCGCGTCAGCGCCAGCGCAGCGGCCGCCGGTCTCTGACGGATCCCGCCGAACCTGCTGTCCAAAGAGCACATTCACGCGTCCCAGCAGGATGCGTGAATGTGTTCAAACTGCCTGTAGCTAAATAGCTGAGAGACGCAGGGGGTCTCCTGTCCAGGCAGTGGTTTGACGAGAGAACCCATGCTCTCATTATTCGAACTCCTGGCTGGCCTGCTCACGGTGACTGCCGCCTTTGCGTGGCTCAATCACCAGGTGCTTCGGCTGCCGGAGAATATTGGCTTGTTGGTGATGGGGCTTGGCGCATCGCTGTTGCTGATCGCCATCGAGGTCCTGTTTCCCGACACACACCTCTACGCCACCCTTGCCGGAAACCTGCAGCAGATCGATTTCTACGAGGCCGTCATGCACGGCATGCTGGCCTTCCTGCTATTTGCGGGCGCGCTGCACGTGGATTTCGCGCGATTGCGGCGGCGTGCCCTGGTGGTGGGAGCCCTCGCGACGCTTGGCGTCGCACTGTCCACCCTCATCATCGCGACGGGGCTATGGCTCGCCACCGAAGCGCTCGGCGCTCCGGTTAGCTTCGCCTGGTCGCTTGTGTTCGGCGCATTGATCGCACCGACCGATCCCGTCGCGGTACTCTCGACGCTGCGCTCCGTCGATGTTCCCGAGAAGCTCGAGACCGACATGAGCGGCGAAGCCCTTTTCAACGACGGCATCGCGGTCGTGGTCTTCACCATCACGCTCCAGATGGCCACCGGCAGCGAGAACGCTTCCAGTATCTCCCATATTCTGCAATTGCTTGTCCTGGAAGCTGGCGGTGGTGCCCTCCTTGGCCTGGCGACGGGCTTTGTCGCCTACCGGGCTATGAGGGCCATCGACGACTATTCGATCGAGGTGATGATCTCGCTGGCGCTGGTCACCTCCACTTACGCGCTGGCCGACGCGTTCCACATGAGCGGACCCATTTCTGTCGTAGTCGCCGGCGTCCTCATCGGAAATCGTGGCGCCGCCTATGCGATGAGTGACCGCACGAAGCGCTATGTCTTCGGCTTCTGGACACTGGTGGACGATATTCTCAATGCCGTGCTGTTTTTGCTGATCGGGCTCGAGGTGCTGGTGCTGGGCTTCAATGCGGCGCTGATCTGGGTGGGCCTTATCGCGGTCCCTCTGGTGGTGGCGGCCCGCTTCGTCTCCGTGGCGGTTTCCATCTCGCTCCTCGCCCGCTGGCAGAGCTTCGCGCGGGGCACGCTCGCCGTACTCACCTGGGGTGGCGTTCGCGGGGGCATCTCGGTGGCGCTCGCCCTCTCGCTGACGGGCACGCCCGCCCGATCACCTCTGCTCGCCGCCACTTACGCCGTGGTCCTGTTCACCATCCTGGTACAGGGCCTCACCCTCGGGTGGGTGGTGCGCAAGACCGTTTTGGACGAAAAGGAAACGCGCGGCGGTCAATCGGCGGAATAAACCCTTCCGCTCCAGCGCGTCAGCAGCAAATGCCTTAAATGGCCGAATGGCACGGAACCGACCCGCTGAGCCCCGGTTGCTTTCAAAGATCGCCGATCATGTGAACGGCGCGCGTTCCCATTGGGAACGGACCGGCACAGGAACGCGCGCTATCCTCTGACCTTTTGACCATGAGGCCCGACATGGTTCCACCCTGGCTTCATATACTCGCCTGGTCTTCTCTCGTCTTGGCAATCGGCACCTCAGCCTGGATCATCCTGGACGAGTGGCGGAACCCGCAGCCCATGTGGATCATGAATGTGGTGTGGCCCGTGACGGCCTTGTTCGGAAGCGTGATCACGCTGGTGGGATATCTGCGATACGGTCGTGTTGCGACCCGCTCCAGCACTGAGGGCGAGGAGAGACCGCCATCGAAGACCGAAACGCCCTTTCCGGTCATGGTTGCGAAAGGCGCGAGCCATTGCGGAAGCGGCTGCATGCTGGGCGACATTCTCGCTGAATGGCTGGCCTTCCTGGTCCCTGCCGTCGCGGTCTGGCTGGGCTGGCAGACCCTCTTCGCGGAAAAGATCTTTGCCGTTTGGATACTTGATTTTATCTTCGCCTACATCCTCGGAGTCGCCTTTCAATATTTCACCATCAAGCCCATGCGCCAGCTGAGTGTGGGTGCAGGGCTCGTTCAGGCGGTGAAGGCGGACACCCTCTCGCTGACGGCCTGGCAGATCGGCATGTACGGTTTTATGGCTTTCGCGCAATTCGTTATTTTTCGCAGGCTCCTCGGCACGCGGCTGGAGGTGCCTACGGCAGAGTTCTGGTTTATGATGCAGATCGCCATGATCTGCGGTTTCATCACCAGCTATCCGGTGAATTGGTGGCTTCTGCGGCATGGAATAAAAGAGAAGATGTGATAATTCACCGCCCATCTGGATCATCTGCGGAAGTGGTATTCTCCCGAATCTCCGCCGACCTCGCGCGCGAGGGCTTGATCCACTTTCGGACGATCGGGTGAGTAACGGCAGACCGGGTCCGTGGCCTGCGGGCGACCGGCGATTGCCATGGCCTGGCACCTGCAGCCACCGAAATCCACCTCCTGCCTCGGGCAGGAACGGCACGGCTCTTCCATCCACGACGTGCCGCGGAAGGCATTGAAGGCGGGAGAGTGGTGCCAGATGTCGGACAGGGAATGATCGGCGACCGACCAGAACTCCAAGCCCGGCAGCGTTTCGGCCGCGTGGCACGGCAGGGCCTTGCCGGACGGTGTGATGTTCAGGGTGCGCCGGCCCCAGCCGCCCATGCACGCCTTGGGATAGGTGGCATGATAATCGGGCAGCACATGGTCCACGGCGATGATCCCGGCGAAGCGTTCGCGCAGCGCCTCGGCGGCGGCTATGGCGTCCCGCGCCGCGCCGGCGTCAGCTTGTAACAGGGGCCGGTTGAGAAGAGCCCAGCCATAATATTGTGCGTGCGCCAGTTCCACCCTGCGCGCACCCATCTCCACCGCCAGCGTAATCAGCCCCTCCACTTGGTCGAGATTGGCCCGGTGCAGCACGACATTGACCGTGAGCGGCAACCCCGCCGCCACCACATGCGCGGCGATTTCGCGCTTGCGGGCAAATGCGCCGTCATAGCCGGCGATGGCGTCCGCGCGCACCGCATCCGCCGCCTGCACCGAGAGCTGCACATGCTCGAGCCCGGCCTCGGACAGTTGCGAAACTCGCGCAACCGTAAGGCCAACTGCAGAGGTGATGAGATTGGAATAGAGGCCGAGGCGCGTGCAGTGGGCAACCAATGTCACGAGGTCGGAACGGGCCGCAGGTTCTCCGCCCGAAAGGTGGATGTGAACCACGCCCAGGTCCGCCGCCTCGGAGAGGACCCGGCACCAGGCTTGCGTATCGAGCTCGGCTGCCTTTGGTGTGAGCGATTGGGGGTTCGAGCAATAAGGGCACCCGAGCGGGCAGCGGTGGGTCAGCTCGGCCAGAAGTCCGAGGGGCGGCGCAATATCGCTCATAGATCCAACAGCCGCCTGTCGCGCAAAGCCGTGAGAAGACCTCCCGCCTCGCCGGTGATGCGAGCGCGGTCACCGCCATGACGGGTCGCAAGGACATCCACCATCTCGGCAAAGGTAAGCCCGCCATCGCACAGCTTCAGGATCTCGGCGGCGCTGCCGTTCGCTTCAAAGACCGTTTCCGGCGCCAGGAGCAACCAACCCCGACGGGGATCCTGTCGCAGGCGCACGCCGCGCGGCAGCCGGGGCCGGGCGTCCGGCGCAAGGGGCATCTTCATGGCTGCCACGCTCCCGGCGGCGGCCGGCCCTCCACATAGGCGAGCCAGAGCGCATCCAGCTGGGCCCAAAGCACGTCCGTCTTGAAACGCAGGGCGGCGAGCGCTGCCTGCTGCGTGGTTTCGCAGGAGGCGTGCTCAAGCACATAGCCCAGCGCGAATTCGGAATCGCGGCTCGCCTGCGGCGGTCGGGCCGTGAAATAGGCCAGTGCGCGCCCATCGACGAAATCATAATGGCGCAGCATGCCCGCCATGCGCTCTTCGATAATGGCGGGAGAGAACAGCTCCGTCAGGGAAGAAGCGATGGCCTCCAGAAGGGAGCGCGTGCGGCAGAAGGAGACATAGGCGTCCACCGCGAAACGCGTCATCGGCAGGACGGCACGGGTGGAGACGACGAGGCCGCGGTCGAGGCCGAGCGCGTCCGTTAGCGCAAGCCAGCGGGAAATACCGCCCGCATCCTCGTCCGTCCCATCATGGTCGCAGATGCGCCGGCGCCATTCCCGGCGCAGGGCGGGATCATTCATCTGGCCGAGGACGGCCGCATCCTTGATGGGGATCATGGATTGATAGAAATAACGATTAAGTGCCCACGCCTGCACCTGCGCCTTGGTGCATTCGCCAGCATGCAGCCGCCGGTGAAAGGGATGGAGGTGATGATAGCGCTCCGCTCCCACCGCGCGCAGAGCCGCTTCGAATTCCGCGAGCGTCACGTGACGAACTCCATGCCGTCATGCGCGATCTCCCAGCCGGCTGCGCGTGCTTGTTCGTGCTCGCAGCTGCCTTCGATCAGAACATGATTGCTGTTGTTGATGTGGACATAGATGCGCCGTCCTATTTTCAGCCCGTGAAAGGCATTCAGCGATCCGTGCGGACCGGTCATAGGAACGTGCCCCATCCGTCCTGCGCTCTTCTGAGACAGCCCCAGACGGATCATCTCGTCATCGGTGAAGGTGGTGCCGTCGAAGAAGAGGAAATCTGCGCCTTCGCACGCGGACCGCAGCTCTTGTGTCACGGCGGCACAATTGGGAGCGATCAGGCAGGTTTTCAACCCATGACGCACGTGAAGACCGATTGTGGTCGCTTCCGTATCGCACTGGCCCTCAAGATACAGAGGTTCTTTGCCGGGGACTTTCAGCGGAATGACCTTCAGACCGCATATTTCCACCTCGGCTTCCGGTGCCAGAACGATGCGAGCCACCACATCCCTGGCGAGGGCGTCGAAGACTGGATTGTCGTCAAGAGCGGCATGGGTTTCCGCCGTTGCATACAGCGCGAACCGCTGGCTCTCCCTCATCGATAACAAACCGGCGATGTGATCCAGTTCACCGTTGGTCAGGACGACGGCCCGGACCGGCGATGAGCGGTTGCCGCTCTGGGGCGCCAAGTGCGGTGTGGACAAAAGCTGCTGCCGCAGATCCGGTGATGCATTCACGAGCACCCAGTCTGCGCCATCCGCACTCGCGGCAAAGCCACACTGCGTGCGTGCGCGAACCCTCGTATCCCCGGCGCGGGCAAGTGCGCACACGGCGCACCGGCAATTCCATTGCGGCACGCCACCGCCCGCGGCCGTTCCCAGTAATAGAATCCGCACCTCGCGGACCTTACTCGTCGCGATCGATCTCAGCGGATTCGTAGCTTGTAACTTCCATTCCGACCGAGGTTTCGAGCAGAACGGGCGTTTCCCAGATGCGTGTATCTGCTTCCATGTTGGGTCTCCTGACGCTGAACCATGAGTTCAACACGAACGTGCCGGCGGGTTTGAATCCGTACGTCCGCTTCCAGAGGCAACGCGCCACGGGAGGGAGGGTTCCTGATCCGATGGGGTTTCTTGTGGCAGAGTTTCTTGTGGCCTCTCTCTCGGCCTGCGAGGTCGGCCTCTTGTTCACGCGCCTCGCATAGCGCGTAAAGCGCTATGCGTTGCGATGCACCTCGCGCCCACTTTGTCGCGGCGCGCTGGCGGAAGTCGAGACGAGCGCACCGAAGCAAGCGACGTGGAAGGGAAGGCGTCAGACGATCAGCCCCGGAATGAGCGCCACCAGCATCAGCGCCATGGCCATGATCAGGACGTAGGGCAAGGTTCCGATGATGATCTGCCCCAGCGAAACATCCGGCACCACGCTCTTGACCACGAAAAGGTTGAGTCCCACCGGCGGCGTGATGAGGGCCATCTCCATGTTGATCATCAGGATCACACCGAACCACACCTTGTCCCAGCCAAAATTCTCGATGATCGGGATGATGATGGGTGTGGTGATCACGATGATGGACAGGGTCTCCAGGAAGCAGCCGAGAAAGAGCAGCAGGAGGTTGATAGCGATGAATACCAGCCACGGCGAAATGTCGGCGCCCGCCACCAACCGCGACAGCGTCGGCGCGACGTCGGTGGTGGTCAAGGCGTAGCCAAACAGCATGGCACCGGCGATGATGGTTAGAACCATGATGCTGGCGTGCCCGGTCTCGATCAGAATCTGCCGGCATTTGGCCCAGGTCAACTCGCGATAGAGGACCCCAGCAAGCAAGAAGCTCGCGGCGACCCCGATGGCCGCTGTCTCGGTCGGCGTCGCGATGCCGGTGTAGATGGAGCCAAGAATGATGGCGATGAGCGCTCCGGTCGGCAGAATGTCGACCAGGGCCCGCACCCGATCGGAAGCGGTGACCCGCACCACCACCTGCGGGGACGCCCCTGATCGCGACCGTGCGAGCCACATCTGATAGATGGCGAACATCACCGCAAGGATGAGGCCGGGCAGTATACCGGCCATGAATAGCCTGCCAATGGACGCCTGGGCGATGACACCGTAGACGATCATCGGGATGGAGGGAGGGATGAGTATCCCCAATGTGCCCCCGGCGGCAACGGCTCCGCAGGCGTCGGATTCGCGGTAGCCGAAACGGCGCATCTCGCTTACTGAAAAGCGACCAACGGCGGCGACCGTTGCCACGCTGGATCCGGAGATGGCCGCCATAACCGCGCAGGCGATGGTGGTCGCGATGGCGAGGCCGCCCCACAGGCCAGAGGTCAGGGTGGCGACGGCCGCATAGAGTCGGGATCCCATGCCGGAAGCCGAAATGATGGCCCCCATCAGGATGTAGAGAGGCACCGCCGTCAGCGTGAAATTGGTCACGGAATCCCACACCGTGCTCGACACGAGGCCGAGCGCCGACCAGCCTCCACCACCGGCCAGAAGCAGCGTGACGATGGCGGACGCGAACAACGCGAAGGCGACGGGAACACCCATCAGCATCAAGATGAGCAAGCCCCCGAACATGAAGATCGCGGTCGCGGTCATGGAGAGGCCTCGCTGTTTGGACTGCCGTACTCGGACCGAACCAACTGGGCCAGAACGAGAAGGCGCAGCACCGCGAACACCAGGAGCAGCACGCTGCCGGCGAAAAAGGCGAGATAAGGAATCCACAGCGGAACCGAGAGCATGCTGATCGAGCGCTCGCCACTCACCCAAGTATCAAGCCAGAATTCCCAGCTCAGCCACACCATCGTTCCCGACAGTAGCAACAGCACGAGATTGCTGCCGAGGCGTAGCAGCATCGCCGCGCGCCGCCCAAGGAGGGCGAGGACGAAATCGACCTCCACATGGGCGCTCTGGTAGAGCGCTGCGCCCATGCCGATGAACACGATGTAGCCAATGAGATAGGCCGAGATTTCCTCGACCCAGATCACGGATCGGCCGAGCACCGATCGCATGAAAACCTCATAGCAGACCGCCAGCGCGATCAGGACCGCCGCAAGGCCTGCACTGACGATGATGACCTCAGCCAAAAGCCCTACAGGGGACGAGACATCTCCATTAAGGGGAGCCTCGGCGGAAGCCCCCTCCGCCGCCGGAGGGTCGCTCATAGCCGTATCTTTCACGGGTTCTTGGCCAGCATCTGGCTGAGGATCGACGCCGCCTGCGGGACGTCGACTTTGAATTGCTCGTGGCTGCGCCGGAACAGAGGCTGCCAGCTGTTCCATTCATCCAGAGTCATCTTGGTAACTTTGACACCGTGCTCGGCAAATTCCCGGGCGATCCGCGCGTCCTCCGCCTTGGCTCCGGCAAGGCTTTCCATCTCCAGGCTCGCGCCCACCTCGGACAGGATTTTCTGCTGTTCCGGCGTCAGCTTTTCCCACGTCTTCATGCTGATCGCGATGGGCTCGATGGTGAAATAGACGGAATAGTCCTCGGGCGAAGTATAGGCCTTAGAGACCTCATAGAGACGAAACGCACCGAACGAGGACGAGGAGGTCCACATGGCGTCCAGCAGGCCGAGCTGCATGGCGTTGTAGTTGTCGGAGGATGGCATGGACACGGGCGTCGCACCCGCATCGTGCAACGCGGCTTCCATGTATTTGCCCGCCGCCCGCACTTTCTTACCGTTCACGTCCTTCGGCCCGTGTACCGGCGCTCCGGACGAGGCCACGCCGCCCGAAATCTGGATCCAGGACAGGGTCTTGAACCCGTAAGCCTGCGCCTTGGCCTCAATGTGCTGCCAGGCCGGGGACTTGCGGAATGCGAAAACTTCGTCGTGTGTCTTCCAGATGCCCGGCATCAGGATGAGGTTCATCTCCGGAATAGCACCGGCAGCATAAATGTAGGGATAGACTGAGAGATCCACCGTTCCGGTCTTCAAGGCGATATGGGTGTTGGAGGCCTTCGCGAGGGACTGAGCGGGATAAGAAGTGATCTTGATCTCACCTTTTGAGCGCGCCTCCACTTCCCTGGCGAACTTGATCGCGGCCGCCACCACATAATCTTTCTCATCCTGCGGCCATTGATGCGCGAATTTGAGCGTAATCGGCTCGGCCTGCGCCGGAATGGGAACGGCGACGGGAACGGCCATGATCAGCGCCGTGACCACGGCGCTGGCGAGCAATGTCTTCGACATTCTGATCCTCCCACTTGCTAACGCCTGTTTTCGGCGCTTTTACGTGATCGTTCTGCCTCGTCCCGTCGCCGCCTTCTTGAGATCAGTCAGTACGGTTGCGTAGAGTTCTGGCAGTGACTGGTCGAACGCCGCCTGGGGCAGATCCTCGATGGTCTGCGCGAGGCGTCGCCAAAAGATGCCCTTGATGCGCTGGCGGGCGCGCCGGCGCCGCTGCGACTCGGGGTCTCCGGCTATGCGCATGGTGGCGGCCTCAATGGCCGCGTCGAGTGCGGCGATGTTTTCGCCTGCGTCCGCGCGCACCAGCACCACCGGCGGCACAGGGCCTGCCCCCGCCGTCAGGGTCAGAGTCGCCTTCAGCTCCGCCTCGACGCGGCGCGCCTCCGGCTGATCGGCCTTGTTGACCACATAGATATCCGCGGTTTCCAGAATGCCCGCCTTCATGGCCTGAATCTGGTCACCAGCGCCGGGCGTCAGCACCAGCAGCTCGACGTCCACCAGTTCGCGCACGGCGAACTCGGACTGTCCGACGCCCACCGTCTCCAGGATGATCTCGTCGAAGCCATAATCGTCGAACACGGAAAGGATTTCCGGCAGGTTGTCGGCGAGGCCGTCGGTGGCGCCGCGGCTCGCCAGCGAGCGGATGAACACCCGCGGATCGTCCACGAGCCCGTCCATCCGGATACGGTCGCCGAGGATGGAGCCACGGGTCTTCGGGCTTGTCGGATCGATGGCCACGATAGCCACGCGGCTAGCGCGCGACAGCCGGAAACGCGCGAGAGCCGCGATCAGCGTGCTTTTGCCGGCTCCCGGCGGTCCGGTCACGCCGATGCGGCGGGCAACGTGCCGCTCCTCGCGGGGGGGTGCGCTCAAGATGTCCGCGAGGCCGGCATCGGCGGCGCGCGAAAGCGCCCGGCCCAGAGCTCTGCGATCGAGGGCCGCTGGGCGGAGGGCTGCGTTCATGCCGCCTGCCCTCCGTCCGCGAGATCATCGTGTTCGCCGAGCCGCGGCGGCGGCGCGAACCGCTCCACGGCGCCCAGCACCTTGATGGGATTGCCGACCACGCGGATGACCGTGCCGCCCCCATCCACCTGCACCACCATGTTCCTGGCGGCCGCCTGTTCGCTGGCGAGCGCCTGCTCCAGGGTCTCGACCCCGGCCGCGACGACGCCGAGCTTGGAGAGGCGCCGCACCAGATCGTCCGTCCCTTCGTCGTGCAGCACCGCTGCGATCTCACCCAGCACCAGCTCGCGGTTGGAACGCCGCGCCGCCATGGTGGCGAAACGCGCATCGGTGAGCCAATGGGCCTGCCCCACCTCCTCGGCGAAGCGGCGCCAGAAATCGTCATGAGTGATGAACAGCGCGATCCAGCCATCGCGGGTCGGAAAGATCTGGGCCGGGACGATATAGGGATGCGCCGAGTGATCCATCCGCCGCGCCGGCTCGCCGGCATTGAGCCATGCGCCGGCGATGTAATTCAATTGGGACAGCATGACGTCGTACATGGCGATGTCGACCTGCCCGCCGGTGCCCTCCACCAGCTTGGCGACCAGGCCGAGGGCCCCCATAATGCCGGCGGAATTGTCCACCGCCGAATAGCCTGTCTTCACCGGAGGGCCGTCGGGCGCGCCGGTGAGGGCCATGATGCCGGTGAGCGCCTGGATGACGTAGTCATAGGCAGGACGTTCCGCATAGGGGCTGTCGAGCCCATATCCCGTGAGGGCCACGCAGACGATCTTCGGATTCCAGCGCTTGAGATGCGCATAGGTCAGGCCCAGCTTGCGGATCGCCGCCGGTCGCAGATTGGTGAGCAGCGCGTGGGAGCCCTGGACCAGCGCGCCGAGCTTCGCTTGGCCCTCGCGGCTGGCGAGGTCGAGCACGACGCTCTTCTTGTTGCGGTTGAGGCTGGCGAAATAGGCGTTGTGGGCGCCGATGCTGTGCGGGCTGACGCGCCGCCCGATGTCGCCTTCCGGCGGCTCCACCTTGATCACCTCGGCTCCGAGATCGGCCAGCAGCATGGTGCTGTAGGGGCCCATCAGCATGTGCCCGATCTCGATGACGCGGATGCCGCTGAGGGGGCCGCTCATGCCTGTCGCTCCGCCAGCCGCTCCGCCAGCCGCTCCGCCACCGCGGCGACCACGTCGTCGAGCTTCATGTCGGCGGTGAACACCGCCGTCACGCCGAGCGCCAGCAGCATCGCCACGTCCTCTTCCGGGATGGTGCCGCCCACGAACACGGGGATGTTGGAGGCGCCCTGATCCGCCAAAGCGGCGATGGCGTCGGCCACCAGTTCCTTGTGGCTGCCGGAGAGGATGGACAGGCCTACCGCGTCCACGTCCTCGTCCACCGCGACGCGGGCGATGAAGCCGGGGCTCTTGCGCAGGCCGGTATAGATCACCTCCGCCCCGGCATCGCGCAGCGCCAAAGCGATCACCTTCGCGCCGATGTCGTGGCCGTCGAGCCCTGGCTTGGCGACCAGGATGCGCTTGCCACGCAGCGGCGGGGCGGAAATGACGGGGGTTTCGATGGTGTCGCTCATAGCCGGATGGGCTCCTGGAATTCGCCCCAGCAGCCCTTGAGCCGCGCCACCATCTCCCCGACGGTGGCGTAGGCGTGGCAGCATTCGACGAGATAAGGCATGAGGTTTTCCGCGTCCTGCGCGGCGGCCGCACCCAGGCGGTCGAGGGCGCGGGCCACCACGGCGGCGTCGCGCCGGTCCATCACCGCCTCGTATTTCTCGACGATGCGGCGGCTCGCTTTGGGATCGATGCGGAACACCTCCACCGCGCCCCGCGTCTCCTCCGCCTTGCGGAACACGTTGAGGCCGACCACCGGGAACGCGCCGGAATCGATTTGGCGCTTGCGCTCGTGCGCCCGCTGGGCGAGCCGCATCTGCAGCCAGCCGTCCTCGATGGCCTTCACGGCGCCGCCATAGGCTTCCACCTCGTCCATCTGGGCGCGGATGCGGCGCTCGGTCTCGTCGGTGAGCCATTCGAGATAGTGCGAGCCGCCGAGCGCATCGACGGTGCGGGCGACGCCGCTTTCCAGCGCCACGATCTGCTGAGTGCGCAGGGCGATCTCGGCGGAGCTCTCGGTGGGGATCTGGAACGCCTCGTCATAGGCGCAGGTGAAGATGGACTGGGCCCCGGCGAGCACCGCGGCGAGGGTCTCGATGGCCACGCGCACGATGTTGTTCTGCGGCTGCGGCGCCACCAAAGAGGAGCCGCCGCACACCACGCCGAAGCGGAACATCTGCGCCTTCGGATCGCTGACGCCATAGCGCGCCTGCATCAGCTCGGCCCAGATGCGCCGGCCGGCGCGGAACTTCGCCACCTCCTCGAACAGGTCCATGTGCACGTAGAAGAAGAAGGACAGGCGCTTGGCGAACTTCTCCACATCGCCGCCGCGGCGCAGCAGCTCGTCCACATAGGCGATGCCGTTGGAGAGGGTGTAGGCCATCTCCTCCACTGCGTTGCAGCCGGCGTCGCGCATGTGCGCCCCCGCGATGGAGATGGGGTTGAAGCGCGGTGTGGTGCGGTTGGCGTAGAGGATGGAATCCGCTGTCAGCCGCATGGAGGGGCGCACCGGGAAGATCCAGGTGCCGCGCGCCACGTATTCCTTCAGGATATCGTTCTGGATGGTGCCGGTGAGCAGGCCCGGATCAATGCCGCGCCGCTCGGCGCAGGCGACATACATGGCATAGATCAGCGCTGCCGTGCCGTTGATGGTGAAGGAGGTGGAGATCTTGGTAAGGTCGATGCCGTCGAACAGGATCTCCATCTCCGAGAGATTGGAGAGCGAGACCCCCACCTTGCCGATCTCGGAGCGCGCCATGGGATCGGTGGGGTCATAGCCGCACTGGGTCGGCAGGTCGAGGGCGACGGAGAGGCCGGTCTGGCCCTCGCGCAGCAGGAATTGGTAGCGCTCGTTGGATTCCTCGGCCGTGCCGAAGCCGGAATACTGGCGCATGGTCCAGGCGCGGCCGCGGAAGCCGTCGGGGAAGATGCCACGGGTAAAGGGAAATTCGCCCGGCTGCTCGGGCGCGCCGCGCGCGACCATGCCGGCGGTCACCACCCGCGGCACCTCGATGCCCGAGGGCGTCATCGGCGAGATGCCCTTCGGCTCCTCGGTGTCCCTGGCTGGTTTCTGCTTGAGGGCGGTCATGGCGGTCTCAGCTCCTGCGGGCGAGCATGCGCTCGGCGGCGACCCAGTGTTCCTGGCTCGTCCAGGCTCGGATGAAGCGGGCGCGTTCCTCGGCGGAGAGGGCGGCGCGCCGCGCCGGATCCATGCCGGCCAGCGCCATCGCCTTCAGGTCGCGCGCTAGCGCGGGCGGGCGGGCGAGGATGGGCGCGACGAAGCGGTCCACCAGCGCGTCCAGGCTCTCGCCCTCTCCCGCCACGGCATCGAGAAGGCCCAGCCGCTCCGCCTCGGCCGGCTTGAGGAGCTGCGCGGCGAGCATCAACCCCATCGCCTTGCGCGGGCCGACGACCGCCTGTAGGTCGGCGCAGCCGCCGAAGCCGGTGGTGAGCGCCAGCTGCGCCTGCACGAAGCCGATGCCGGCATGGGCGGCGGCGAGGCGGAAATCGCACGCCATGGACAATTCGGCGCCGCCGCCGAGGGCGACGCCGTTCAGGGCGGCCACCACCGGCGCGGGAAACCGCCGCACCGCATCGAGCGCCGCCCGGCC
>NCHM01000227.1 GCA_002257205.1 Rhizobiales bacterium 24-66-13 | reverse complement strand
GCGGAAACCACGGAGCCGATGTCGCCCACCAGCGGCGCGACGATCTCGACGTTGGAATCCATTTCCTTCGGCTCGATGTCGATCTGGATGAACTGCTTGGGCGCATCGCCCCAGGTCTTGCCCTTGCCGTGCGACAGCAGCCAGTTGAGGCGCGCGCCGATCAGCACCACCACGTCGGCATCCTTCAGCACGGTCGAGCGCGCGGCGCCGGCCGACTGGGGATGGGTGTCGGGCAGCAGGCCCTTGGCCATGCTCATGGGCAGGAAGGGAATGCCGCTCTTCTCGATGAGGGCGCGGATCTCCTCGTCGGCCTGGGCATAGGCGGCGCCCTTGCCGAGGATGATCAGCGGGCGCTTGGCGCCCTTCAGCACGTCCAGCGCGCGCTTCACGGCGTCGGCGCCGGGGATCTGGGCCGGGGCGGGGTCGATCACCTTCACCAGCGACTTCGTGCCGGCTTCGGCGTCCATCACCTGCGAGAACAGCTTGGCGGGCAGGTCGAGATAGACGCCGCCCGGACGGCCGGACACCGCGGCGCGGATCGCGCGGGCAACGCCGATGCCGATGTCGGCCGCATGCAGAACGCGGAACGCGGCCTTGCAAAGCGGCTTGGCGATGGCCAGCTGGTCCATCTCCTCATAATCGCCCTGCTGGAGATCGACGATCTCGCGCTCGGACGAACCCGAGATCAGGATCATCGGGAAGCAATTGGTGGTGGCGTTCGCCAGCGCGGTCAGGCCGTTGAGGAAGCCGGGCGCGGAAACCGTGAGGCAGATGCCGGGTTTCTTGGTGAGGAAGCCGGCGATGGCGGCGGCGTTGCCGGCGTTCTGCTCGTGACGGAACGAGACCACGCGGATGCCTTCGGCCTGCGCCATGCGGCCGAGATCCGTGATCGGAATGCCGGGCACGCCGTAGATGGTGTCGATGCCATTGAGCTTCAGCGCGTCGATGACGAGATGGAAGCCATCCGTCAGTTCCCGCTCCGTGCCGGCTTCGGCGGTATTCGCGTCGATGACCTGTGCTATTGCGGACATTCCGCTTCCTCCCGGAAAATCTTTGGCTGTACCGATTCGGTGATGGAGTCCTAGAGCGCGCTGTCCGCGCCCCGCTCAGGACGAGCGTTCAAGATGCGACGGCCCTCGTCCCGTGTGACGAAACGGCCGGCGCCGAGCGGACCCCGGGGCGGCTCGCGCCCGATGGCCTCGCTCTTCATGATGCCCGTCGTTGACATATCGCGTCTCCTTGCGATGTCCAATTTCCCGCCCGGCCACGCGCGGCCTATGCGGGAAAAACTCCGTGTTTCTCGACATGAGCCGCAAGGCCCAGCGTGTGCTCGCGCACCAGGCGCTCGGCGCGCTCCGGGTCGCGGCTTTCGAGCGCGTCGATGATCCCCGTGTGCTCGCGGATCGATGTTTCCAGCCGGTTTTCCTGGCGGATCGAGACCGCGCGGATGGCGCGCATGTGAAGCAGCAGGTTCTGCGTCATGTCCACGATCAGGTTGCACCCGCCCATGCGAATGATGGCCTGGTGGAAGGCAATATTGGCCTGGGAATATTCGTTGGTGTGGGCGTGCGGCGGCTCCTGCTCGAAATCGTTGAACAGGCGGCGCAGGCTCTTGAGGTCGGCGGCGCTCGCACGGGTCGCGGCGAGATGGGCGGCCATGCCTTCCAGCGCGGCCCACACAGTGATCATTTCGAGAATTTCGCGCTTGGTTTTGCGCACCACGAAGATGCCGCGCCGCGGCACGGAGCGCACGAAGCCTTCCTGCTCCAGCACCGTCATGGCTTCGCGGATGGGGGTGCGGCTTACGCCGAGATCTTCCGAGAGCTGGCGCTCGTCGAGCCTGAATTCCGCGGTTGAACCATAGATGTCCATCTCGGTAATGGCCCGCTTCAGTGCGTCATAGGCCAGCATGCGCAAGCTCGAGGAGGCGCCAAGCGGCTCCACGTTGAGCTTTGGTGTGTCGGCGACCTGATGCACGACTGTTGTTCCCTTCCCTGTGGCCTGCGCCTTCTGGCGGGCGCGCGCCGTCGGTGAAATACTGTGTACTGTATGCTAGCCTGGGGTGCAATACCCCCGAGACGGCGAAACATGCTGCGGTGCAACGACTTCAGGGGCATGGGTGCGGCGGATGGGCCTGCGTGAAGCCGCCGCAATGCCGGGTCGGTGAAGGCGGCCGAGGCCGGTGCGCGATGCCGCTAAGCAGCATTGCCGCAAGCTGCGGCCGCAGTGAGGAACGGCCTTCCGAGCGGGCGGGCCCGTCCTCTCCTCGCGTGCGTTCAGCGGGGGAAAGCCGGCGGCGCCGCCGCCGGCTTCGTTCATGGTGCCGGGCTCACTCCGCCGCGGCGTGCCGGGTGCCCTTGGTCATCCGCGCCTTGATGGCGCTGATGGCCGGCCAGAACAGCATGACCAAAGCGAGGGTCACGATGGAGCCCACCAGCGGGTTCGACCAGAAGATGGAGAGATGGCCTTGCGACACCAGCATGGCTTGGCGGAACGAGCTTTCCGCCATGTCTCCGAGCACCAGGGCGAGCACCAGGGGCGCCAGGGGATAGTCGAGCTTCTTGAACACATAGCCGACGACGCCGAACACCAGCATCACGGCGATGTCCAGGCCGGCATTGTGCACCGTGTAGGCGCCCACCGCGCAGATCACCAGGATGATCGGCGCGATCACGCTGAACGGGATGCGCAGGATCGCCGCGAACAGCGGCACGGTGGTGAGCACCACGATCAGGCCGGCGATATTGCCGAGATAGATCGAGGCGATCAGACCCCACACGAAGTCCTTCTGCTCGACGAACAGCAGCGGACCCGGTTGCAGGCCCCAGATCAGCAGGCCGCCGAGCAGCACCGCCGCCGTGGGCGAGCCGGGAATGCCGAGCGTGAGCATCGGCAGCAGGGCCGAGGTGCCGGCCGCATGGGCCGCCACTTCCGGCATCACGACGCCTTCCAGCTCGCCCTTGCCGAAATTGGCTCCGTTCTTGGAGAACTTCTTGGCAAGGCCGTAGCTCATGAAGGAGGCGGGGGTCGCGCCGCCGGGGGTGATGCCCATCCAGCAGCCGACGATGGCCGAGCGCAGCATGCCGGCCCAGTAAGCGGGCAGACGCGCCCAGGTCTGGAACACGACCTTCGGATTGATCTTGGCGCTCTTGCCCTTGAAGGCGAGGCCCTCTTCCATGGTCAGGAGGATTTCGCCCACCCCGAACAGGCCGATGACCGCCACCAGGAAGTCGAAGCCGCGCAGCAGTTCCACCGACCCGAAGGTCATGCGCAATTGCCCGGTCACGGTGTCGATGCCCACCGCCGCCAGGGCGAAGCCCAGCGTCATGGCCGCGAGCACCTTGAACGGTGATTCGCGCCCCATGCCCACGAACGAGCAGAAGGTGAGCAGATAGACCGCGAAGAATTCAGCCGGGCCGAATTGCAGCGCGAACTTGGCGATCACCGGGGCCAGGAAGGTGATGAGCAGCACGGCGAAGAAGGCGCCGATGAAGGAGCCGGTGAAGGCCCCGGTCAGCGCTTCGCCCGCCTTGCCCTTCTGGGCCATGGGATGGCCATCGAAGGTTGTCGCAACGGACCAGGGTTCGCCTGGAATGTTGAACAGGATCGACGTGATGGCGCCGCCGAACAGCGCCCCCCAATAGATCGACGAGAGCATGATGATCGCCGAGACCGGCGTCATGGAGAAGGTCAGCGGCAGCAGGATGGCGACGCCATTGGCGCCCCCGAGGCCCGGCAGCACGCCGATCAGCACGCCCAGCGCGATGCCGACGAACATGTAGACAATGTTCATCGGATCGGCGAGGACGGAAAAACCTCCGATGAGTGATGTGAGCGCTTCCACGGAATTCCTCCCCTCGGCCCCGGCAACCCTTGCCTGGACATGCGGGTGTTATGTTTTTGGCGGCGGATGCGGTCGGGTCGGCGTCGCGGCTGAGCCGGGACGGCGCGGGACCTGCGGATTGGCGGGCGCCCGGCGCGCGGGCGGCCGCGATCAATAGCCGAATGCTGTTTCCAGCGGGCCCTTGGGCAGGGGCACCAGGAACCAGACCTCGAACATCACGAACAAGGCCAGCGGCACGCCAATGGCGACCGGGAGGATGATGGGCAGCTTGTACTTGCCGAGCCACCACATGAAGAAGGCGATGAAGATCACCGAGGCAACATAGATGCCGATGAGCGTAATCAGGACGGCATAGACGATGGTCGGCACCAGAACCTTCAGCACCTGCATGAAGGGCTCGCGATCGACGAAATTGGTCAGGTCGGGAGTCTTCGTGATGATGTTCTGCACCATCGTGCCCACGCTGGCGATGAACATGATGAGGCCGATATAGAAGGGGAAATAGCCAGCCTGCGGGCCATCTGCCGCCCAGCGCGCGCCGACGCGCCAGCTATCGGCCATCACCACCACCGCCAGCGCCATGAACATCAGCGCGACGACGATTTCCATCGTGCGGTTTGAGACTGTTTTCTGGGTCTTTTCGACATCCGATGACATGCTTGCAACCTCCCTTTGGAGATCACCGCCGCAGATGGGTGCCGGGACGGCGCAGCCGCCCCGGCGGTCCATCACTTGGCGATGAAGCCCGCCTTCTCCATGAGCGTGCGATGTGTATCGGCGGCCTTGCCGAGCCAGGCTTTATACTCTTCACCGGTCAGGGCCGAGGTGTTGAACGCGCCCTTCTCCATGAAGTCGGCCCAGTCCTTGGTTGCGCGCACGCGCTTGAACAGATCGATATAATAATCGGTCTGTTCCTTGGTGACCTTGGGCGCCATGAAGATGCCGCGCAGCATCAAATATTCGATGTCGAGCCCGCCTTCCTTGCAGGTCGGGATATCGCCCCAGGACTTGTCGGCAGTGACCGGAGTCTTATAGGCGAGGCGCACGTCATCGAACACGCAGATCGGCTTCAGCTCGCCGGCGCGCCATTGCGAGACGGCCTCGATGGGATTGTTGACGGAAGAGGTCACGTGCCCACTGACCAGCTGCGCCGCCACGTCTCCGCCGCCCTTGTACGGGACGTAGATGAACTTGGCGCCGGTCTTCTGTTCGATGGCGGCGGTGATGATCTGGTCTTCCTGCTTGGAGCCGGTGCCGCCCATCTTGAATTCGCTGCCGGGGGCCGCGGTCTTCAGGGCTTCGAGATAGCCCTTCACGTCGGAATAGGGCGCCTTGGCGTTCACCCACAGGACGAATTCGTCGAGCGCCAGCATGGAAACCGGCGTCAGGTCGTCCCATTTGAACGGCACGCCGGTGGCGAGCGGCGTCGTAAAGATGTTGGACAGAGAAATGATGATCTTATGCGGATTGCCGGCGGATCCCTTCATGTCGAGGAAGCCTTCGGCGCCGGCGCCGCCGGACTTGTTGATGACCACCATCGACTGGGTCATCAGATTGTTCTTCTGGATGATGCCCTGAATGACGCGGGCCATCTGGTCGGCGCCGCCGCCGGTGCCGGCGGGAACGATGAATTCCACATTCTTCGTGGGCTCCCACGCAAGCGCGGGCAAAGGCGACAAGGCTGCCGCAGCGGCCAGAACGGCCGCAAACTGCTTCACGGAATTGGCTAGGGCCAAACGCATTCGTTTTTCCTCCCGATCGTCCGCTTTCTTAAGTAAGCGGATCACCTTCCCTAACGTATTGACGTAGCTGCTTTTATTGCCGCTCTGGCTAGGAGCGGATGAGAGAAGAGTATATTGTATGTCAAAGGCGTGCAAATGAAATTGACGCTCCGGCATATCGTGCGCCGAATACTTCAAATCAAAATAAATAATACAATATGCCAGAAGGCGCGGTGCGCAATGCCCGCTCTCCGCCGCATCTTCCTGAATTGAACGGTGTGCAATGCAGCGAAACGGGCGTGTGGGCCGGGGCCTGTGGGCGGCCGAATGTTTCGTCGGCGCGGGCATGATGAAGCGTTTGACCGCATGGCGGCTCAACAACGCTAATAGAGAACGTTCTACCGTTCAAATGGCGATGCCGTCCGAACGGAATGTGCTCAAAGACGTCGCGCGCCGCCGCCGTCAGCGATAAGCGACGAATTCCGGCGGCAGCACTTCGTCGGCGCCGGAATACAGGCGTGTCATCTGTTCGGCGGCGGAGGCGATGCGCGGGCCGAGGCGCGCGATGCGGTCGTCGCTCATGCGCACCGCCGGGCCGGATACCGACACAGCGCCAATGGGTTCGCGCCATTCGTTGAAGATGGGCGCCGCCACCGCCCGCATGCCGAGGGTATGTTCCTCGTCATCGATGGCGAAGCCGCGCGCCTCGATCGCACCCACATCGTCCATCAGCGAACGCTCGGTGCGGTGGGTGCGCACCGTGAAGGCTTCATAGCGCATCTGGGCGAGGCAGGCGCCGCGGAACGCCGGGCTCGCCACCGCCAGGATGCATTTTCCCGCGGCCGTGGCGTGCAGCGGCAGGCGCGCGCCGAGCCGGAAGAAGGCGCGCACCGCCGAATGACCCTCGGCCTGGGCCACCACCACCAGTTCGTTGCCGTCGAACATGGCGAGATTCACCGTCTCGTCGGTCTCGTGCA
>NCHM01000226.1 GCA_002257205.1 Rhizobiales bacterium 24-66-13 | reverse complement strand
GCTGGCGGCGATCAGATCCTGGGGCAAAGCTTCGCCTGCGGCCAGGGCGCGCACGATGTCGAGCACGCCGGCGCTGGTCTTGAGGGCGGTCATGGGAAGGTCCGGAGCGGGAGGAATGCAGGCGGGACGCATCGTCCGGGCGGGCGGGACCACGCCATGCGCGGCGCGGGTGGGTTACCTTCCTTTGGAAGGGCGCACCGGTGGCGCGGCGCCATGGCCGAGATGTGCCGGTCCCGGGTCGAGGTCCGTGAAGCGAGGTCCGTGAAGCGGGGCTCCGGCGGCGAAGGGTGAGAACCCCGCCGAAGCCCCCTGACGCACGAAAGTCTGCGCGTCAGTTCGTGGGCATGGCCATGGCCTTGTCCATATAGGTGCGCGGCACGAAGGTCTTGTAGTCGGGCTGGCCGGAGAGATTGCCGAGCGCGATCTGGGTGTCGAGCGCGAGGGTCAGTGCGGCCGGGGTGATGTCGACGCTGGTGGGATAGACATTGTCGGCCAGCATGCGCTTGGTGGCGGCGGCGACCACATCGGGATCAAGCTTCGGGAATTCCTTCTGCGCGATCTCGATGGTGCGGGCCTCATTCTTGTGCATGAAGCGAACCGCCATCTCCAGGCCGTTGGTCAGGCGCTGGGCGAGATCGGGATCGACATCGGTGCGGGCGGTGATGGTGGAGAACGCATAGGGGCCGTACAGCTTGGGAAAGCCGAGCACGACCTTCATGCCCTTGGCCACCACCTGGTCGAGGCCGGGTTCGTACATGACCGCGACCTTGGCCTGGCCGGCGACGAAGGGACCGGGCTCGGTGCCGAGCGGAACCTGGATCATCTCCACGTCCTTATTGGCATCCATGCCGTTTTCCTTCATCAGCTTGATGAGCAGCGAGGTGCTGGTGGTGGGCATCAAGCCGGTGACGATCTTCTGGCCCTTCAGGTCCTTGACGCTGTCGAACTTGAAGTCGGGCGTCGCGGCGATCCACACGGCGGCACCATTCACCACATTGGCGATGGTGTTCACCGGCGCGCCCTTGGAAGCGGCGATCGCCGTCCATTCCGGGCCGTGCAGGGAGAATTGCGCGCTCTTCGAGATCACGGCCGAGAGGGCGACCGAGCCCGAGCCGGCGCTTTCCTTGGAGAGATCAAGGCCCTGCTTTTCGAAGAAGCCCTCGTCCATGGCCACGTAGAGCGGGAGATAGAGCATGGACTGGAAGGCCTGGGAAATGGTGGCCTTCTTCATTTCCACGGCGGAGGCCGGAGCGAGCGCGGCGGAGGAAAGCGCAAGGGCGAGGGAAAAGGCGCCCAGTTTCGGCAAAAATGTCATGTCGGCGTATCTCCTGAAGGAAGAGGTCAAACGTTGATCTGGGAACCGCCCATCTGTTGCTTCCAGGGAAGCAGGCGCTGTTCGGTGATTTCGACCATGTGGTAGAAGATGAAGCCCACCAGCATCAGCGTGAACAGGCCAGCCCAGACTGTATTGAGGTCATACAGGCTTGAGGCGACATAGATCACATGGCCGAGGCCGTGCTGGGAGGAAATGAATTCGCCCACCACGGCACCCACCAGCGCGAAGCCGATATTGATGCGGAAGGTGGCGATGATGGCCGGCAACGTGGACGGCGTGATCACCCGCTTGAAGATCTGGTGCTTGCTGGCGCCCATGGAGAACAGCAGCGCTTGCAGATCCTTGTCCGCGTCCTTCGCCGCCTGATAGGCGGTGATGAGCGCGACGATGGAGGTGAGCGAGATGGCGAGCGCCACCTTGGATGTCAGCCCGGTGCCGAACCACAGGATGATGATCGGCGCGAGCGCGATCTTCGGCACCGAATTGATGGCGGCGATGAACGGCTCCACCAAGCGGGCGACGAAGGCCGAATACCAGAGCGTCAGCCCGATCACCGAGCCGATCACGGTGCCGAAGGCAAAGCCGAGGATCGCCTCGAACACCGTATAGCCGGTGTCGACGAACAGCGAGCCGTCGGCGACCATCGAGACCAGCACGTGCAGCACGCCGCTCGGCTGTCCCACGAGGAAGGCATTGAGCCATTCCATCCGCACCGCCATTTCCCAGAGCAGGAAGAAGGCGACGACGGCCAGGATCTGCAGCGCGCTGCGGCCGGCCGTGGAATCGAAGACATTGCGCCGCTTGCTGGCACGCAGATGCCGGCGGACGCTGGTTTTTGCGAGTTGAGCCATCTCAGTCATGCGCTCGCCCTGGTCTGAATATCGAGTTCCGCACACAGCGTGTTGAAATAGCCCGAGAAACGCGGGTCGCTGCGCGCTGCGATGGGGGAATGCTCGTTGAGCGCGATATCGTGAACCGCCTTCACCCGGGCCGGGCGCTGGCTGAGCACGACCACGCGCTTGGAGAGCGCGACCGCCTCGTCGATGTCGTGGGTGACGAGAATCACGGTCTTGTGGAAGGTCTCCACCGCTTCCATCAGGATGCCTTCCAGATAGAGGCGGGTCTGGTAGTCGAGCGCGGAGAACGGCTCGTCCAGGAGCAGGATGTCGGGGTCCAGCACCAGGGTGCGGATCAGCGCCACGCGCTGGCGCATGCCGCCCGAGAGCATCTTGGGATAGGCGTTCTCGAAGCCCGACAGGCCGAAGGTGGACAGATATTCGCGGGCCGTATCCATGGCCTGGCGCGGATCGACGCCCTTCGTCTCCAGCCCGAGCAGGACGTTGTCCAGCACCGTGCGCCAGGGGAAGAGCAGATCCTTCTGCATCATGTAGCCGACCTTGCCACGCAGGCTGTCCACCTCCTGGCCGCGATACATGAGCATGCCTTCGTCTGGGTCGACGAGGCCGGCGATGATGTTGAACACCGTCGTCTTGCCGCAGCCGCTGGGGCCGATGATGCTGACGAAGTCGCGTTCGTGGATGTCGAAGGTCAGTCCATCGAGCACCTGGGTGGGACCCTGCTTTCCGGGAAAGCTCTTTCGGATGCCGTTGAGGCGCAGTTGCACTTTAGGTGATGACATGGCGTCTCCTGTCTGCCGCCAGTCCATAGGCAACCGCTGTGCCACACGGAAAAAATGTTGCAGCGCAAGGAACTTCGGGTTCGTGAGGCTGACGTCCCATAAATAGGCACATCGTTTAATGCCCGCCTTTGAGGCAGGTGCCGCGTTTTCATGCATAATGAATGCAAAATCACAACGTCGTTACGGCACCCGTGCATTTTGCCGTCGGCCGGGGCACCATGGCGCGCGAAGCGGACCGGATCGCGGTGTGGCGCGACGCGGCGCGCGTGCCCACCGCACCGCGCGCGTGGAGGATAGGGCGCATGGATTGGGTTTCGTTCTGGGACGGCGCCAATGCGATCTATGTGAACGAGCGCCACAAGAGCGTGCATTATGAACGCTTGGTGGCGGATCTCGCGTACTTCGTGCCTGGCCCTTCGGCGCGGGTGCTCGATTATGGCTGCGGCGAAGCCCTGGCGGCGCAGGCCATGGCGCGAACCTGCGCGCATCTCACCTTGAGCGACGCCGCGCCGAGCGTGCGGGAAAAGCTGAAAGCGCGCTTATCAGCGGATTCCGCGCTCTCGGTCCTGTCGATCGAGGCGGTGGAGGCGTTGCCGGACGGGAGCTTTGACCTCGTGATCGTCAATTCGTTGGTGCAATATCTTTCCCGCGCCCAGCTCGAAGGGCTGCTCGCGCTGTTTCACCGCCTGCTGGCACCCGGCGGCAGGCTGCTGCTGGCGGATCTGATTCCCCCTGGCGTCGGCGCGGCGCGCGATGCGGCGGCGCTGCTGTCCTTCGCGGCACGGGAAGGATTCTTCTTCGCCGCCGTCCTGGGTCTCGCCCGCACGGCGGTTTCGCCCTATCGCAAGCTGCGGGCCGATCTTGGGCTCGCCACCTATGAGGAAGCCGATGTGCTCGCCATGCTGAAGGCCGCCGGCTTCGCCGCCACGCGCCATCGGCCGAACGTGGGGCACAACCAAGCCCGCATGGCGTTTCTCGCGACCCGCTGAGGCAAGGTCAGCTTGCTTCCGGTCGCGGGCGTTTCTCCGCGAACGCCCACACCCGGTAGCCGGTGAAGGTCCAGCACAGCACCAGCGCGCTGGTGAGGAATTGCGCCAGCAGATAGAACACGCCGAGGCGATGGACGAACACATCCATCAACACCCCGTTCAGCACGAATGCCACGCCCGCGACCGCGAAATAGCGTGGCATCGCGCCGGCATGGGAGCGGGTGGACTTGAAGGTGAAGCGGCTGTTGAGCGTATAGGTCACGCAGCTGCCCACCACGAATCCCACCAGCGAGGCGGAGACCGGCCCCACCACCTCCCATTCCACCAGCGCGCTCAACACCAGGAAATGAAAGAACAGCGCCGTGAAGCCGACCCCCAGGAAAGTGGCGAGCTGGATCAGCAGGGGGCGGTATTGAGATAAGATATGGCCGAAAGGCAGGGGCACGGGACTGCGGACTCCGGAGCATGGGGCCATGGAGGCGTCTTCCGTCGCGTCCAAATATGGTCTAAGGAAGCCCAATAGCGCGTCGGGAAGAGATAATTCAACGCCCTGCGCCGCGTCTGCCGTCATTCGCGACGGTTTCCATTCCTCAGGGGCGCGCTTCCCGCGGCCCTTTTTTTGCGCCCGCTGAGCGCCCGCGAGACATGCCGAAACGCACTGACCTCGAAACCATCCTCATCATCGGCGCCGGCCCCATCGTCATCGGTCAGGCCTGCGAGTTCGATTATTCCGGCACCCAGGCCTGCAAGGCGCTGAGGGAAGAGGGCTACCGGGTCGTCCTGGTGAACTCCAACCCCGCGACCATCATGACCGATCCGGACATGGCGGACGCCACCTATATCGAGCCGATCACGCCGGAGATCGTCGCCAAGATCATCGAGAAGGAACGCTATGTCCGCCCCGGCGGATTCGCGCTCCTGCCCACCATGGGCGGCCAGACGGCGCTGAATTGCGCCCTGTCGCTGAAACGCATGGGCACGCTCGAAACGTTCAACGTGGAGATGATCGGCGCCACCGCCGAGGCCATCGACAAGGCCGAGGATCGCGAGCTGTTCCGCGAGGCCATGACCAAGATCGGCCTCGACACGCCCACCTCGCGCCAGATCAAGACCCTGGCCCAGGCGCTGGACGCGCTCGATATCGTCGGCCTGCCGGCCATCATCCGCCCGTCCTTCACCATGGGCGGCACCGGCGGCGGCATCGCCTACAACAAGGCCGAGTTCATCGAGATCGTCGAGCGCGGCATCGATGCCTCGCCCACCAGCGAAGTGCTCATCGAGGAGAGCGTGCTTGGCTGGAAGGAATATGAGATGGAGGTCGTCCGCGACAAGGCGGACAATTGCATCATCATCTGCTCCATCGAGAACATCGACCCGATGGGTGTGCACACCGGCGATTCCATCACGGTGGCGCCGGCGCTGACGCTGACCGACAAGGAATACCAGATCATGCGCGACGCATCGCTTGCGGTGCTGCGCGAGATCGGCGTCGAGACCGGCGGCTCGAACGTTCAGTTCGCGATCAACCCCGAGGACGGGCGCATGATCGTGATCGAGATGAACCCGCGCGTGTCGCGCTCCTCGGCGCTGGCCTCCAAGGCCACCGGCTTCCCCATCGCCAAGGTCGCGGCGCGCCTCGCCGTGGGCTACACGCTGGACGAAATCGAGAACGACATCACCGGTGGCGCGACCCCGGCCTCGTTCGAGCCGACCATCGACTATGTGGTCACCAAGATCCCGCGCTTCGCGTTCGAGAAATTCCCCGGCGCCGACACCACGCTCACCACCTCCATGAAGTCGGTGGGCGAGGCCATGGCCATCGGCCGCACCTTCCAGGAGAGCTTGCAGAAGGCGTTGCGTTCGCTGGAAACCGGCCTCACCGGGCTCGACGAGATCGAGATCGGCGGGCTCGGCCATGGCGACGACAAGAATGCCGTGCGCGCGGCGCTGGGCACGCCCACGCCCGACCGCCTGCTCTATGTGGCGCAGGCCATGCGCGTCGGCATGAGCGACGAGCAGATCCATTCCGCGTGCAAGATCGACCCCTGGTTCCTGGCCGAGATCCGCGGCATCGTGGAAGCCGAGGACAAGGTGCGCCGCTTCGGCCTGCCCACCACGCCCGGCGCGCTGCGCGGGCTGAAGAGCATGGGCTTCTCGGACGCGCGCCTGGCCAGCCTCGCCGGCATGGGCGAAGGGGATGTGCGCGCGCGTCGGCAGGCGCTGGACGTGCGCCCGGTCTATAAGCGCATCGACACCTGCGCGGCCGAGTTCGCCTCGCCGACGGCCTATATGTATTCCACCTACGAGCGCCCGTTCGGCGCCGCGCCCGCCGACGAGGCGCGGCCCTCCGATGCCAGGAAGGTGGTCATTCTGGGCGGCGGCCCGAATCGCATCGGGCAGGGGATCGAGTTCGACTATTGCTGCTGCCATGCCGCCTTCGCGCTGAAGGAAGCCGGCTATGAAGCCATCATGGTCAATTGCAATCCCGAGACCGTCTCCACCGACTACGACACCTCGGACCGGCTCTATTTCGAGCCGCTGACCGCCGAGGACGTGCTGGAGCTGATCGAGCGCGAGCGCACC
>NCHM01000225.1 GCA_002257205.1 Rhizobiales bacterium 24-66-13 | reverse complement strand
CTGGCCCGCGCCGAGAATGCCGATGATGGCCGAGACGATGGCGCGGGAGAAGCCGGACAGCTCGATCACCTTGCCGAACACGGCGCCGAGCAGGAACAGGGGGAAGTAGAGCTTTATGAAGCCCACCATCTTATCCATGAACAGGCCGGAATAGATGATGGGGACGGCGGCGGGATCGGTGAGCAGCACCGCGCCGAGCGCGGCGACCGGCGCAAACAGGATCACGCTGAAGCCGCGATACGCGACGAACATCAAAAACGCGAGCGCGCCCAGGCAGATGAGGAAACTCATCGTCTATCCCTTAAGCCCTGAGGACAATGGCCGGCCGCCAGCCCCCCGGCGCGCCGTCGACGGTGTGCAGATGCGAACGTTCGCACCTGCACACCCGTCACTAGCGGGCTAACCTGACCGGCGTGCGACATATGTGCAAGCCGATCTACAGGATGCCGAACGACGCCATCCCGGTTGACGCAAGGATAGACGCCAAGGAGGGCCACGCATTTTGCCGCTTGCTGTCAAGCTTCAGCGTTGCGGCGGTTTTATTACGTTAGGATAAGAAGTTCAGGAGCGCGCGCGCACGTATCGGCCCGGAGCGTCCTCGATGGGTTGTAGAAGGCCGCCGCCCGGTTCGCGGGCCGGAACCTCTTCATTGTGCATGGCGCTGAACCATTGCACCCAGTCCGGCCACCAGGACCCGGGATGCTCCTGCGCTGCGCCGAGCCACTCTTCATAAGCGCCGCCTACCGCGCCGCCGGTCCAGTGCTGGTACTTCACCTTGGCCGGCGGATTTACAACCCCGGCGATGTGCCCCGAGCCCGCCAGCACGAAACGCACCGGGCCGCTCAGCAGTCCCGCGCCGATGAAGGCGGATTTCGGCGGGGCGATGTGATCCTCGCGGGTGGCGAGCGCATAGACCGGAATATTCACCTTGTGCATGTCGATGGGCACGCCGGCGATCCGCGCGAGGCCCTTGGCGATGTTGTTTTCAAGGTAGCAATTGCGCAGGTAATAGGAATGATTGGCCGCCGGCATGCGGGTGGAATCCGCGTTCCAATAAAGCAGGTCGAACGGGAAGGGCTGCTGGCCCTTCATGTAATTGTTCACCACATAGGGCCAGATCAGATCGTTTGAGCGCAGCATGTTGAAGGCGGACGCCATCTTGCGGCCTTCAAGATAGCCGGTCTCCTGCATCTTGCGCTCGATCACCGCAAGCTGCTCTTCATCCACGAATACCTTCAGATCGCCGGCATGGGTAAAGTCGATCTGGGTGGTGAGGAAGGTCGCGCTCGGAATGCGGGTATCGCCGGCGGCGGCCATATAGGCCAGAGTCACCGCGAGCAGCGTGCCGCCGACACAATAGCCGATCGTGTGCGCCTGCTTCTCGCCGGTCGCCTTCTCGATCGCATCGAGGGCGGCCAGGATGCCCTCGCGCATATAATCGTCGAACCCCTTTGCGGCGAGGCGCGCGTCGGGATTGACCCAGGAGACGACGAACACCGTCAAGCCCTGGTCCACCAGCCATTTGATGAAGGATTTTTCCGGGTTCAGGTCGAGGATGTAGAATTTATTGATCCACGGCGGCACCAGCAGCACCGGCAGCTTTTTGACGCTCGGCGTGGTGGGTGCATATTGGATGAGCTGCATCAGCTCGGTTTCGAATACGACCTTGCCGGGCGTGGTGGCAAGGTTGCGGCCAACCTCGAAGGCGGAGAGGTCGGTCTGGCGGATGCGCAGGTCGCCCTTCCCCTCGATCAAATCCTCGGTGAAGTGCTTCATGCCCCGCACCAGATTTTCGCCGTTGGAGTTCAGCGTCTCGCGCAGCAGCTCCGGATTGGTCAGGATGAAATTGGACGGGGAAATGGCGTTCGTGAGCTGGCGGACCAGGAACTCGGCCTTGTGCTTCACATGGGGGTCGAGGCCGTCGGCCTCCTTCACCATGGCGTCGGCCCAGTGGGTGGTGACCAGATAGGTCTGCTTCAGCGCGTCGAAGAACGGATTGGAATTCCATTCCGGATCCTTGAAGCGCGCGTCCTTGGGGTCGGGGGTGGTCACCGTCTCGGCGGGTTCGCCGGACATTTTCTTCAGTGCCGCCGACCAGACGGAAATGTAATTGGTCATCAGGCGGGATTGCGCCTCGGCCGTGCGCTGGGGGTCGGCCATCCAATATTCCGCAACCTGGCCGAACGTCTTGAAGGCGTCGGCGATGTCGTCCGCCATGTCGTCCTTCTTGGTGCCGGCCTCGCGCGGTCGGATATAAGCCGCCATCGCCTTGCCGCCTTCCTCGATCAATTGAGCAAGGTTGCGCGCGAAGGCGTCCATATCGAGCCGGCCGGCGCGGGGTGCGGGTGTGAGGTCCTTTGGCGCGGACATGGTCAATCCTTGGGCGGCGCCCCGCCAAATGTCGGATCTTTTTCAGAGATCGTGACGGGGCCTGTTTCGCGTTTCCTGCTTCGGGCATATTAGCGGGCCGCATGGCGAGGGGCGAGGTGCTTCGTCTGCGGCGGATGAGCGGTATGGAAGATTTATGCGGGGAAAAGATGAATAGCGCCGGGCGCCAGACATTTTCGGCCATGCGGGCACGCGCGGCCTCGTCCCTGCGCGTCTGCGCGGCCATGTCCGGCCTGCTCCTGGGGCTTGCCCTCGCGGGGTGCGCCGGCGAATCGGGCATTCCGTTCCTGGAACCCAAGGTGCCGGATGTGCCGAAGGTGGAAGCCGGGAATTTCCCCAATTTCAGCGTTCCGCCCACCCCCCGCCCGCCGGCCATGTCGCCGGAAGAACTGGCGAAGGTTCAGGCCGAACTGGAGAATGCCGCGAATGACGCCCAGCGCCGGCTTCAGCAGGCCGATGCGGACGCCCAGAAAGATCAGCCGTGAGCCTTGCCGCCCGCACGTCCCCGGCTGAAGGCGAAGATGGCGGCGCGCCGGGATCCGAGATCGCCGCAAGGGCACGGGGGAGTGGCGAGGCGTTCCTGATCGCGGGCTTCGGCGGGATCGGCGATCATGTCCGCTGTTTCGCGCTGGCCCGCCATGTGGCGCGCCGGTTTCCCGGCGTGGCGATTGATTTCCTGTGCCGCAGCCCCACCGACCGGCTGGTGCGCTTCGTTCCGGAACTGCGCAAGGCCTGGGTCGACAACACGCCCCATCGCGCGCTCGGCCTGCGGCAGAAGCTCGATCTCGCCCAAAGGCTGCGCAGCGAACGCTATCGCCGGGTCTATGTGGTGAGCCGCACCTATAAGGCCGCCATCGTGCCTTTCCTCGCCGGCATTCCCGAGCGGGTCGGCTGGTTCGGCGAGGGGCGCTTGTTCCTCATCAATCAGGTGCGCTGGGGCGAGGGGCAGATCCATGGCGAAACCGAGAAGGTCTGCGCCCTGGCGCGCGAGCCCGGCGAGGTGATGGAAGCCATTCTTCCGCCACGCCTCAAGGTCGAGCCGACCGATCTCTATGCCTGGCAGAAGAGCGCCCAGGCCGTGCCCGACGGCCGGCCGGTGATCGCGCTTGCGCCCGGTGCCTATAATGTGAAGCGGCTCTGGCCGGCGCAGCGCTTCGCGGAGATTGCGGCCGCCTTCGCCGCGCGGGGCTTTGCGGTGTGGGTGCTGGGCGGACCGGCGGAGGCGCAGGCCGCCCGCATCATCGCCGCCGCGGCCCCGGTGCGTGATTTTACCGCGACCCCGCTGGAGGAGGCGGTGTTTCAGGCTGCGAGCGCAAACGTGCTGCTGGGAAACGATTCGGGCATATTGCACATGACGGCGGCGCTGGATGTACCCTGCGTCGGCCTGTTCGGCCCAACCGTCTGCGCCATCACAGGCCCGAGCAACGCTTGCGTGCGAGAGGTGCGTCCACCGCAGGGCAGCCTTGACCTCTCGCAAATCTCAATGCGGACGGTGGAAGATGCGCTTTTGATGCAAATCTCGCACTTGCAGCATTCGATGAGCACTTTTTCCTTCACCGAACAGTGGTAGAACGCTCGTTCGCCGCGCCGGGAGAGAAGGGCGCGCGGCTTGGGAGCTTGACTGAGATGACCGATTTCCACCGCATTCGCCGGCTGCCGCCTTACGTGTTCGAGCAGGTGAATCGTGTGAAGGCCGCCGCCCGCAACAATGGCGCCGATATCGTCGACCTCGGCATGGGAAATCCGGATCTCGACGCGCCGGCCCATGTGATCGAGAAGCTGAAGGAAACCATCGGCAAGCCGCGCACCGATCGTTACTCCGCTTCCAAGGGCATTCCCGGGCTGCGCCGCGCCCAGGCGGCCTATTATGCCCGCAGGTTCGGCGTGAAGCTTGACCCGGACCGTCAGGTGGTCGCGACCCTCGGCTCGAAGGAAGGCTTCGCCAATATGGCGCAGGCCATCACCGCGCCGGGCGATGTGATCCTGACGCCAAATCCGAGCTATCCGATCCACGCCTTCGGCTTCCTCATGGCCGGCGGCGTGATCCGCTCGGTGCCGGTGGAGCCGGACGCCGGCTTTTTTCATGCCATGGAACGGGCGGTGCAGCATTCCATCCCGAAGCCGATTGCGGTGGTTCTGTGTTACCCTTCCAACCCCACCGCGACGGTGGCGAGCCTCGATTTCTACAGGGACGTGGTCGCCTTCGCGAAGAAGAACGACCTCATCATCCTGTCCGACCTCGCCTATGCGGAGCTCTATTACGGCGATAATCCGCCGCCGTCCGTGTTGCAGGTGCCGGGCGCCATGGATGTGACGGTGGAATTCACCTCCATGTCCAAGACCTATTCCATGGCCGGCTGGCGCATGGGCTTCGCGGTGGGCAACGAGCGGCTGATCGCCGCGCTTTCGCGCGTGAAATCCTATCTCGACTACGGCGCCTATACCCCGATCCAGGTTGCGGCAACGGCTGCGCTGAACGGTCCGCAGGATTGCGTCGCGGAGATGCGCGAGACCTATAAGCGCCGCCGCGACGCTTTGGTGGAGAGCTTCGGCCGCTCCGGCTGGACCATACCGGTACCGGAGGCCTCCATGTTCGCCTGGGCCCCGATCCCCGAGCCGTTCCGGGCCATGGGCAGCGTGGAGTTCGCCAAGCTCCTAATCGAAAAGGCAGAGGTCGCGGTCGCGCCGGGCGTGGGCTTCGGCGAACACGGCGATGATTTCGTCCGCATCGCGGTGGTGGAGAATGAGCAGCGCATCCGCCAGGCGGCCCGCAATGTGCGCCGCTTCTTTGAGACTGCCGGCACCACATTGCATAATGTCGTGCCGTTGAGCGCCGCCCGCTGATCAAACAGGAAGCCCGATTTCCCATGAGTGACTTGAACGTGGGGCTGGCTGGCCTCGGCACCGTCGGCGTCGGCGTCGTGAAGATGCTGGAGCGTCAGTCGGCAGAGATCGCGGCCCGCACCGGCCGCACCGTGAAAGTGGTGGCGGTAAGCGCGCGCGACCGGGCCAAGGATCGCGGCATCGATCTGTCGGCCGTGCGCTGGCACGACGATCCGGTTTCGCTCGCGAACGATTCCGGCATCGACGTGTTCGTGGAACTCATGGGCGGCGAAGGCGATCCGGCCAAGGCGGCGGTCGCCGCCGCTTTGGCGGCCGGCAAGCCGGTGGTGACGGCCAACAAGGCGCTGCTCGCGAAGCACGGCATGGCGCTCGCCGCCGGGGCCGAGGCCTCCGGCGTGGCGCTCAATTTCGAAGCGGCGGTGGCCGGCGGCATTCCCATCGTGAAGGCCCTGCGCGAGGCGCTGGTGGGCAATCGCATCGCCCGCGTCTCCGGCATTCTCAATGGCACCTGCAATTACATCCTCACCCGCATGGCGGACGAGGGGCTGTCGTTTGAAACCTGCCTCGCGGAGGCCCAGCGCCTCGGCTATGCGGAAGCGGACCCGACCTTCGACATCGACGGCTATGACACGGCCCACAAGCTGGCCCTTCTCACTTCGCTGGCGTTCGGCACGCAGGTGGATGCGGACGCGATCTATGTGGAAGGCATTCGTTCGCTGACCCTGGCCGATCTCCAGGCGGCGGACGAACTCGGCTACAAGGTGAAGCTGCTGGGTGTCGCCGTGCGCACCGACGATGGAATCGAGCAGCGCGTTCATCCCACCATGGTGCCGAAGCACTGGCCCATCGCCCAGGTTTCCGGCGTTACCAATGCCGTGGCCGTGGACGGCGATGCGGTTGCGCTCACCCTGGTCGGCCCCGGCGCGGGCGGCGCTGCGACGGCGTCCGCCGTGGTGGCGGACCTGGTCGATCTGGCGCGGGGCACGCAGGGCTATCCGTTCGGCCTGCCGACCGCGGCGCTCCAGGTACCGCGCCGCGCGCCGATGCAATTGCACGAGGGCGGCTATTACATCCGCCTTGCTGCGGTCAATAAGCCGGGCACCGCCGCCACGATCGCCGGCCGCATGGCGGACGAGGGCATCTCGCTGGAATCCATCGTGCAACACCGCCCCACCCGCAAGGGCGATGGCGAGCAGGCGACGGTTATCCTCATCACCTATGCCACGACGGAAGAGGCCGTGCGGCGCGCCGTGGCGGCCATCGAGGCGGAAGGCGTCATCGCCAATCCGCCCCAGGTGATCCGCATCGAGAAGGACTGATCCATGCCCGAAACGCGC
>NCHM01000224.1 GCA_002257205.1 Rhizobiales bacterium 24-66-13 | reverse complement strand
TTAGGTTGCGTGCACGGAAGTGTCCTTTAGCGGGGCGCTTGTGATTTTGGCACGCAGACGTCCGGGTCAAGTGTTCCCGCAGCGTAGCGAGGACAACACTTGACGCGGCGGCGACGCCACAAGCTTTTCCATGGGGTGCAGGACAAGTCCTGCACCCCTGCCACGTGGCGAACGGGAGAGCGCGAGGGGAACCCCTCGCATCTATGAGAAGACTCGCGCCGTAGGCGCTCCGCTTATCTTTTCTTCAGGTGCTGTCATTTGTCAGTTTCATCGACGGTGTAAGCACTTGGACGATGTCGATGTCCTTTTGCGCCTCCGGGTGCCTTGCCTCCGGAGAGCAGGATGGTTTCGATCGTGCGGGCGGTCGCCGGTGTTGACGGGATTCCGAACGGATTTCCCATTTTGCTCGACGCACGGATGTCGATCGTCGAGCCGGCCTTCAGCTATCTGCTCGAGCTTTCCACAATCCCCGGCCGCTCTCATGCGACGGAGACGCTGCGGACCTACAGCGAGCATCTTCATGACTGGTTCGACACGCTGGAACAGAGCGAACTGGATTGGCGTCTCGCCAATGAGGGGACGATCGCAGCTTACCGCAACAGGATGCTGTCGGCGCCAAGCCCGCATACGCGCCGTCCCTATGCCCGTTCGACGGTCAACGATCGCGTCCGGACGGTCTGCCGCTTCTATTCATGGGCGCATCGGCGCAGGCTGATCGACGCGCTGCCGTTCGACTATATCGACGTGTCGCTGCGATCGGCGCGCCGACAGGGCATGCTGGCGCATCTGGATCATCGTCCGCCTGTTGTGATGGCGAACGTCCTGACGATCTCGGAAGCCGAACGGCTGCCGCGTCCGCTTCGCGTCGATCAACTCCAATGCCTGTTCCAGCATCTCGATCCGCCCTATGGCCTGATCGCTGAGTGGGCATTGGCGACCGGCATGCGCCGCAAGGAGCTTTGCGGCTTGCAGCTTTATCAGGTGCCGGAGGTCGCCCATCTCGATGTCGATCAGGCTCCGCTCGTCAGCATTCCGCTGACCATCACCAAGGGCGACCGGCCGCGATCGGTCTATCCGCCCTTGCGATTGATCGATCGCACCCACTGGTATGTCGGAGAGGAACGCGCTGCCCTCGTGAAGCGCCTGCGCAGGGCTCAACCCGGTTATCGGGTGCCGGCGGCACTTTTCCTCAACAGCAAGGGCAAGCCTGTTTCCCGAGCGAGACTCTCTGCGGCGTTCGGCACAGCGTTCGGCGCGGCAGGGCTTATCGGGTCGGGGCATTGGCTGCGCCACACCTTCGCGATGACGATGCTCGTGCGCCTGCAGAAGCAGGCGACGACAGCGCCCGACCTCAACCCGCTGAAGATCGTGCAGGTCCTGCTCGGCCACGCGTCGATCCAGTCGACGGCCATCTACCTGCGCTGCGTGGAGCTCCACGCTGACACACTCGCCGAGAGCCTCGCCTATCTTTACGGCGAGTTGGTGCCCCATGACCGGCCGTAGACGGAGCTCGATTGACCGCCGGCTTCCGGTTGCCGCGATGGGGCTGGAGACCTCGGTATCCGCGTTGAGCACCGACACGATCGTTTTCGTCGATGCGTGGGGCAAGCCCGACCAGCGGTTCGATCCCGGTCAGTTATCCGGCCTGCCTGCCGATCTGCGCCGGCTTCTGGTTGACGCCTTCCGTGAGTACGGCGCCGGCCAGCAGCCGGCCACGCGTCGAACGACCTGGGGAGCTGCCCGTCGCTTTGCCCGCTTCGTCGCCGACGACGGCATGATCGAGACAGCCAGCGATCTCGATACCGCGGCCCTCGGCCGCTACGTGCTCTGGCTCAAGAAGGAAGGCGCATCACGAGCACCACGCGGCGCGCATGCCGTCGCCTTCGATGTCCTTCGGCCCTTGCTCATATGGTGCCAGCGCAATCGGCCGGGCGGTCTCGCGCGCGACCTGGAGATTCCCTGGAACCCGTTTCCCGGCCGGAGGACACACCAGCAGCCGCGCCGGCGGCTTCCCGCCGATCAGATCAAGGCGATCCTACGCGCCTGCTACGAGGAGATCGACGAGGCTTGGGGGCGGTTTCAACATGGGCAGAAGGTCATGCAGCGTCCCGAGCTTCCGCCGAAGACGCTGCGCGGCCAAGGGCTCGACCGATGGATATGGCGGATCAGCCGGATCGAAGGCGGCCTCATGCCAGACACTGCCGTCCTGGAGGAGCACGGCATCAAGTCCAGCACGTTGGTCAGGTTCTGGGGCGGTTCGCGCACCATGTCCCAATATTTCCACATCACCACCGACACGCTGGTGCCGTTCTTTCTGGCGATCGCCATCCAGACCGCCGCCAATCCGGAGCCGCTGCGCCATATCCGCCGCGACTGCCTCGTTCCCCACCCGCTCGACGAACATCGCGTCATCGTCGACTGGAACAAGGCCAAGACCGGAGCCCGGCTCCAGAAGGCGCAGCGCCGGTCCTTCGATCGGCGTCGGCGATACGCCGCTCCGAACCTGATCGAGATGATGCTGGCCTTGACCGAACCGATCGTTGCGACGGCGCCACCCAGCGAGCAGGATCGGCTCTTCCTGACGCGCAGCATTCATAAGGAACCCGTCCGTCGCTCGCTCCGCAGCCGCACCGAAGTCATCGAACACTCGGTTCTCCGGCGAGCCATCCTCAGATTCATAGAGCGCGCCAACCGCCGCATCGAAGAGTGGAACGCCGCCCATCCTGACAAGCCGCGTGAGCCGATCGCCGGCTTTGCTCCGGCGCTGTTTCGCGGAACCGTGGCGACCGAGCATTACCGCGCGTCCGGCGGCGATGTTCTCGCAGCGCAATCGATCCTGAACCATGCCAGCGCCGCCACGACCGAGACCTATCTCAAGAGCGAGGAGACCACGCGCCTCCAGCGCCAGACGATAGCCCGCCTGCAAGAGCTGATGATCGCCTGGGTGCGCGGGCCTGACGGGAGCGAGCCGGCGCCGGTCTCCGGCGAGGCCCGCGCCACCGTTCTCTTCGGCCACGATTGCCTTGCCCCTGTCGTTCCTGGTCGGGATGGCACTGAGCGCCTGTGCCCGCGCTTCGGCGGATGCCTCGCGTGCCCCGGCTTGGTCATCCCGGTCGATCGGGAGCATCTCGCGCGCATTCTTGCTGCCATCGATCGGTTCGAGCAGGCCCGCAACCGGCTCGATCCACGGCGCTGGAACCTCCTCTACGCACCATCATGGCGTATTCTCACCCAGGACATCCTCCCGGATTTCCCCTCGGATATGGATATGCATGAGGCCGCACGCACACTCGCTGCCAGCATGCCGGCCCTGCCGGAGCTGGAGTGATCATGCCAGCGCAAGCGCAGAACCTCTCCCGTTTTGACCGCCCGCAACGCGTATCGTCACGGTCGCTTTGGGCAGACCCTCAATGGCATTTCGACAGCACGCGGCCCGACCTGCGAACCCATCAACTCTTGATCGATTGGGCTTTCGAACTGCCTGACGGCAGCCGTTTCACCGATCCACCGTGGGGCCGGTGGCTGGAGGACGCACGCACCTTCATATGGTCGCTTCGCATCGATCCGCCGCCAGGGCGTCGACAGGCGCGGGCAAGGTCGCTCGTCACGACCGCGCTCAGGCTTCGCGCCCTGATCCGATGGATGGCCGAGCAGGCGATGCGCAGCTTCGCCCAACTGGACCGCGATACAGCCGAACGGTTCATGCAGCACGTGGCAGGACGACGAACTCTCGCAGGAGCTCCGATCAGGCCGGGCACCAGGCACGACTACGCCAACCTTCTTCTTGCCCTCTATCAGCAACGGTCCAGGCTCGCTTTTGCGCCTCCCGAGCATCCCTTCGGTGATGAGCGCGCCAGCCGGTTCTCCGGTTTCAGTCGTCATACGGTCCAGCGCTTGCCCTTCACGCCGGATGCCATCGCCGTTCCACTCGTCTCGGCTGCGATCCGGTTGATCGGGCAGCCAGCCGACGACGTCATTGCGCTGCGCGACCAGGCCGTGCCGTTTCGCATGGACGATCAGGGCCGTTCCTTCTTCACTCACCGGCAGGCCGTCCGCGCGCTCGTGTCGTCGTTTCGCTTTTCTACCATCGAGGGTGAGCACGCCCCCTGGCATGCACCGCTGACCCGGACCAAGGATCTTCGCCTGCTGATCAACCGGATCCAGGAGGCTTGCTTCATCACCATCGCCTATCTGGTCGGCGCACGGGTCTCAGAGATCCTGACGCTGGAGGCGAACTGCATCGAGGAACATCCATCCGCGGATGGCAGCGAAGCCTTCGCCTACCTCCGCGGTCGGATATTCAAGACCGCCATCAGCGAGGCCGGAACACCGCATCTGTGGCCGGCCCCGCCGCCTGTCCTGCGCGCCATCGAGATTCTGCATCGCCTATCGGAGCCCTTTCGCGCCGACGCGGGCCGACCCGAGCTTTGGCTCTCTCTTTCCGGCAGCGGCATCGTCGATCGCCGAGCTCCCGAGGTCATGACAGCCAATTCGCTCATCGTCCGTCTGAACAAACGGTTCGCTCCCTTCATCGATCTGCCTCACAATGACGATGGCTCACCCTGGCATCTCACCACACATCAGGGCCGCAAGACCTTCGCCCGCTTCGTCGGCAAGCGAGACCGCACCGGCCTTCATGCTCTCCAGCATCATTTCGGGCACGTGACCCGCATCATGACCGACAGCGCCTATGTCGGCACGGATTTCGATCTCGGCGAGCTCGTGGACGCTCAAACCCTCGAAGAGACCCGCTCCGCTCTCGAGGAACTGCTCACCGCCTCGCGTCTCGGCGGCAAGGCTGGACGACTGCTGTCGTCGCGATCGCGCTTCCGGGGTCGTACCCGCGACGGCGAACTTGCCGCCTATGTCGATTTCCTGATCGAGGACAGCGGCATGCGGCTGGGCGTCTGCGATTGGGGCTATTGCGTCTATCGCGCCGAGACCGCCGCCTGCATGGGTGACGAACGCGGCCCGAACCCGCTCTGGCGCACCGAGAGCGCCTGCGTGAGCTGCGCGAACTTCGCCGTCACCGAGCGCCACCGGCCCGTCTGGCAAGCCCGCCTCGAGCGCAATCTCGCGCTGATCGCCGACCAACGGATCGACGGAGCGAGCCGTGCACTCGCCAACACACGCATCGCCGAGTGCGATCGCATTCTGTCCGATCTTTCCGCAATAGAGGGTCCCCATGGCCAAGCCGCCAGCCGCAAACCCGCATGATCGGCGCATGGAGGCGACGGCCGAGAAGCTCCGCCTCGCTCTCGAGCGCCTGGTCGGAGGGGCCGGGCAGCGCTCCAGTGCATCGATCGCGCGCCTGACCGTCGCCGCACTGGCACGCGAGGCCGGCCTCAGTCGCAATGCCATTTACGCCAATCACCGCGATATCCTCGACGATCTCACCCGAGCCCGCCAGCGGCAGCGCGTGCCCGACCGGATCGCCACCATGGAAGACAAGATTACCGAGCAGCGCGGTGCGATCGACGACATGCAGCAGCGGATCCGACAGCTCGCGACCGAGAATGCCGGGCTCATGCGGCGAGCCATCGAGGCGGAACGTCGCGCCGACAGGGCCGAGCGCCGCAGCGCTCAGTTGACGAAGGAGGTCGACGCCGTCCGCCGCCCGACAGTGCTGCGATCGTCAGATGGCGACACGGCGCGACGCTGATGCCGTGACACTCCCCGCCCATGCCATGCGGCCCATCGCCATGCGCCGGTAAGCTGATGCCGCAGGTGCAAAGTAGCGAGACTCGTCTTCCTTCTTGTCGCAGTGAACGGCCTGGGCGTGATGCACGGTTGCGCCTGATCTCGGCATGTCGTCATCGTCCGGATATCGGCGTCATGAGCCAGGACCTCTCCTTCGAAGCTGAATGGGGTGCGTCCACTGCGGCCTTTCTTGCTGGCGTATCTCACACCGCGTCCGGCTGCTGCGCAGCCCGACCTCGATCCCGCAACAGCGCGATGCCGATCTTCTTCCCCGCCGTGCTCGGCTGACGCCTGCGCGCGGCTTCCTCGCGAGGCAAGAAGCCCGGCTCTGCGCCGCCTTCCACTGCGTTCCAGCCCTTCGGGTGCGGGTCGGTCGCCCGGTGTTCTCCGATCGCCATCAAGGCCGCGGTGGTCGCGACCTGATACAGCAAAGGAGAAGTTCCATGGCTCAGATCGGCACGTTCACCCGCAACGAAGACGGTTCGTTTGCCGGAGTTATCAAGACGCTCAACCTCAACATCAAGGCCCGCCTGGTTGTGGCCGAGAAGGAAAGCGACAAGTCGCCCGACCTTCGCGCCCTCGCGGGCACCATCGAGATCGGCGCCGGCTGGAAGAAGACCGCCAAGGAAACCGGCCGGGAATATCACTCCGTCAAGCTCGACGACCCGAGCTTCCCCGCTCCGATCTACGCCACCCTGGTCGAGAGCGAGGATGGGTTCGCCCTCTTCTGGTCGCGCTGAGGCGGCCGACCCTCGGGCGCGGCGCTCCACCTCGGGGCGCCGCGAGCCGGCAAAAGGACACCTTGAAAGTGTCATCCAGCGAATGATGAAGCCAGATCAACGGCTTCTGCTCAAAATGACAGTTGACGGCTGACCTAAAACG
>NCHM01000223.1 GCA_002257205.1 Rhizobiales bacterium 24-66-13 | reverse complement strand
GAGCTGGAGGCCGGCAGCCTCTATGCGCCCGGCCTCGCCGAACTCGGCCTGTGCGGCGGCGCGCTGGTTCTGGTGCGGGTGCGCAAGGCGCAGGACGTGCTGTTCGCGATGGAAGAAGGCCTCAAATGCGGCGGGCTGTCCGCCGTGCTCGGCGAAGTGGGCACGGCCTTTCCCGAAGCCCTCACGGCCACCCGGCGGCTGTCGCTGGCGGCGCGCGCGCATCCGGTGCTCGGCCTGCTGCTGCGCCAGAGGCCGGATGCGGCCGCCTGCGCCGCCCTCACCCGCTGGGTGGTCACGCCCGCCGCGAGCACGCCGCACGATGCCCATGGCGGGCTCGGCCTGCCGACCCTGGAGGCCGCCTTGATGCGCAACCGCCTCGGCCCGCTGGGACGCTGGACCCTTTGCCTGGCCGGCCCGGCCTTCCTTTCGGCGGAAGCGCGTCCCGCCCTCCACCGCCCTGCCCGCGAGGCCGGATCATGAGCCCGCCCCTCACCGCGCCCCCCGCGCCCGGCCGGCGCTATCTGTGCCTGTGGCTGGATCGCCTTTCCACCGACCGCATCGCGCGGTCCCTGCCGCTTGAACAGCGCGCGGCGCCGCGCGCCACCCTGGTGCTGGAGAAAAGCGCGCAGCGGCTCGCCGCGCTCAATACCGCCGCGCGCGACCTCGGCCTCGTGCCGGGCCTCTCCCTGGCGGACGCCCGCGCGCGCCATCCCGATCTTCAGGTGGCGGAGCATGCGGCCGAGGCGGACGCGCGCCTGCTCGGCCATGTGGCCGACGCCTGCGAGCGCTATACGCCCTTGCTCGCCCTCGATGCGCCGGACGGGCTGATGCTGGATGTATCCGGCTGCGCCCATCTGTTCGGCGGCGAGCGTGGACTGGTGGGCGATCTGCGCGCACGCGTCGGCGCACGGGGCTATTCCACCCGCGCCGCGCTCGCCTCCACCCTCGGCGCTGCCTGGGCCTTGGCGCATTTCGGCGCCCGCCCGGCCCTGGTGGCGGAAGACGGCGCCGACCTTGCCGCCTTGCTCGCCCCCTTGCCGCTCGCCGCCCTGCGGCTGGATGCGAGGACCCTTGCCGCGCTGGCCCGGCTCGGCTTCGCGCGGATCGGCGATCTCGCCGGCAAGCCGCGCGCGCCGCTCACCGCGCGCTTCGGCACCGACCTGCTGCGCCGGCTCGACCAGGCCAGCGGCCTTGCGCGCGAAGCGGTGGAGCATCGCTTTCCCCCGCCGCGCTTTTGCGCCGAGCGCAGCCTCTCCGACCCCATCGAGCGCACAGAAGATGTGCTGGGCCTCGCCCATCATCTGGCGACCAAGCTTGCCCCCGCCCTGGAGCGCGCGGGCAAGGGCGCGCGGCACCTGGAGCTGACCCTGTTCCGGGTGGACGGGCAGGTGACGCGGCTGAAGGTGGGCGCCAGCCGGCCGCTGCGCGATCCCCTCGCCATCCGCCGCCTGTTCGCGGAGAAGGTGGCGCAGGTGGCGAGCCTGGATGCCGGCTTCGGCTTCGATCTGCTGCGCCTCGGCGTCACCTTGGCCGAGGAGATGGCGCCCCACCAGCACGGCTTCGATGCCCGGCAGGCGGAAGAGGCCGCCCTGGACGGCCTCGTGGACCGGCTCGCCGCCCGCTTCGGCGCCGCGCGGGTGCAGCATCTCGGCGTTCTGGACGCGCATCTGCCCGAAGAGGCCGGGCAGGCCACCGCCCTGGCGCGTAAGCGCCTGCCGTTCGATGCCGCCGCGCTCGCCGACCCGGCGCGGATTCTGGCCGGGAGCGAAGCCCTTGAAGCCGGGCCACGCGAGACTTTTGACCCCATCGCCAAAACCACCCCGCGCCTGCCGCCGCAGGGCACGCCGGCGCCAAGCGGGAGGCAAGGGGAGCAAAGAGAGCAAGGGGGAGAATCGCAAAGGGGAGAAGGGGCGCAAAGGGGAGCCGGGTTACATTTGAGAGGGTTACAAGGGGGAGAAAGCGGGCAGGAAAAGCGGGAGGGGCAGGCCATCGCCTTCCCTGCGCGCGCCTTGCCCCCGCGCGCACACGCCGCAGGCCGCTCCGCTTCGTCCCCTGCCGATCCGCACCGGCCGGCCCCGGTCCGGATCGCCGTTGCGATCCCTTTTCCCCGTGCGCCGGGCCTCCGGAGCGAGGCGGCCGAAACGCGCGCGCCCCTCCCCCCAGGGGGCGCCCCTGAAAGCTCCGCTGCAGCCGGGCACGGGCCAGCAGGTCGCATCCTGGAAAATCGCGCACCGCAAAGTGACGCCCCCGGAGCCCTTTCGCACGTAGCCGATGCTCCCCATCCGGAACACTTGCCGCAGGAAGACCCGGCCCTGCGTCCGCCCGCCCATCCCCCCGTCGCCGCGCCGCCGGCACGCCTCGGCACCGCTGGTGCGATCCCGGTGTATCCCGTCCCCATGGACCGGGAGCCGCCAGCGGAGCTTCCCGCCGCTCTGGTCCCGCGCCCGCCGGTGCAGGCCGCCCGCACCCCTGCCCCTGTCGCGGCCGGTCCGCCTCTCCCCGCGCATCCGGCGGTGCGGCGCGCCGGCTTCGCCGCATCTCCTGCGCCCGCCGAGCGGCCCGATGCCGGCGGTGCCGCGCGGCCGCAGCGCCTGTTCGCCGCTCCCGAAGCGGTAGAAGCCGTGGCCGAGGTGCCGGATGGGGCGCCCTTGCGCTTCCGCTGGCGCCGCCGCATCCATCATGTGGCGCGCGTGGAGGGGCCCGAGCGCATCGCCGCGCCCTGGTGGCGTGAACCCGCCTTGCGCCTCGCGGGGCTGCCCCCCGCCGCGCATCCGGACGCGCTGATCGAGGGCACGCTTCAAGGCGCGCTCCACAATCCGACGCGGGATTATTTTCGCGTGGAAACAAACGAGGGCCTGCGCCTCTGGCTGTTCCGCGCCGGGCTCTATGGCGCGGAAACCAGCCGCCCCGCCTGGTATGTGCACGGGCTGTTCGCATGAGCGGCGATCTCCTCACCCCCGCCTTTGCTGGCCGGTCCGGCCCACGGGCCGCGCCGCCCGCCCCGCCGCCTTATGTGGAACTGGCCGCCACCAGCAATTTCTCCTTCCTGCACGGCGCCTCGCATCCGGAAGATTATGTGCGGCAGGCGCAGGCGCTCGGCCATCGCGGCATCGGCATTGCCGATCGCAACACATTGGCCGGCGTGGTGCGGGCCCATTCCATGGCGCGGGCGCTGGATTTTCCCCTCGCCATCGGCGCCCGGCTGGTGTTTTGCGACGGCACGCCGGACATCCTCGCCTATCCGACCGACCGGCCCGCCTACGGCCGGCTCTGCCGCCTGCTCACCACCGGAAACATGCGGGCGGAAAAGGGCGATTGCCGCCTCACCCGGACCGATCTGCTGGATTTCCAGGAAGGCCTGTGCCTCGCCGTTCTGCCGCCGCGCCGCCCGCCCGACGCCTTCTCGGATTTCCTTAGCCAGCTTAAAGAGGCCGCGCCCGACCGCACATGGCTCGCCGCCGCGCGCGCCCATGGCGGCGATGATGCGCGCCGCCTCGCCCGCCTCGCCGACATCGCGCGGCGCGTGCGCCTGCCCGTGCTCGCGGTGGGCGAGGCGCTCTATCACGCGCCAGAACAGCGCCCGCTGCATGACATTCTCACCTGCATCCGCACCCATGTGACGCTCGATACCGCCGGCACGCGGCTCGCCCCCAATGCCGAGCGGCACCTGAAACCGCCCACCGAAATGGCGCGCCTGTTTCGCGCCCTGCCGGAAGCGGTGGCGGAGAGCTTCGCCTTCTTCTCCCGGCTCGATTTCTCCCTGGACCAGTTGAAGCCCACCTATCCGCGCGAGGCGCGCGAAGGCTTCTCCTCCCCACAAGAGGCGCTGGACGCGCTGGCGTGGGAGGGCGCACGCACGCGCTATCCCGACGGCGTCCCGGACAAGGTGCGCACGGTCTTGGCGCATGAACTCGGCCTCATCGGCGAGCTTGGCTATGCGCCCTATTTCCTCACGGTGGACGAGATCGTGCGCTTTGCCCGCGGCGCCGGCATCCTGTGCCAGGGGCGCGGGTCGGCGGCCAATTCCGCGGTGTGCTTCTGCCTCGGCCTCACCGAGGTGGACCCGATGAAATCCGCCCTGCTGTTCGAGCGCTTCATCTCCCGCAACCGCAACGAGCCGCCCGACATCGACATTGATTTCGAGCATGAGCGGCGCGGCGAGGTGCTGCAATTCGTCTACCGGCGCTATGGCGCGGCCCATGCCGGGCTTGCCGCCACCACCATCACCTATCGCACCCGCTCGGCGGTGCGCGAGGTGGGCAAGGTGCTCGGCCTCTCGGAAGATACGGTGGGCGCGCTCTCGGGCTCCATCTGGGGCTGGTCCTCCGGCGGGGTGAAGGCGGAAGAGGCGGTGCGGCTCGGCCTCGATCCCACCGACCGGCGGCTGGCGCTGACGCTGGACCTCTCGCGCGCGCTGATCGGCTTTCCGCGCCATCTCTCCCAGCATGTGGGCGGCATGGTGGTGACCCACGACCGGCTGGACGAGACCGTGCCGCTCACCCGCTCGGCCATGGACGAGCGGCCGATCATCGAATGGAACAAGGACGACCTGGAGGCGGTGGGCCTGCTGAAGGTGGACGTGCTGGCGCTCGGCATGCTCACCGCGATCCAGAAATGCTTCGCCTTGCTCAATGCCCGGTACGGGCACGATTTCAAGCGCATTTGCGATATCCCGCCGGACGATACGCGCGTCTATGCCATGCTCCAGCGGGCGGATTCCATCGGCGTGTTCCAGGTGGAGAGCCGCGCCCAACAGACCATGCTGCCGCGCCTCAAGCCGGCGAAATTCGAGGATCTGGTGGTGGAGGTGGCGATCGTGCGCCCCGGTCCGATCCAGGGCGGCATGGTGCATCCCTATCTGCGCCGCAAGCAGGGGATCGAGCCGGTGGTCTATCCCTCGCCCGAGCTGAAAGAGGTGCTGGAGGGCACGCTCGGCGTGCCGCTGTTCCAGGAACAGGCCATGCAGATCGCCATCGTCGGCGCCGGCTTCACGGCGGAGGAAGCCGACAAGCTGCGGCGCGCCATGGCCACCTTCAAGCATGTGGGCACCATCGACACGTTCAAGGACAAGCTGATCCGCGGCATGCTGGCCAAGGGCTATGAGCGCCCCTTCGCCGAGAGCCTGTGGCAGCAGATCCAGGGCTTCGGCTCCTACGGCTTTCCCCGCTCCCATGCCGAGAGCTTCGCGCTGCTGGTCTATGTCTCGGCCTGGATCAAATGCCATTATCCCGATGTGTTCGCCGCCGGCCTGCTGAACGCCTGGCCCATGGGCTTCTACGCCCCGGCCCAATTGGTGCGCGACGCCGCCGAGCACGGGGTCGCGATCCGCCCCGTCGATATCAATTCATCGCACTGGGACCACACGCTGGAAGCGGAGGAAGGCGCGGCGGTCGTCATCCTTCCGGACCATCCGGCTGAGGCGAAAAATTGCGAACTCCCTATCCCACCCAAAGCCCCGTGCCCCCTCCCCACCCCTCCCCCGCAAGCGGGAGAGGGGGACGGGCAGCGCATGCGGGAGCAAATTAATAGCCGACTAAATCACACGGCAAATCCGCGACGCATGATCCTGCCGGAAGAATTCCAGGATGAGACAGAGGTCATGAACCGCGAACCGCCTGCGCCATCCAAGACTGCGCCCCCCCTCTCCCGCGTGCGGGGGAGGGCTGGGGAAGGGGAAGAGGGCCGGGTTCGGGAGGGTGAACCGCCCGCAGGAAGAGAAGGCGCACCGACGCCCCACCTGCAAAGCCCCAGCGCGCGCACTGCCCATCCCCCCCTCCCGCCCTCATGCCCGTGCCCCCTCCCCAACCCTCCCCCGCAAGCGGGAGAGGGAGCAGGTGTGGCGCCCGCCGCCGGGCGCCTCCATGCCCGCCATGCCGACATGGCGGGCGACGTGAAGACCACCCATGCCCTGCGGCTCGGCCTGCGGCAGATCGACGGCCTGCACGAGGAGGCGGGCCGGCGCATCGCCGAGCTGCGGGGGCCGGGCTATGATTGCGTGCGCGACCTGTGGCTGCGCACCGGCCTTGCCCCGGCGGTGCTGGAGCGCCTCGCCGATGCCGACGCCTTCCGCTCCCTCGGGCTCGACCGGCGCGCCGCGCTCTGGGCGGTGCGCGGCCTGCGCCGGGCCGGCGACAAGGACGATCTGCCCTTGTTCCGCGCCGCCGCGGCCGCCCGCGAAGAGACCTTGCGCGAGGCGGAGGTGGCGCTTCCGGTCCTGCCGCCGGGCGCGCAGGTGATCGCCGATTACCGGCACCTGAAACTTTCGCTGAAATCCCACCCCCTGGCCTTCCTGCGCGCCCGGCTCAACGCGCGCGGCGTGACGCCCAACGGCCGCCTGCCGGATCTGAAAAGCGGACGGCGCCTCACCCTCGCCGGGCTGGTGCTGGTGCGCCAGCGGCCGGGCACCGCGAGCGGCGTCATCTTCATGACCATCGAGGACGAGCAGGCCTTCGCCAATGTCATCGTCTGGCCGCGCGTGTTCGAGGCCTTCCGCCCGCAGGTGATGGGCGCGCGCTTGGTGGGGGTGACCGGCCGGTTGCAGAACGAGAGCAGCGTTATCCATCTGGTGGCGGAGAAGATCGAGGATTGGAGCCA
>NCHM01000222.1 GCA_002257205.1 Rhizobiales bacterium 24-66-13 | reverse complement strand
ATCGTCCCGGCCGCGTCGATGGCACGCGGGAAATGGTCGTGCGATCAAACTACCTGGTCGTGTACGCCGAGAATGCCCACGCCATCTCCATTTTGCGCGTCCTGCATGCGGCCCAGCAATGGCCGCCAGTGCCGGAGGACGAGGAGATGCGATTGCGGAGCGCGTGTTCGACAAGAACGGCGGACGCCGCCAGGAAAGAACTGCCTCATGGCAGCTCCTCCTCGGCGGCGCGGCGGGCGAGTTTGGCGCGGGCGGTTTCCAACTCGACCTCGATCTTGCGGCGCTCACCGGCATCAACGGTGTTCCTCAGCTCCGCGCGCAGTTCCTCGATGTGCTGTTCCAGGATCATCGTCATCTCCTCGATGTTTTGTGAAAGATGACGACGGCGGCCATGGCGGGTGGGGACGGGTCAAAACCCGCGTCAGCGGCCAGCTTGCTGGCGTGCGGAGGAGCCGATTTTCCTGCGCAGCGGGAAAATTGGAGGGGCCGCGCGGTTTTGAGGCGTGTCCACCCGCCATGGCAGGCTTGGACATTCTGAGCAGACAGGGTGGGTATTCCGGGCGCGCGGCAGCAGCAGGCACAGCCTGTCCTCTTCCCGCCGACAGGCGGGCTGTGTCGCGTCATAGCGTATAATCGGCGGGGCTGCAGGGCCGTGCCCGACGATGATGAGCACTACCTCTACGCTGTAGCCCTCTAACGCCGCACCTGTTGAGATGACTGATTGCGATGGAGGCCCGCGCCCAACCATGTCGGTTGAGCGACCGTTTGTGGGGGAGCCGTGAAGGCGGAGCGCCCACCTCTAAGCCTTATCCCCCTCGGCATCCCCCATAGCCCTGTGGGGCGATAGCTGCCTGGGCAGGCCGATGCTGACGACGACGCCCGAGAGAGCCAGGGCGGCCGCGAGGAGGAAGGAGGCGTCGGGCAGCCAGGCGAGGCCGAACAGGAGGCCGCCCGCCGCCGAGCCGAAGGCCGCGCCGAGACTGGCTGCGGCCGTCTGACGGCCCATCTGCACGCCCTGCGCGGCGCCCGCCCGGCTTGAGATCCAGTAGGTGAAGATCGGCGACAGGATGCCGGCGCTCGCGGCGACCGCGCCGATCGCGACGAGCATCGTCGGAAAATCCGTCGCGCGGGGCACCAGGAACAGCGCGCCGGCCAGAACGGCGAGCGCCGGCGCGATCAGCCACCGCGTCCATTCGGGCTTGACGAAGGGCGAAAAGACGATGGCCTGGACGATCAGCATCACCAGACTGCACTCGGTGAACATCAGGGCGATCTGGTAGGGCGTCAGCCCGAGTTCCTGTTTGCCGCGCAGCGCCAACCCGACCTCGAACACGCCGATCCCGGCGGACACGATGAACGACAGCGCGAGCAGTCTCGGCACCAGCCAGGCAATGGACTCCGATGTCCGCGATCCCGTCCGGCCGACAGGCGAGGCTCGCTTGCGGCCCGACACCGTCAGCAACACGGCGATGGAGACGAGAATCGACAGGAGCGCCGTCCCCGCCAAAGGCACGGTGAGCGAGCCCCCCGCCGAATCGGCGAACGGCAGCCAGCGGGCCGTGCCCTGCGTCAGGAACGTGCCCGTCATGGGGCCGAGAAGGAAGCCGGTGATGCCGGCCAGACTGACGAAGGTCAGCCGTCGCGCCCGCGCGATCTCCGTCGTCGCGAGATCGCCGATGACCGCCAGCGCCACCGGCGTGACGGCCGCGGCGAACAGGCCGCTGAGAAAGCGTTCGGCATAGACGGCGAAGAGTGTCTCGATGAAGGCGAAGGTGAGCATGGTCGCGCCCAACCCGGCCAGCCCGACGAAGAGCACCGGACGGCGTCCGAACCGGTCCGACAGATGCCCCCACAGCGGCGCGAACAGGAAGAGGGCCAGCGTGTAGAGGCCGGTCAGGAGCCCCGTCGCGCGGGAAACCCCCGCCGCGTCGCCGGCGGAGCCCTGCAGGCGCTCGATCAGATAGGGCAGCATCGGCAGGACGACGCCATAGCCGATCGACACCTTGAAGACCGACATCATCAGGACCAGCAGAGTGACGGTCGGAACGCCCGTCGCGTCGGATGGGCCGCTCATGACCCGATGATCGCGGAGGCGCGAGCCGCACCTGCGGCATCCGAACCGGCGGCCGGCGCTCCCTTGGGGCCAATGCCCGTCAGCCGGGTGCGCTTCAGCATCAGGGCGTTGATCGCGACGACGGCGGAACTGCCCGACATCGCCAAGGCGGCGATCTCCGGGCTCAGCAGGATCTTGAAGGGATAGAGCACGCCGGCCGCCAGCGGAAAGGCGAGGACATTGTAGCCGACCGCCCACCAGAGGTTCTGGTGCATCTTGCGCAGCGTCGCGCGGGACAGCTCGATGGCTCCGACGACGTCGAAGGGATCGCTCTTCATCAGGACGATGTCGGCGCTTTCCATCGCCACGTCCGTGCCCGCGCCGATCGCGAAGCCGACGTCGGCCTGCGTCAGGGCCGGGGCGTCGTTCACGCCGTCGCCGACCATGCCGACCCTCTCGCCCTGAGCCTGGAGCTCCCGGATCTTGCCGGCCTTATCGCCGGGCAGCACATTGGCGAAGACGCGGTCGATCCCCATGGTCTTGGCGATGCGCTCCGCCGTGCCCTGGTTGTCGCCGGTCAGCATGACGACCTTTACGCCGCGCGCCTTCAGCGCCCGGACGGCGGCCACCGAACTCGGCCGGACGGCGTCGGCGATGGCGATGAGGCCGAGGAGCCTGCCGTCCACCGCCAGGTGCACGACCGTCCGGCCCGCCCCCTGCAAGGCCTCCGAGCGCGGACCGAGCTCGGTCAGGTCGATGCCGTTCTCCGTCATCAGCAGCTTGTTGCCGAGGAGCACCGTCCTGCCCTCGACGACGGCGCTCGCGCCCTTGCCGTCGATGTTGAGGAAGTCGGCGGCCTTCGGGGCATCCACGGCTTCGGCACGGCGCAGGATGGCCTGCGCGAGGGGGTGGTCCGATCCGGCATCGATGCTCGCCGCATAGGCCAGCAGCCGGTCCTCGCTCTCCCCCGATGCGGGTGCGAGATCGACCACTTCGGGCTTGCCCATGGTCAGGGTGCCGGTCTTGTCGAAGACGACGACGGTGAGCTTGGTCGCGTCCTCCAGCGCGGAGGCGTTCTTGAACAGGATGCCGTTCATCGCGCCCAGCCCCGTGCCCACCATGATCGCCATCGGCGTCGCCAGTCCGAGCGCATCGGGACAGGCGATGACGAGGACGGTGATCGAAAGGCCGACCGCGAAGAGCAGCGACTGGCCCAGCCACCCGTACCAGACGGCGAAGGTCAGGAGAGCGGTCGCGACGGCCGCCAGCACCAGCCACTGCGCTGCGCGGTCGGCCAGCAGCTGCGCGGGGGCCTTGGAGTTCTGCGCTTCGCGCACCAGCTTGACGATCTGAGCCAGGGCTGTATCCGCACCGACCTTGGTGGCGCGGTACCGGAACGCGCCGCTCTTGTTGATGGACGCGCCGATGACGGTGTCGCCGGGCGTCCTGGCGACCGGCATCGACTCGCCCGTCAGCATGGATTCGTCGATCAGCGCGCTGCCTTCCAGGATCGTCCCATCCACCGGAAGCTTGTTGCCGGGCCGGATCACGACGACGTCGCCGGCCTGGACCTCGGCCGTCGTAACCTCGACCTCCCGATCGCCGCGCAGCACCGTCGCCTGGGCGGGCGCCAGGTTCATGAGAGCGCTGATGGCCTCCGACGCGCCGGCCCGGGCGCGCATTTCCAGCCAGTGTCCGAGGAGCACGAAGACGAGCAGCAGCGACGACGCCTCGTAGAACTGCTGGCCGCCCCACAGGAACGTCGAGCCGACACTGAAGAGGTAGCCCGTGCCAACGCTGAGCACGACCAGGACGGCCATGTTGGCGATCCCGTTGCGCGCGGCGCGCCAGGCTGCGACGACGAACGGCCAGACCGGATAGAGGATCGCGCCGCTGGCGAGGAGGAACAGGACGAGGTCCAGACGCAGTCCGAAGGGGACGGGAACCCGGATCGCATCGAAGCCCATAGGCGAGAGCGCGAAGATCGGCACGCTGAACCCCAGCGCGACGACGAAGCGGTTGCGCATGTCGCGCACCATCGAGGAGAGGTCCGCGCCCGCGCCGTGTCCCATCTCGTGCGCCATGGAATCGACGTTCACGGTCGTTGCCCCGGACGACGGATGGTGGTCCTTCGGGACCGATGGAAGAATGAGATGAGGGCCATGCATCTGTTCATGATCGGTCATGGTGTTCCCTCTCAACTTTCATATCCGACGAAGGTCATCATGCCCGTCGCCATGTGGTAGAGATGGTGGCAATGCAGCGGCCAGCGCCCGGCATTTTGGGCGTCGAACGCAATCGTGACCGTCGTCATCGGTGGAACGAGGACCGTGTCGCGTACGGCTCCCGAGAACCGGTTTCCGTTGATGTCGACGACCTGGAAATGATGCCCGTGCAGATGCATGGGATGCGCCATCATCGACATGTTGCGCATCGAGACCTCGACGCGATCGCCCGCTCTGACGCCGAGGCTGTCGCCGGCTCCCTCGATCGCCCAACTGTAGTCTTCCATCCGGCCCGTCAGCATCAGGGAGAAGCGGCGGTCGGTCTGCCGGTTCGGCAAGGGAAACGACGCGTGCAACCGCTGTTCGAGGGCGAGATCGAGCACCGGTCCCGTTTCCGTTCCCGACGAGGCGAGCTTTCGAATGGCGGCATTGCTCGACGCCAGGACGATGCCGGTGCGCTCCGCTGTCCCTTCGCGCAAGGCCAGGATCGGGAAAACACCGCCGTCCCGTGGAAGCGCGATCCTCAAATCCACCCGCTGCCCCATCGAGACAGGGAAAGTGCTTCCCGTGACCGGGGGCTGAATGTCTTGTCCGTCCACCGCGATCAGGTCGGCTTTAAGCGAACCCGTGTCGATGGTGAAGGCCGTCGCCGTCGCGCCGTTGATGATCCGCAACCGGATGCGCCCACCCTTTTCCACGCGCACGACCTCGGGATCGGCGAGCGTGCGGTCGTTTGCGAGATAGGCGTCGTAGTCGATGTCGTTGAGATCCATCGGCATCGCCATCCCCATGGGAGAGCCGCTTCCGGCACGGCGGGACGAAGTGACCATGCCGTTCATGGCCGGCATCATGGCACTTTGATTCATTCCGCCCATATTCATGCCGCCATGACTGCCTTTTCCTCTCTTGGCCTTGAGGTCGGCCAGCAATTCCTCCGGCGACTTGAAAGAGAAGTCGTGCAGCAGGACCACGACCTCCTGCTCGTCGCGTGCCGCATCGTCAGCGGTCCGGACGATGAGCGGGGCTGCCAGAAGTTGCTGCTCCTGGAGCGTGTGGGCGTGCATCCAGTGGGTGCCGCCTTTCCCGACCGGAAAGCTGTAGCGTCTGCGTGCGTCGGGATTGACGAGCGCAGCGGGATTGTCGGGGACACCATCCTGATCCCAAGGTGGGGTGAGCCCATGCCAGTGCACGAGCGTCGGCTCGTCGATCTTGCTGGAAAGTTCGATATCAAAGGTATCGCCGGCATTCAGTGTCAGCCCGGAGGCGTCGTTCGGCCCGGTCAGGCCAAACACGCGGGCCGAGCGGCCATTCACCTCGATGGTGCGGCTGACGACGGAAAGAGACGTCCCCTGCGGCGAAGCAGCGAATGCGCGGGGCAGATCGATCAGCCCATAGGCTGCCGCGCCGGCGGAAAGCCGGGTCAGAAAGTCACGACGGTTCATGTTTATGACCTCGAATGGCGCCGGTCTTGCCGGCGTACAGCTTCCCCGCGCCAAGCAGGCACGGGCATGAAATGACCACGCACAGCTGCGCCGAGGCCACCGTTTCATCAGGTTCCTGTTCGCGAAGGTCCAAGAGGTGGCTACAGATCCACGCCCGAGGGAAGCAGACCGCGCTCAGTTCGAAAGGCGGCCTGCGTCCATATCGCCACGGCGTGCTGGAGCAACACCTGCGGAGCCATACAGCAGAACCGGCATGTTGACATTTGACACCTCCGCTCGCTGCCGGACGTCTTGTGATCACTCTCCACTGACTGAAGAACCGACGATAGAGACGTCGGATGATAGGCGTTGAGGGATTCCATAACGTAAAGCGGGTTCGCGACATCTTGGCGGTAGGCCATGCCCAAAGTGGCACACAACATGAACACCAAGCAGTCCGCCATCATGTAGAACGCCCTTGCCGTCCCATGGTTGTGTCGTATCAATCCGAACAAGCAGCGGACTACTTCGGCTTACGATTGTATCGTGTTCAGCGCATCGACACGGATTGATTCATGTCAAACGCCAGTGCGTTAATAATAAGCGCCGCCCTTTTTCCAGAAAGCTCGAGACGCCGTGACATTGGGCGAATATTGGATCGTCACGTCAAACGATCCTTCTCGAAGTCAGCGGAGGCCACCTCGGCGCGAGGGGCGAGCGTCGTCACCGGGGGCGGCGGGGGCGCGCCGTGGTCGTGGCCTTCGTGGGTCGCAGCGGGACCGGACAGCGCCGCGCCGGCGAGAAGCCCGCACAGGCCGAAGACGGCTTTCCGCAAGAAATGGCGACCCATGCCTCAACCCGTCCGCTGGTGATTCCGGTACGGGAGAGCGATAGCGCGCGGCGCGTCACGCCGCGTATCGCTTCTGTATCAGTTTGTTTCAGCC
>NCHM01000221.1 GCA_002257205.1 Rhizobiales bacterium 24-66-13 | reverse complement strand
GGTCCGGACAACCACATGCGCCTGACCGGCAAGCACGAGACCGCGCCGTGGAACAAGTTCAGCTATGGCGTGGCCGATCGCGGCGCCTCGATCCGCGTGCCGCACTCGTTCATCAAGAACGACTACAAGGGCTATCTTGAGGATCGCCGCCCCAATTCCCAGGGCGACCCCTACCAGATCGCTTCGCAGATCCTGAAGACCATCTCCGAGGTTCCCACCAAGGACAGCGTCTCGGCTGCGGCCTGATCGTTTCGATCCCCTTCCATCAGCGGCGCGGGCCTTCGGGTCCGCGCCGTTTCTTTTGGGGTCCGCGCCGTTTTTTTGAGTGCGACGGCCGGCGAGCCGTCAGTCCCGCGCTTCCCCGCAGAAACACAGCACCACCTCGCGCACATGCGGGCGGGCGCGATGCTCGATGAGATAGAGCGCCTGCCACGTGCCGAGCCGCAGCGCGCCGTCCGCCACCGGAATGGCGAGGTCGCTGGCGGTGAGCGCCGTGCGGATATGGGCGGGCATGTCGTCCGGCCCCTCCAGATCATGCACCCAGGGATGATCCGCCGGCGCGAGGCGCCGCAAGGCGGTGAGCAGGTCCACCCGCACATCCGGGTCGGCATTCTCCTGGATCGTCAGCGAAGCGGAGGTGTGGCGGCAGAACAGGTGCAGCATGCCGTTGCGCGCGCCCACCTCGGTCAGGAAGGCGCGCGCCTCGCGGGTCAGGTCGATGAAGCCCTCGCCGCGCGTCCCCACCTCCAGCAGCGCCTGGGCGCAGATGTCGAGGGCGGTGACGTGCGGGCGGCCGCGGCGGATCTGGCTCATGCCAGGGGCTTCACAGCGCTACGCCCTTCACCAGAGCGGTGATCAGCTGGGCGATGCGGCCCGAGGGCTCGGCCATGGTCTCCAATATGGTGAAATGATTGGCGCCGGGGATTTCCTCATAATGCAGCGGCAGGCCCTGCGCCGCGCGGTGGGCGGCGAAATCGGCGGTCTGCTTGCGCATGAGGGGCAGTTCGCCGCTGCCGGCCACCAGGATCAGCGGAACCTTCCCGCGCCCCGGCAGCAGGGTGGGCGAATTGCGCGCCACCGCCGCTTCGTCGAGCCCCAGCTTGTCGTTGATATAGATGTGGCGCATGGGCTCCAGATCGAACACGCCGGAGATGGCGAGGCCGCCCTTGATCAGGGGATGGTCGAGGTTCATCACCGCCAAGTGCCCGCCGGCCGACCAGCCGGAGAGGAACACCCGGTCCACATCGCCGCCGAGCGCCGGCAGTTCGCGCGTGAGATGGCGCAGGCCGGCGCGGATTTCCCGGCTGATCTCGTCGATAGTGGCGTCGGGCGCGAGCGTATAGCCCATGAGCGCCACATTGATGCCGTGGGCCAGCGGCCCGGCGGCGCAGAAGGTGAAATCCTCCTTCGCCCGCATCTGCCAATAGCCGCCATGGATGAACACCAGGGTGGGGGCATTCTCGCCCGCTTTCAGGAAATCGATGCGGTTGCGCGGGCCGGGCCCGTAGGGCAGGTCGAGGGTGAGGCAGCATTGCGCGCGCAGGGCCGCCGAGCGCTCGGCCCAGCTGCGCAGGATCTCCGCGCTGTCGGCGACGGCGGCCGAATTGTTGAAGGCGCGATCGCGGGCCTCCTGGTCGAGGGCGCGCCAATCGGGTGCGTCAATCGCGATGTCCATCCCCAAGCTCTCCCGCGCGTCGAATCCGTTTTATGTCCGAGCCAGAGCCGACACCGGAACGGCGCGGCATTCAAGAGGCGCGCAGCGGTGTGGAGGGGCGCGGTCCTCCGGGCGGCGCGTGACCTATCCCACCAGCTCCGCCAGCCGCGCACCGTCGAGCGCCGCCACATGCCGCCCGCGCTTGCCGGTGACGGGATCGGCCGCCAGCATGGCGTTCAACACCGCCTCCTCCACGCTCTCCACCGCCGCCAGGAAGATCGGGTCGAGATCGTCGCTGGAGAGCGCCTCCAGCTTCAGGCGCGGCGGCTCGGGCAGCGGGCCGGGGGAATTGGCGGTGGTGAAGGCCAGGAAGATATCGCCGGAATTATTGCCCGACGGTGTTCCGCCCCGCCCGATGCCGATCGCCGCCCGCTTGGCGAGGCGCTGCATCTGGGTCGGCAGCAAGGGCGCGTCGGTGGCGAGGATGACAATGATGGAGCCGCGCTCGCGGGTCCACAGCAGGTTGTCGGTCAGCGCGTCGCCCAGCCGCCGGCCGCACACGGTGAGCCAGGGGCGGATGCCATGATTGGCCTGCACCAGCGCCCCCACCGTGAACGCACCCGTGGGGGTGTGGGCGATGCGCGAGGCGGTGCCGGTGCCGCCCTTGTATTCATAACAGATCATGCCCGCGCCGCCGCCCACCGAGCCTTCCGCCACCGCCCCGCCCCGGGCGCCGTCTATGGCCGCGCGCACATGCTCTTCGGTGATGTGGAAGCCTGAAATGTCGTTGAGATATCCATCATAGGTCTCGGCCACCACCGGCAGCACCCACAAATCCTCGCCGATCACCGGGCCGAACTGCCGGCACATCCAGCGCGCGGTGGCATGATGCGCGATGCCGAGCGAGAGCGTGTTGGTGAGGGTGATCGGCCCGGTGAACCAGCCGGCCTCGTGGATCCAGTGCACCCCGGTCATCTCGCCATTGCCGTTCATGGAGAAGGCGCCGGCCCAGATGGGTTCGAGCAGAGCGTCGGGCGGGCGGGGCAGGACGGCGGTGACGCCGGTGAGGATGCCGTCCTGGGGCACCGTGAGCGTGGTGGTCCCCACCGCGACGCCGGCCACGTCGGTGATGGCGTTGAGGGGACCCGGCGTCCCCGGCAGCTTCAGGCCGAGCCCCCGGGCGCGCGGCCGGCCGGTGGCGGCATGGGTCGCCGGGGCGAATCGGATGTGAGGTTCGCTCATGGTTCAGCCTTCGCGATCGCGCCGGAGGGGCGCTTTTCCGGATATCGGGCGAAATCGGCGTGAAAAGACCCAAACAGCGGTTTCATGGCACGGAGAAAGGCCACGAAACCGGTATTCGTCAGGTGCGGTCGCCGCTCGGCGTGCCGTTCACCAGATCGCGCAGGCGGCGGAAGGCGCGCTCGGCATAATCCAAAGCGGCGTCGAAATCCGATTGGCTCGGAAGGTATGATGATCCCGCATTGGGGGCGGTGGCGGGCTTTCCTTCCAGGGTGGCGATGCGGGCCTGAAGCCGGGCGATCTCGGCCTCATAGGCATCGCGCGAATCCGGCACCGCCTCGCAGGAATAGCCCGCCGAACCCTTGCCGCAGAAGGAAACCTGGCCGGTCTGGGTGTCGAGCTTCAGCGCGCCTCCCTCCACCGGAGAGAAGCTGTAGCGCGGCCCCGCCGGTGCAGATGGCGGTGCTGGGGTGCCGGGCGCGGCCGGCTCCGCCGCGTGCGCCACCGGCACCAGGAGCAGCACCGAAAACCCAATGCCGGCAAGGGTTTGTCGGCCCATGAAAACCCTCTGCATCGTCCGTCTCCCGTCAGCCATCGTACCGCCAACTATCGCAGGGGAAAGGGGCCGAACAGCGGCGCTCAGGCCCGCTCCACCGGATGAAAGGGCGCCCGGCCGCTGGCCAGGGCGTCATCCAGAAGCTCGATCCGATCCTGGCCCCAAAACACTTCCCCATCAAGCACATAGGCTGGTGCGCCGAAGACGTCGGCGGCCAGCGCCTGCTCCCGGTTGGCGAGATAGGCGGCATCGACCTCGGCGGTTTCCGCGGCGGCGAGCAGGTCCGCGCCGGGCAGGCCGGCGGCATCGCACACGGCGGCGATCACCTGCGGGTCGGCGAGGTTCTGCTGTTTCTGCCAGATGCCGGAAAAGATAAGCGGCAGAAGGGGTTCGATATTGTGCCCACGGGCCAGCGCGGCGATCAGCACCTTGTCGGCGAGCGCGCCGTTGAGCGGCCAATGGGCCGGATGGATGTGGAAATCCACCCCCAGCTTCACCCGCCAGCGCTGGAGCTCCAGCAGGCGATAGCGCTGGCGCTGCGGCGCCCGCCGCGCCAGCGGCAGGCCGCCGGATTCCGCGAACACCGACCCCAGTTCCACCGGAATGAACCGCACCTGCGCGTCATGTCGGGCCGCCGCCGCCATGAAACGGGCATGGCCCAGGAAGGTCCAGGGGCTGACGATGGAGAAGAAATAGTCGATGTTGCGGGGTGTTGCGGACATGGGTGCCTCCGATTGCGGGTGTTCTAGCACGCCCGGCCGGAATTGGAGCGCCCCGCGCACGCGCCTTTTTCCGGCGCTGCGCGCGCCCGCGATTGATGCGGGTCAAGGCGCGGAAGCTTTACGGGCGCATGGTTTGAATGGGACTTTGCCCGGTGCGGACAGTGTGTCTAAGCTGAGGCGAGACCTTTATTCCGGCCGCTCATTCGAAAGGCCAGCCATGGCAACCCGCCGTCCCGAACTCGACGCCCTCAAGGCTGAACTGGCGGCGCAAGCCTCCGCCGATCCCGCCCCCGCCGCCCCACATACGGCGCGGTCGCGCGCCAAGCCGGCCGCCGCCTCCCCGCCCGATGAAACCCTTCAGGGTGAGGCCGCGCCGCCGGCCGAGGATGCGCCCGATGCCGGGGCCGGCGCGGCGCCGGAGCCGGACCTTTCCGAACTTCAGGCCCTGGTGCGCGATCTTCAGGCCGCCGTCACCGACGCGAAGGCGCAGGCCGATGCCACCGTCTCCGCGCATCCGGCGGTTTCCGTCGCCTCGGCCTTTCTTCTCGGCGTCCTGGTGGGACGCGCATGGGGACGTTCGTCATGAAACTCGATAATGCCGTGCGAAACCTGCGGGTTCTCTGGCGCGCGGATTCCATCATCGCGGACATTCATCTGCGCACTTTGCTGGCGCGGTCCGGCATCTTCGTCTTCGCCGCCTTGATCGCGACTGGCGGCGTGTTGATGCTGGGCATCGCCGCCTATCTCGCCTTGTCCGAGCTGTGGGGCCCGATCTGGGCGGCGGTTGCGGTGGGCGGAGGAAACATCGTCGTGGCGGGCATTGCGGCGGTGATCGCCGGTGCCATCAAGCCGGGGCGCGACCTGGAATTCGCCAATGAAATCCACAAATCGGCCATCGAGGCGCTGGCGGCGGACCTGCGCGAGGCGGAGGGCGAGGTGAAGGCGATCGCCAATGCGGTGCGCCACCCCTTCGATTCGGCCTTGCCGGCCCTGCTCGTGCCGGTGGTGGGATCGCTGCTGAAGGGGCTGCGGTCCGACCGGGGAAAATAGCGGCAAGGCAAGGGGTTACGCCTTGCGCACCCAGCGGCCGTTCTCGTCCTGCTGCCAATAGGTGAGGGTGTGGCCGGCGGCCTTGGCTTCGCGCCAGCGGTCGCGGGCGGCGGCGACGGCTTCTTCATCCCGGCCGTTGAACATATGGACCACCCGCACATAGGGCGTCGCATCGGCGAGGATCGCGCCGTCCACCAGGAAGCGCACCTGCGCCCCGTTGGGGTTCTCCTCGGTGGTGGTGATGAGGATCGGCTGGCGCTCCACCTGGGGCTGCGCGTCGGTGCCGTGGGGCAGGAACGCGCTTTCGTTATAGGTCCATAGATGGGCGTCGAGCGCGTCGCGCCGCTCGGGCGAGGAGCATTGGACGACGCAGCGCCATCCCCGCTCCAGGCTCTTTTCGAGCAAGGTGGGAAGCGCGTCCTCCAGGGGGCGCCGCTCCAGATGGTAGAAGACGACTTCGCTCAACGCCGTTCCTTCGCCGCGCGACCTTGCGGGGCCAGGCGCCAGATGTGCGGCGCCGCGCCGGCCCGGTCAAGCGCTCGGGCTCAGACGAATTCCTCCAGCACCGCCGTCAGCCGCTCCAGATCCTCCGGGCGGGAGAGGCGGTGGTCGCCGTCCTTCACCAGCGAGAACACCACGTCGTCCTCCGCGAGGCAGGAGACGAGGCGCATCGCGTGCTGCCACGGCACGTCTTCATCCTGCGCGCCCTGGAGAATGCGCACCGGGCAGCCCACCGCGAACGGCGCGCCAAGGACGAGGTGGCGTCGCCCGTCCTCGATCAGGGCACGGGTGATGACATAGGGTTCGGCGCTGTATTCGGAGGGCCGCTCATACCGGCCGGTCTCCAGGATCGCGCGCTGCGCCTCGGGCGGAAAGCGCGCCCACATGAGGTCTTCGGTGAAATCGGGCGCGGGGGCGATGAGCACCAGGGCCTTCAGCCGGCTCTCGCCGCGGGCCGCGAGCGCGCGGGCGAGCAGCAAAGCCATCCAGCCGCCCATGGACGAGCCGACGAGGATCTGCGGGCCGACGGTCTCCCGGTCGAACACGGCCAGTGCCTCCTCGGCCCAGGCGGAGATGGTGCCATCCTCGAACCGGCCGGCGGATTCCCCGTGGCCGGAATAATCGAAGCGCACATAGGCCTGCCCGCGCTGGGCGGCCCAATGGGCGAGCGTCTGCGCCTTGGAGCCCATCATGTCGGACTTGAAGCCGCCGAGCCACATGACGCCGGGCACCTGGCCGGGCAGGCGGCGCACCGCGATGGTGCGGCCGTTCACGTCGAGATGGGAGAGGATTTCCGCGCCGGGGGTGGTCATGGTCGGTTCCGAACGGGTCAGGCCGCAAACGCGGCGAAATAGCGGGCGATCATAAGCTCATAGATGCGGGTGAGGTCTTCCAGGTCGCTGACCGGGGTGGATTCGTCGACCGCATGCATGGTG
>NCHM01000220.1 GCA_002257205.1 Rhizobiales bacterium 24-66-13 | reverse complement strand
GGTGGCGGAGCGGGTGGTGATCGACCGCAACCGCATCACCGGGGCGGGCGTCACCTCCGGGCTTGATTTCGCCTTGCGGCTCGCCCAGGAGATCGCCGGCGAGGAAGAAGCGCGGCGCATCCGCCTCGCCATCGAATATGATCCCCAGCCGCCTTTCGCGCCCATGGGCGAGGAGGACCCCCGCCTGATCGAGGAGGTGCGGGCCCGCACCGCCGCGTTCCAGCGCCGCCGCGAAGAGGTGGCGGAAAAGGTGGGCCGGCGGCTCAATACGCCTTGAACCGGGTGCTCCCCATGAAGCTCTATCGTTATCTGACCGGTCCCGACGACGTCGCCTTCTGCAAGCGCGTGAGTGCGGCGCTCAACAAGGGCTGGCAATTGCACGGTGCGCCGACGCTGACCTTCGATCCCGTGAAGGGCCGCGTGATCTGCGGCCAGGCGATCGTCAAGGAGGTGCCCGGCGACTGGTCCGACGACGTGGTGCTCTCGGAATACTGAGCGGCCATTCCCAGCCGAGCCATTCCCAGCCGAGCCTGCCCCGCGAAGCCCTGGTCGGATCGAGCTCGGGCGCCTGCCTACAGCCCGCAGGCGCCGCGCGGGGCGCCGTTTTGCGCGGCTCCCAGCCAATCCTTACAGAACCGATAGATCCGCCTCGGATTGACCGCAACCATTGCGCCGCGGCAGGGCGGGGGTGCGCCGGTCGCCGGAGTGTGCGAGGCGCTGGCAGATCTCCTTGATTCTTGATTGGCTATCTCAGCCCGGCCGCATTCGCTATCTCAGCCCGGCCGCCGCGCCTCGACACGCATAGCGGCGGCAGGATCGCTGGATCCATCGCGCCGCGCCGACACCTTCCGGTCACCACGCACCGCCTCGCCGAGCGCCGGTTTGCGCGCTCTCCTCATCCCCGCCGGGGGGGGGATTGCGGAAACATTCCAAATCCAGCCAGGCAAAAACCGGGAGCAGGCGAGGGGTGATGCGCTGTGGAAATTAATCATTGTTGACTCCGCCTGACAAAGTTCTGTCATATGACAGCTGTGGCACAGACTCTGTGGCGCAGGGGCTGCGTGTTAAGTGCTTGCTCTGACGATAAAAAATGGGCGGCAGCGGGGGGATCTGGGATGGCGCGTGGGAACATTGTAGACGGGGCGAGTACGCCTCGCCGTTGGACGCACGTGCACGTTGCAGGGGAAGGGCGGACAGAGCGGCGGACAGTCCGGAGCGGATTGCTCGGCTCCTCCGCCTTGGGCTCGGTGCTGATTGTGGGCGGCCTCGTGCTCGCCGCTTCACTGAGCGCGCCGACGTCTGCGCTCGCCTTGCCGCCGAGCAATTGCACCGTGACCGGCACGACCACCCTCGTGCAGTGCGACTCGACCTTCGCGTCGGTGAGCATGGTTCCCGGCACCGGCTCGCTCACCGTTACCGACCTGACCACGGTCGGCGTGGGCTATGTTTCCCCGCTGACCACCGGGACCTATGATCAAACCGTGACCATCACCGGAAATACGGTGATCAACAATCCGGCCTATAGCGGCCTTATCATGCAGTTCGGGACGAATTCGGGGGGAACCGTGATCCCCGTGACCGTCAATGCCGCCGTCACGGTGGGTGCCGGCGTCAGCATCACCTCGCATGACGGCTTCGGCGCGGTCTGGGTGCGCAATGATTACGGCGGCTCGATCTCCATCGACAATGCCGGCACGCTGCTCAGCTCTTGGACCGCGACCGTTTATCCCCCCGCGGCCGCGCTCGATGCCACCACCAATCTCGGCGCCGTGACCGTGGTCAACAGCGGTTCGGTTACTTCGGTCAATGGTCGCGGCATCTATGCGGACGGCAATTATCGTGGTCCGACCGATGGCACGGAGCAGACCGTCTCGGTCACCAACACGGCGACCGGCACCGTCAGTTCGATGGGCGCGAGCATCCGCGTCATCGATTATTTCGGCTTGGCCCAGATCATCAATGACGGCACGGTGAATTCCACGCTGCAGCAAGGCTTGGTCACCTGGTCGGCCGCGGGCGATTCGCTGATCCGCAACTCCGGCCATGTGACCTCCGGCAATGACAATGCGGTCTTTGCCATGTCGGAGATCGGATCCTCGACCATCGTGAACAGCGGCACGGTCACGGCCACCGGCGACCCGACGCTCGACGCCGCGCATTCCGCCCTCACCAGCCCCCAGGGCATGAACGGCCTGCGCACCTCGGCCTACACCTCCGGCGATGTCAGCATCACCAATACCGCGACCGGCAACGTGACCTCGAACCGGGATGCCGGCATCCGGGCCGAGACCCCCACGGGCAATGCGACCGTCGTCAATGACGGTACCGTCACCGGCGTCTATGGCATCGTCGTCAATAGCGGCGTCGGCACGGGCACAACCGATGCCACCGTTCCCACCATCGCCGGCACGGCCCGGGTGACCAATACCGGCACGGTTAACGCCAGCGACCTTGCGGTGCTGATCGACGCCACGACCAATGCGCTGGTGAACAGCGGGACGCTCGCGACCACCGGCGCGATCGCGGTCCAGACCGGCAACGGGAACTCGACCGTTACAACCAGCGGCAGGATCTCCGCCGGCTCCCCGTCCGGCACCGCGATCAGCTTCGGCTCGGGCAGCAATCGCCTGGTGCTCGCCGACACCGCCACGCTGGTGGGCAATGTCATCAACGCCAGCACCGGTAACACGCTGGAATTGAACGGCAGCGCCTCCGGCACGCTCGATCTCGCCAGCGTCAGCGCGACCGGCGCCTTCCAGGGCTTCTCCACGCTCGTGAAGTCGGGCAGCGGCACCTGGAGCCTGGTGGGCAGCGGCGGCAGCCTTGCGGGCGCGTTCGCCGTCAATGGCGGCACGCTACAGGTCGGCAATGGCGGCACCTCCGGCACCATCGCCAATGACGTCGTGGTGGCGAACGGTGCAGCCTTGGCCTTCAACCGCTCCGACCAGGTCATCTATGCCAATGTGATTTCCGGCGCGGGCGCACTCATCAAGAACGGCACCGGCACGCTGATCCTGACCGGCGAGAACATCTATACCGGCGGCACGTTCATCAACCAGGGCACGCTGCAGATCGGCGATGGCGGCACGGTCGGCTCGGTCCTCGGCGATATCGTCAACAATGCCGCGCTGGTGTTCAACCGGTCTGGCACCTACGAATTCCCGGGGAGCATCTCCGGCTCCGGCTCGGTGACGATCATCGGCGGCACGGTGAACTTCACCGGCGCCAGCGGGTTCAACGGCTCCATCGATGTGGAGGGTTCCGACTTCATCCTGTCGCCCGGCGCCGTCTCCACCTCACCGTTCCTGGTGGGCGCGGGCGGTACGATCGGTGGCACGGGGACCATTGGCGGCCTCACGGTGCAGTCGGGCGGAACGGTCTCCCCCGGCTATTCTCCCGGCACGCTGGCGGTAAACGGCAACGTCGCATTTGCGGCCGGCACCACCTATGTGGTCGATGTCACCATGGCGGCGCATGACCTGATCATCGCGAGCGGCACCGCCACGCTGACCGGCGGCACGGTTCAGGTGCTGGCCGACAGCGGCTATACCAAGCCGCTGGCGACCTACACCATTCTCTCCGCGAACGGCGGCGTGAACGGCCAGTTCGCCGCCGTCACCGCGAACTACGCCTTCCTGACACCGCTGCTCAGCTACGACACCTACAATGTCTATCTGACGTTGGCGCGCAATGACGTCAGGTTCGCCAGCCTCGCCGTGACCCCGAACCAGATCACCACCGCCGAAGCCACCCAGATGCTCGGCTTGGGCAATACGGTGTTCGACGCGGTGCTGCAATTGCCGGCCGCGTCCGTGCCCACCGCCCTCAATGCATTGTCCGGCGAGATCTATGCTTCGACGGCGAGCGTGATCCAGCAGCAGTCGGTCTATGTGCGCGATGCGGTGACCGGCCGGCTGCGCCAATCGGTGTTCGCGCCGGGCGTCGAGCCTTTGTCTTATGCCTCCAAGGCCGCGGGGCCGGCGACCGCCCAGCTCTCCGCCAGCCTCACGCCCACGCTGTGGGCCCAGGGCTATGGCGGATGGGGCAACACCTTCTCCGACGGCAATGCGGCGAGCATCTCCAACTCCATCGGCGGCTTCCTCATCGGTGCCGACGTGGCGGTTCTGCCCAATGCCCGGGCCGGCATCTTCGGCGGCTTCAGCCAGTCGCAGTTCGACGTGGATTCGCGGTCGTCCTCCGGCTCCATGGACAATTACGACCTCGGCCTCTACGGCGCCGCCCAGTTCGGTGCCCTGGCTGCGAGAGGCGGGCTCTCCTACACGTGGCACGATGTTTCCGTGGACCGCACCGTGGCTTTCCCGGGCGTGTACCAGGGGCTCAGCGCCGGCTATACCGTGGGAACCACCCAGGTGTTCGGCGAACTCGGCTATGACATGGCGGTCGGCGCCTATGCCTTCGAGCCGTTCGTCGCGGCGGCCTATGTGGCGACCAACGCAGGGTCCTTCACCGAGACCTGGGGCGCGGCGGGGCTGCGCGGGAGCATCGAGTCGTTCGATACCTTCTACACCACGCTCGGCGTGCGGGCCGCGACCACGCTCCAGGTGATGGGGCACACGCTGACCCCGAACGCGACCCTCGGCTGGCAGCATGCGTTCGGCGACACGGACCCAACCTCCACCATGCTGTTCCAGGGCGGCGCGACGCCGTTCCAGGTGTCGGGCGTGCCGATCGCGGAAGATGCGCTGATGCTGGGGGCAGGGCTGTCCTACCAGCTCTCGAACGTGGCGGCCCTGTCGGTGAACTATACCGGCCAGCTCGCCAGCAACGCCACGCAGAACGCCTTCACTGCACAGTTCTCGCTGCAGTTCTGAGGCGAGGGCCGGAACCGATCAGGTTGTTTCAACCTGATCGGTGAATCCGTCTGGAGCATTTTCGAGCGAAGTGGATACCGGTTCGCGTGAAGAAAATGCGACAACGCAATGACTGAGAGCAATTCATTGTTTCCGGGAAATAATGAAATGCTCTCAGTGTCAGACCTCGAACGTCACCGCCACCGGCACATGGTCGGAGGGGCGCTCCCAGTTGCGTGCCTCGCGCAGCACGGTCATGGCGCTGGCGTGGGGGGCAAGGCCGGGGCTGGTCCACACATGGTCGAGCCTGCGGCCGCGATCGTTCACCGTCCAGTCGGGCGAGCGATAGCTCCACCAGGTGAACAGCTTCTCCTGCGGCGGCACAAAGCGGCGCATCACGTCCACCCAGGGGCCTGAGGCCTGGAGCGCATTCAGCCGCTCCACCTCCACCGGGGTGTGGCTCACCACGCCCAGCAATTGCTTGTGGCCCCACACATCGGTTTCCAGCGGCGCGATGTTGAGATCGCCCACCAGCACCGCGTGGCCATCCTTCGCATTCACCTGCTGGGGCAGGCGCTCCCAGGCGGTGAGTTCGTCGAGAAACGCCAGCTTGTGGGCGAATTTCTCGTTCAGCTCGGGGTCGGGAATGTCGCCGCCCGCCGGCACGTAGAAATTATGCACCGTCACCGGCGCGGACAGCCCGGCCGAGACGCCGAGCGTCACGGCGATATGGCGGGCATCGCCCTTGGCGCAGAATTCCTGCCGCTCGATGGCCTCGAACGGCAGACGCGAGAGCGTCGCGACCCCGTGCCAGCCCTTCTGCCCGTTGAGCGCGATATGGGGAAAGCCCAGCTCGCGCACCGCCGCGAGCGGAAACTTGTCGTCCTGGCACTTGGTTTCCTGCAGGCACAGGACGTCGGGCTTCAAGCGCTCCACCATGGCCTTCACCAGGTCGAGGCGGATGCGGATGGAATTGATGTTCCAGGTGCAGACGGTGAGGGACACGGAGGACTCGACGCTCGTTCGGCGGGAGCGCGAGACCTAGACCCTCGGCATGCGCACTGGCAAGGGCGCATGCGCTGGCAAGGGCACAAGAGCGGCGGGCGGGAGCGTCGTCGGCGCCCTATTGCAGCATGCGTTCGAAATTGATCACGAACAGCTTGGGATCGGGCCGGCGGGTATAGTCGAGCTTGTAGAGCGCGACCGAGGTGTCATAGCCCTGCGGATCGGTGACGATCCATTGCTTGAGGCTGTAGTTCTTGGCGTCGAACAGGATCAGCAGGCGATAGGTGCCGATCATGGGGATGGTCTCTTCCATCACCACGCTGATGTAGAGGTCGTCCTGGTAGACGCCCTTCACATGCGGGTCGCGGGCAAGGTCCGTGCGCTCGGACAGCAGGAAGCGCAGCGGCGTCTGCGACAGCGGGGTGATGTCCTGCGTGTTCAGCTTGCGGTCGCGCACCGCCACCGACTGGCCGTTGGCGATCAGCTCGATGGGCACCGGCGCGTCATATTCGAAGCGCACCCGGCCGGGCTTCTGCATGTAGAAATCGCCGGTCTTGCGCGTGCCGTCGGGATCCACCTGCACGAACGTGCCGGTGAGGGTCTGCACCGAATTCCAATAGGCGCTGATCTTGTCGGCGGTGGCGGGGTCGGCGCTGTCGAGATTGGTCTGGGAGGGCGCGGCGACCGGCCCCTGCGGCGCGCGTGGGCCGTTGGCGCGGGCGGCGCTCTGGTTGGGGGCGAGCTGAAGCGGCGCGCCGGGGGCGGCATTGGCGCTCGCCGGGCGCTGCTGGGGCAAGGGCACGTTGACTGGCGCGGCGGAGGCCTGCGCGGCCGATTGCGGCGC
>NCHM01000219.1 GCA_002257205.1 Rhizobiales bacterium 24-66-13 | reverse complement strand
CGCTTCTGACGGCCGCGCCGCCGGCCGCGTCCGTCGGCCGGGGCGTACAGCCAGGAACCTGAGCGCGGGATTCGTCCCGCGCTTTTTTTATGCCCGGCTCCTTTTATGCCCGGCTCCTTTTATGCCCACTCCGCGCGCCGGGCGATGCGCGCCGGGCGCCGGCCTAGGCCCGCTCAATTTTTTTTTTGCGCCGCACCGCGCCTTCTTTTGCTCCCACGCTCTGGCGTTCGCGGGGCGATCCGGACTAGCATCGCGCTCTGTCTGCTGCGCCTCATTCTCGCGAATGGGACGTGCGCGGATCGGTGTGCCCGGGCGCGCGAACGGCCCGACACCATCATCGCCGCGAGGAATTATTTGCGCTGCGTCATTTTCGGCAAAGGCGCGCATACTCTCCTTTGGAATCGTTGCGAACTGCCAACGATTGAGATACCTGATCGTTCGATTTTCGGAGGAGGCCCATGGCCGACAGCCCGCTGCGTATCGAGCGCCCGCTCTCTCCCCATCTACAGATCTACCGACCGCTCTTCACGATGGTGATGTCCATCGTGCACCGCATCACCGGTTGCGCGCTGTATTTTGGCACCGTCCTGCTGGTCTGGTGGCTTCTGGCCGCTGCCGGCTCCCCCGACGCCTACGGCACCTTCGCCGCCGTGGCCGGCTCCTGGATCGGGCGGCTCGTGCTGCTCGGCTTCACCTGGGCGCTGATTCACCACGCGCTCGGCGGCGTGCGCCACTTCATGTGGGATTTCATCATCGGCTTCGGCCCGAAGGAGCGCGTGCTGCTCGCCAAGGCGACGCTCGCGGGCTCCATCGTCCTCACCCTGGTGGTGTGGGCGATCGGACTTGCGGTCAAGGGCTGAGGAGACAGCATCATGCACAGTCCCAAGGCGCATTCCCCCATGCGCACGCCGCTCGGCCGCGTGCGCGGGCTCGGCTCCGCCCGTTCGGGCACGGACCATTTCTTCCTCCAGCGGGTGACCGGCCTCGCCAACCTGCTGCTGGCGATCGCCTTCATCTGCATCGTGATCTCGCTCGCGGGCGAGAGCTACGCCACCGTGCGCGCCGCGCTCGGCAGCCCGGTGATCGCGGTCATCATCCTGCTGACCCTGCTCTCGGTGACCACCCACATGCGCATCGGCATGCAGGTGGTGATCGAGGATTATGTCCATAACGAAGGCGCGAAGGTGCTCTGCATCATCGCCAACACCTTCTTCACGGTTGCGGTCGGCCTCGCCGGTGCGTTCGCCGTGCTCAAGATCAGCCTGGGAGGCTGACATGGCCGAAACCAACGGAACCAACGGCTCAGCCGCCCCCGGCATCAACGGCGCGGCCTATCCCATCACAGACCACACCTATGACGTGATCGTCGTAGGCGCCGGCGGCGCCGGCCTGCGGGCGGTCGTCGGCTGCTCCGAGGCCGGGCTGCGCACCGCCTGCATCACCAAGGTGTTCCCCACCCGCTCCCACACCGTGGCGGCCCAGGGCGGCGTCGCCGCCTCGCTCTCCAACATGGGCGAGGATCGTTGGGAATGGCACATGTACGACACCGTCAAGGGGTCGGACTGGCTGGGCGACCAGGACGCCATCGAATATCTGGTGCGCAACGCGCCGGCCGCCGTCTATGAGCTGGAGCATTGGGGCGTGCCCTTCTCCCGCACCGAGGACGGCAAGATCTACCAGCGCCCGTTCGGCGGCATGACCACGCATTTCGGCAAGGGCACCGCCCAGCGCACCTGCGCCGCCGCCGACCGCACCGGCCACGCCATGTTGCACACGCTCTATGGCGCCGCGCTGAAGCACAAGGCGGAATTCTTCATCGAATTCTTCGCCATCGACCTGATCATGGACGAGGACGGCCGCTGCTGCGGCGTGATCGCCCTGAAGCTCGATGACGGCACCATCCACCGCTTCCGCGCCCAGACCACGGTGCTCGCCACCGGCGGCTATGGCCGCGCCTATTTCTCCGCCACCTCCGCCCACACCTGCACCGGCGACGGCAACGCCATGGTGCTGCGCGCCGGCCTGCCCTTGCAGGACATGGAATTCGTGCAGTTCCACCCGACCGGCATCTATGGCTCGGGCTGCCTGATCACCGAGGGCGCGCGCGGCGAAGGCGGCTATCTCACCAATTCCGAGGGCGAGCGCTTCATGGAGCGCTATGCCCCCTCCGCGAAGGACCTTGCCTCGCGCGACGTGGTGTCCCGCTCCATCACCATGGAGATCCGCGAGGGACGCGGCGTCGGCAAGAACAAGGACCACGCCTTCCTGCATCTCGACCATCTCGACCCGGCGATCCTGCACGAGCGCCTGCCCGGCATTTCGGAAAGCGCCAAGATCTTCGCCGGCGTGGACCTGACGCGCGAGCCGATCCCGATCATCCCGACCGTGCATTACAACATGGGCGGCATTCCCACGAACTATCATGGCGAAGTGCTGAACAAGGCGAACGGCGACCCGGACACCGTGGTGCCCGGCCTGATGGCCATCGGCGAAGCGGCCTGCGTCTCCGTGCACGGCGCCAACCGCCTCGGCTCGAACTCGCTGATCGACTTGGTGGTGTTCGGCCGCGCCGCCGCTTTGCGCGCGGCGGAGACCGTGCGTCCCGGCGAGAAGCAGCGCAAGCTGCCGGCGGACAGCGCCGACCTCGCGCTCTCCCGCCTCGATCATTTCCGCAACGCCAAGGGCTCAACCGCCACCGCCGAGCTGCGCGGCCGCATGCAGCGGGTGATGCAGAACAATTGCGCGGTGTTCCGCACCGGCGAGATTCTCGCCGAAGGCAGCAAGCTGATCCACGACGTGTTCAACGCGACGTCGGACATCGGCGTGACCGACCGGTCGCTGGTGTGGAACTCGGACCTGGTGGAAACCCTGGAATACGACAACCTGATCTCCCAGGCGGTCGTCACCATGGAAAGCGCCGCCAACCGCCAGGAAAGCCGCGGCGCCCATGCGCGCGAGGATTTCCCGGACCGCGACGACCACAATTGGATGAAGCACACCCTCGCCTATCTCGACACGGCGAGCGGGCAGGTGCGGCTGGACGACCGTCCGGTCCACACCTACACGCTGTCGAACGACATCCAGTATATCGAGCCGAAGAAGCGGGTTTACTGAGGGGCGCCCGCGCCCCTCATCGCGAGGTTCCGGACGGGCGGCGCAGCCGCTCTCGTGAAGCAGGATGACCCATGGTTGAGCTCAGCCTTCCAAAGAATTCGCAGATCACCAAGGGCAAGGTGTGGCCGAAGCCCGCCAGCGCGAAGAAGGTCACGGAATTCCACATCTATCGCTGGAACCCGGACGACGGACGCAACCCGCGCCTCGACACGTTTTATGTCGATCGCGAGGATTGCGGCCCCATGGTCCTCGACGGCCTGATCTACATCAAGAACAAGATCGACCCGACGCTGACCTTCCGCCGCTCCTGCCGCGAGGGCGTGTGCGGCTCGTGCGCCATGAATATCGGCGGCACCAACACGCTCGCCTGCACCAAGGGCATGGACGAGGTGCTGGTGAAGGGCGCGGTGAACGTCTATCCCCTGCCGCACATGGAAGTGGTGAAGGACCTCGTTCCCGATCTCACCCGCTTCTACGCGCAGCATGCCTCCATCGAGCCCTGGCTGCAGACCGACACGACAGCCCCCGAGAAGGAATGGCGCCAGTCCAAGGACGATCGCGAGCGGCTGGACGGGCTCTATGAGTGCATCCTGTGCGCCTGCTGCTCCACCTCCTGCCCGAGCTATTGGTGGAACGGCGACCGCTACCTCGGCCCGGCGGCCCTGCTCCAGGCCCATCGCTGGCTCTCCGACAGCCGCGACGAGCGCACCGGCTCGCGCCTGGACAATCTGGAAGATCCCTTCCGCCTCTATCGCTGCCACACCATCATGAACTGCGCCCAGGCCTGCCCCAAGGGGCTGAACCCGGCCAAGGCGATCGCCGAAATCAAGAAGATGATGGTGGAACGCCAGATCTGATCCTGAACCTGATCCTGGCGCGTGTTCGAGGTGCGCACGGTGCTTCCGCATCGCAAATCGCGCCGGAATACGGGCTGGCAGGATACGCTGGCAGGATACGAACGGGGCTGAAGAGGCTCCGACATCCGGGCAGCGCCGCTGTCCGGCCATTGGCTCAATAAAAAACGCGCGGTGCGAGCCGCGCGTTTTTTATTGTCTCGCTGGAGCCCGAAGGGGCGGATCGCCCGCCCCTTGCGCCTTCTTAAGCGCCAAAACCCGCGCCAATTGACCCGCGCGGGGCGGCTCACACGCGGCGGCCGAAACCCGCGCCTGCGGGCCAGCGGCTCAATCCTTCTTGGGCGCCTTCGCGACCGGAGCACGCTTGGAAGCGGCCGTTTTGGAAGCGGCCGTTTTGGAAGCGGCGGCCTTGGGGGCTGCGGCCTTGGGAGTGGCGGCCTTGGGAGTGGCAGCCTTCTTGGCGACACCGGGCTTCACGGGCGCGGGCGCAGCGGGAGCCGGCGCGGCGGCGGGGGCCGCTTCCACCGCCACGGCGGGGGCAGCGGGGGGCACCGTCGCAGCCTTGGAGACGGGTTTGGACTTAGGCGCGGCCGCCTTGGGGGCGACGGCCTTGGGGGCGGCGGCCCTTGTCGCAACCACCTTGGGGGCGACCTTGGCCGGAGGCGCTTTCGCCGCCGGCATCTTGGCGCCATTGACCTTCGCCGGAGCCGACTTCGCTGGGGCGGCGGCAGCCGCCTTCGGCGCCTCCGATTGCGACGTGGCGGTCTGAGGAGCGATGGCCTTGCGAGCGGCGGTCTTGGGCACAGCAGTCTTGGGCACAGTAGTCTTGGGCGCGGCGGACTCGGGAGCAGTGGCTTCGGGAGCCACTGCTTTGGCCTTGGCAGCCTTGGCGTTGGACGCCTTGGGTGTGACGACCATCACCGGCGCGGGAGCGGTCGGCGCCTCCAGCACAGGCGCGGACGCAGCGACGGGCTTCGCCGCCTTTGCCTTCGCTGCCGGAGCCTTGGTCGCGGAAGCCTTGGCCGCGGAAGCCTTGGCCGAAATCGCCTTCACCGGACTCGCCTTGGCGGCGACCGGCTTGGCCGCGACGGGCGTCTGCGGAGTTGCGGGCGCAGCGGCGGCGGGCTTGGGGTCAACCGTCTTGGCGGGCGCCGCCTTGGTCTTGGCCGCCTTGGCCTTGGAGGCCGGTACGGGTGTCTTCGGCGCCGAGGCCTTGGCGACCGGAGCCTTCGCAACCGCCGTCTTGGCAGCCGCGACCTTGGCAGCCGCGACCTTGGCTGGCGTGGTCTTCATGGATGCAATCTTGGCGGGTGCGGCGGTCGGCGCCGCTTCCGCAGCAGTCCCCGCCGGCGATGCCGCCTTGGTCGCGACAGGCTTCGCCTTTGCCGGTGATACCTTGGCCGGCGACACCTTCTCAGCCACAGCCGCAGGCGTGGCGGTGGAGGTTGCCGCACCGGGCTTGCCAGCGCTGGCCTTGGAAGGAGCGGATTTGGAAGGCGCGGGTTTCGCGGCCGGGGCTTTGGCGGCAACGGCGGGTTTCGCCGCCTTCTTGTCGGGGGTTTGCGTCAGCACGGATGCAGCCAGCGCCTTGACCTCCTCGGAAGTCACGCTTGCAGGATCGCGCAGGGCCCTGGCAGCGATCTTGCTCACCTCGGCGCTCGTCACTTCGCTCTTCGCCATTTCAGCCTCCGAATCAGCCGGCAGGCCCGGACACTCACAGAATCGTGTTCCCTCCGGCCTTAAGCGATGCATCGCTGGTGTTTCCTTCGATTTGGTTAACGCGGCCGCGCGCGCCGGTGAAAACCCGCAATCCCCAGGCTTTGCGCTCGCGCGTCGGCGCCGTCACCGGCCTGTCGGAGAACCTATCTAAGGTTGTGGGAACTGCGATTCGGGGCTGGGAGGGGTCCGGACGCATTGCACGGAGAATAAGAATGGCCCTGGCGCCGAAACCTTCGATCCTGTTCGTCTGCCGCGACAATGCCGGCCTCAGCCTGCTCGCCGAGGCCATCTCGAACCACACCCAGCCGCATTTGCGGGCTTTCAGCGCCGGCCTGTCGCCGCATGCCAGCGTGGACATGGCGGCGGTGGAATGCCTGCATGCGGAAGGCGTGCCCGCCGACGGCCTGTCCTGCAAGCCGCTGGAAGTCTTCACCTTGCCCGGCGCGCCGCATATCGACGCGGTGATCTCGCTTGTTCCCGGCGCCCACGCCAGCGTCGCGCGCAGCGCGTTGCGGCCGCAGCACCGGCTTCACCATCGCTGGCAGATGGAAGATGTCTCGCGGCTCGGCGACATGCACGAACGCCGGCTTGCCTATCGCCGGCTCCTGCCGGACCTGCGGGCGGCCATCGGCGCACTCGGCGCCGGCAGGCTCGCGGCGGCCGCCTGAAATCCAGGCGACCGCGCAAGGGGCGTTGGGCGGCGCTCAGGCGGCGATCTGGCCGCCCAGTTCGTCCTCGATATGGATGCGGATGATCTCGTCGAACGAGGATTCCGCCTTGAACCCGAGGGAAACGGCCCGCGCGGGATCGAAATTGCGCGGCCATCCCGCGAGCCACCCGGCGCAGCGCGGCAATCTGCTCGCCCACCGTCACCGAAAGGCCCGGCATGGTCAGGCTGCGGCGCGCGCCCAGCGGCGCGGTATCGAGCGTCGCGGCATGCAGCAGGAAGCCCACGGCGGAGCGCGGCGAAGCGTGCCAGTGGCGCACCTCCTCCGACACGGGGAGAACCGCTTCCTGCCCGGACAGCGGCTCGCGGATGATGCCGGAGAAGAAGCCGGAGGCCGCCTTGTTCGGCTTGCCCGGCCGCACGCAGATGGTGGGCAGGCGGATGCCGACGCCATCAAAGAAGCCGCGCCGCGAATAATCCGCCAGCAGCAACTCGCCCATGGCCTTCTGCGTGCCGTAGGAGGTGAGCGGGGTGAGGAAGAAATCGTCGGCGATGGCTTCCGGGAACGGCGCGCCGAACACCGCGATGGACGAGGTGAAGACCAGGCGCGGCGTATAGCCCTCGATCATCCGCACCGCGTCGAACAAGGCCCGGCTGCCGTCGAAATTGATGCGATAGCCCTTCTCGAAATCCGCTTCCGCCTCGCCCGAGACGATGGCGGCGAGATGGAAGATCACGTCCGGCCGCGCGGCCACGAGCGCCGCCGCCTCGCCGGGCACGGCAAGATCGCCCACTCGTCCCTCAATGGGGAACGGCGCGGCAATGGGGGTGGGGGCGACCACATCCTGGGCGGTCACGTGGCTGATGGCGGTGCCGCCGAGCGTGCCGTCGCGGGCGAGGCGCTCGATGAGCTTGCGGCCGACCATGCCGGCGC
>NCHM01000218.1:6770-9995 GCA_002257205.1 Rhizobiales bacterium 24-66-13 | reverse complement strand
GCGATCACCAGATGCCGCCGGTTCATCTTGTCGCCCAGCCAGCCGATGGGCAGCTGGAGCACGATCGCGCCCAGCATCATGCAGGACATGAGCCGCGCCGCCTCCTGCTCGGCCCAGCCGAGATTGATGGCATAGAGCGCCAGGAAGGAGAGCCCGGCCGCCTCGATGGCGGCATTCAGCACGGTCGCCGACATGGCGAGCGGGGCAAGGCGAAGATAATGCATGGGGTTGGAATGGCTCGGCGCCTCGAACACCGGCGCCTCGACCTTGGGGGAGGCGACGAACAAGGCGGCCGCCACAGCCATGCCGGCCCCCACCGCATAGGGCAAGATCCCCTGTGCGCCCACCAGGGACAGGATCAGCGGTCCGAGCGCGAAGCCGATGGATAGGGCGGCGGTATAGGCCGCCATGGCGCGGGCACGGGTCTGCTCGGTGGAGAGGCTGTTGATCCAGGTCTCCGACAGCACGAACAGGGATTCGGAGGCCGCGCCCAGGACAAAGCGCAGCGGAAACCAGAGCCAGATCGCTGGTGTGAGGGGGAATGCCATCAGCGTCAGCGCCGCGAGCCCCAGGGCGGTCAGGATGAGGCGGCGTGGACCCACGCTCGCCACGAGCCGCGGAAGGACGAGGGCGGTGGCCAGGACGCCAACCGCGTGCATGGCCGCATTGGCGCCGATCACGGCATCGCTAATGCCCCGCCCGGCCAGGTCGAGCGCGATCAGCGCCGCACTCAGGCTGTAGGTGAGGCCGAACATCATGGCGGTGAGAATCACCGCGCCGCGCGACAGCAGGTGCGCGGGCGCAGGTGCGCTGGCCTCTTGGGATGTCATGCGGCAGGGGCTTTCGATCTGGGAAGAAGGATGGCGAGCGCGCCCTTCAGCCGCTCGAACCAGGTTATGCGCGTCGGTTCCACGAGGCGATGGAGGGCGCGCGCGTAATCCAGCACCAGGCCGGGGGTCCAGGTCATGGCCTCGGCATGGGCGCGGATGGCGGCCGCGACCCAGAGGTCGGGATTGCACATGAGGCGCAGCAGCCGCAGCCAGGGATAGGGCGAGGCCAAAGTGCCCTCCAGCGCCGCATCGAGCGCCGATGCGACCGCGACCGAGCAATTGCGGTTGGTGAGATTGTACGTGTTCTCCTGGCGATAGCCGATCCAGAAGGCGCGCAGGCGGCGGGCGTTGAAATTGCGGAACGCCACCTCGGCGTCCGCGTCGCACCAACCGGTCCGCTCCACCTCGTAGGAAGGCTGGAAGCGCCCGGGGATATCGTTGTCGACGGTCGCGCGCAGCGCATTCATGAACGCACCGGCGCTCTGCTCGATCTCCTGTGCGGGATAATGGCTGATATAGACGTCCGGCGGCAGGTCCAGCGCGGCATGGCCGGTGGATATGGTGCCCTTGCGATCAAGCGCGGCAATATAGCGGTCCATGACGACGCGCCGGTTGGCGACATCCGCCGAGCCGACCGGCGTCCACACCCGCACCACCATGGCTTCGGAGGATTTCGGACGCGGATCGTCTCCGAGCAGCACTGGGGCATGGTCATACCAGGCGCGTGCGCCGAACATGGGCAAGGTGAGGATCGCCGCCTCCGGCTCCAGCGATTTGATCATCAGGCTCATGCGGATCAACACCCAGCCGGAGAACAGCAGCAGCAGGCCGACGCAGAAATGGATGTTCTTTGCCCGTGGGATCGGCCAGTCGGCGGCGATCACCAGCGCGAGCAACAGCTCGAAGATGCCCCATGCCACCACTAGCCGCCAATTGCGGAAGCGCACGATGCTTGCGGTGCCGATCCGCGTGGCTCCGTCGACGGCGAAAGCGGCGCTGAACAGGATCGTGACGATGTAGGTGTTGGCGTCGGGATATCGGATGATCAGGCAGCCAATCACGATCAGCCCGGCCGCCTTGAGCGTGGAGATGGTGCGGCTGACGCCGACCTGTCCCGCAAGCGCGGTGAGGATTGCAAATAGTCCTTCCAGAAGGAAAACGAAGCCGAGCACCCCATTCGGCAGCAGGGTTTGTCCGTCCTGAGCATCCAGGATCAAGAACCCGCCGGCGGCCGCGAGCAAGGCACCGAGCCCCGCCATCACGAACCAGCGTTGACGTACCGATTCCGAACCGATGAGAAGAAACGCGATCTGCCCCATGCGTGACCCGTCGCCTCTGGGCTGAAGTCCTTCAGCGTGCATTTGCACGTGAGATATTTAGGTAGCTGGCGACGCTTCGGGCGTCCAGTGGCGCCGATTGCGGGAGGCACTTGAGCGGGAATTGGGAACACGGCCAGGGTTCCGCCGTTGACCTCCCAGCCATGACACGAACGCAGCGGAGGCCAAAATGGGCGATACGGATATTGAACGGCTGAAGGCCGATGCCTCGGGGAACACCGCCTTGAGCGAGACCCTGGCGCAGGCGGTCACGGATTTCATGACCACCGACGATGCGGTGAACTTCCTCACCGCGCGCGGTTTCGACCTCTCCGCCCGCGATCTGACCGAAGCCGCCGCCGCCGAAGCGCGGGACGAAACACCCGTCGGCGAAGGCGAGGGGGGCTATGGCGCGCTGATGAAATTCATCGTGAATCACTGAGTCCGTCGCGCGGCGCCGTCGCACGGTCGAGCTTCCCGAGGTCGAAAAGAAAGCCGGCGCCGCAGGGGGCTCCGGCTTTTTGTTCAGCGAAGCGGCCGCATCCTCAAAGGATCGTGCCGCGCAGGATCGCGTAGGCGACGCTGAAATAGATGATCAGGCCGGTCACATCCACGAGCGTCGCGACGAACGGGGCGGATGCACTCGCCGGATCGAAGCCGACGCGCTTGAGGATGAAGGGCAGCATGGACCCGGCGAACGAGCCGAAGGTGACGATGCCGATCAGCGCGGCGCCGATGGTGATCGCCAGCAGCTGCCAATGCTCACCATAATCGAAAATGCCCAGCTCCTGCCAGACCACGATGCGGATGATGCCGATGACGCCCAGGATGGAACCGAGCACGATGCCGGTCGGGATTTCGCGCAAGACCACGCGGTACCAGTCCTTCAGCCGGACCTCGCGCAGGGCGAGCGCGCGGATGATGAGCGAGGTGGCCTGGGACCCGGAATTGCCGCCCGAGCTCATGACCAGCGGAATGAACAGCGCGAGGACGATCGCCTTCTCCAGTTCGTCCGAATAGACCTGCATGGCGCTGGCGGTCAGCATTTCCGAGAGGAAGAGAACGCACAGCCAGCCGGC
>NCHM01000218.1:0-6683 GCA_002257205.1 Rhizobiales bacterium 24-66-13 | reverse complement strand
TTGGCCGAGATCAGCCGGCGCAGCCGCACCACGTTCACCAGGCGCTTGGAGGCGGGGTCCAGCAGGTAGATGGCATAAATGGTTTCGCGCGAGGCCTCGACCTCGCGCAGATGGACCAGGGTCTGTTCCACGGTCCAGTCGGCGGGAACGCTGACATATTCGGTGGTCATCAGGCCGCCAGCGGTATTCTCCGGATAGGTCAGCAGATGGGAGATGGCCGCGCGCGTTTCGGGCGAAAGGCGATGCTGCAACTCGCCGCGCACCGGATCATCGATCCAGCGCAGGATATCGGCTGCCCGATCGCTGGACATGCCTTCCAGCAGAGCCACTGCCTTATCCTGCGGCAGCGTCTCGATGACCTCGCAAGCAAGGTCGAAGTCGGGCTGATCGAGAACCTCAACCGCCCATTCGTTCGGCAAGGTGGTGATGAATTGCACCGCCTCGGAAAGCTCTTTCTGATTGAGGAACTCGACAATGTCCGCGACGTGGCGGCGCCCGGCATTTTCAGGCAACAGAGTCGCCTGCACCGGATCGATGGTGTCCTGCTTCATGATCCTGAGCTCCCAGCCCGGCGTGTGACGCCACGCCCGATGTCAAATCAAGCCTGTATGATGAAGGGGTAAAGCGCGTGTGACAGGCTCTCTCTTGATCGTGCGTCGCATTGGCCGCGCGTCTCATGCGGCATGGAACGTGCCGTCTTCGCCCAGCAATTCCAGTTTGCCGGTGGCGACGCCGAAATAAGCGCCGTGCAGCTTAAGCTGGCCCGCGGCGACCCGTTCGCTGAGCCAGGGGAAGGTCACCAGGTTGCGCAGCGACAGGCGCACGCAGCACAATTCGCAGAAACGCTGCCGCTCGGCGGGGGGCAAGTTGGCGTTCAGGGTCTCCGCGCGCGCCGGTTCGGCGATGGTAATCCAACTGGCGACGAAATCGCGCGCAAGCGCGGGGGCGCCTTCCAGCAGGGCGTGGACGCCGCCGCACTGGGCGTGGCCGAGCACGACGATGCGCTCCACCTCCAGCACCCGCACCGCGAATTCCAGGGCCGCGCTGGTGCCGTGATAATTCCCGTCCGGCTCATAGGGCGGCACAAGATTGGCCACGTTGCGCACCACGAACAATTCGCCCGGGCCCGCATCGAAAATGAGCTGAGGATCGACCCGGCTGTCGGAGCACGCGACGACGAAGGTATGGGGCTTCTGGCCTCGCGCGGCGAGGCGCTCGAACAGATCCTTGTAGGTGGGCCACGAGAGTTCGCGAAACCGCCGGTATCCTTCGAGCAGAGTGTCCATGCTTTTCCTCGCTGCGTGCAAACGCGCCACAAAAGAGCGTGCTGCGTCTGCGGTCAAGTTTTCCGCGATGCAACGTGGTGGATTGCGTACGGTGTGGGGAACGCTTCCGCAAGCGCGGCGTTTTCATTCCAGAGCGAAAAAAACTGAAGGAGTAAAGACGATGCGCGGTTTTGTACTGTGGTTGCTGGGCGTACCGTTTTCGGTGATCGTTCTGCTTTACTTGTTTAACGTTCTTTAACCGGCCCGCCCGTGATCCGATCGGAAAGCGGGCCACCGCCGCGGCAATGGGGCAATGCCCCATCGCTGGAGTGGCTATTTTTTAATCAATTGGTGAATTTATAATCAGATTTATTCGACTGTATACAAATTAGGCGGGGTGTGCCGGGCGTCGAGTGCGCGCGGCGCAACCCTCCGGGGTTTGTCGGAATTGTGGCACGCCCCTTGCTCTGCCGTGTTGCTGGCTTCGCGCCGGCCGACGAACACGGAGAGAGCGTATGCTCGAATTTCTGGGACGGACCACCAAAGGCATCGGGGCGCTGGCGGCAGCGGCCGCCCTCGCGGCAAGCATCGGGGCAGCCAACGCCCAAGAGACCATCAAGGTCGGTATCCTGCATTCCCTTTCCGGCACCATGGCCATCAGCGAAACGACGCTGAAGAACGCCATGCTGATGCTGATCGACGAGCAGAACAAGAAGGGCGGCGTACTCGGCAAGAAGCTTGAGGCGGTCGTGGTCGACCCCGCGTCGAACTGGCCCTTGTTCGCGGAAAAGGCGCGCGAGCTCATCACGAAGGACAAGGTTGCCGTGGTGTTCGGCTGCTGGACGTCGGTGAGCCGCAAGTCGGTGCTGCCGGTGTTCAAGGAGCTGAACTCGATCCTGTTCTACCCCGTGCAATATGAAGGCGAGGAGAGCGAGCGCAACGTGTTCTACACCGGCGCCGCCCCCAACCAGCAGGCCATTCCGGCGGTGGACTATCTCGCCAAGGAAGAGAAGGTCGAGCGCTGGGTGCTCGCGGGCACCGATTATGTCTATCCCCGCACCACCAACAAGATTCTGGAAGCCTATCTGAAGTCCAAGGGCGTGAAATCCGAGGACATCATGATCAATTATACCCCGTTCGGCCAATCGGATTGGCAGACCATCGTCGCCGACATCAAGAAGTTCGGTTCGGCGGGCAAGAAGACGGCGGTCGTCTCCACCATCAATGGCGATGCCAACGTGCCGTTCTACAAGGAACTGGCGAACCAGGGCATCAAGGCCACCGATATCCCGGTCGTCGCCTTCTCCGTCGGCGAGGAAGAGCTTGCCGGCATCGACACCAAGCCGCTGGTGGGACATCTCGCGGCGTGGAACTACTTCATGTCGATCAAGACGCCGGAAAACGACGCCTTCATCAAGCAGTGGCAGACCTTCATGAAGAATCCGAAGGCCGTCACCAATGATCCCATGGAAGCCCATTACATCGGCTTCAACATGTGGGTGCAGGCCGTGACCAAAGCCGGCTCGGTGGATCCGGACAAGGTGATCGATGCACTGCCCGGCACCAAGCAGCCGAACCTCACCGGCGGCGTCTCGGAAATGTTGCCGAACCACCACATCACCAAGCCCGTGTTCATCGGAGAGATCGAGGACAATGGCCAGTTCAACGTGGTGTGGAAGACCGACAACCTGATCCCCGGCGAAGCCTGGTCCAAGCAGCTGGAAGGCTCGAAGGACCTGGTGGCCGACTGGGTGCAGCTGAAGTGCGGCAACTACGATTCGGTCAAGAAGGTCTGCCTCGGCACCGCGACCAAGTGAGCGCCTGAGCGTTCTGAAATGCCGTCCCACCGCGCGGCTCCGTGCGGTGGGTGTGTCTTCGAAAGAAGGCAAGTCGCGGCGGCGTCCGTCTGCTTCGGGGGGAGCAGGCGGACGCATCGCTGCCGCTCCAGGCGAGGCCGACATGACGATTTCCTTGATGCGGCTGGTTCTATCCGCGCTGCTGGGGCTGGTTCTCCTCGGCGCAGGGCCGGGTTTCGTGACCGAAGGCCGCAGCCAGGGCGCCGCCGATATCGCGCCGGCCGTGGCGCGGTTTGCCGCCGATAGCTATTCCGACACCGAGGCCGGGCTCGCCGCACTGGCCCTCAGTCCCAATCCCCAGGCCGCCGCCATTGTCGATGCGGTGGGGGACGGGCGCCTCATGTTCGATCCCGCCACCAAGACGGTCTATGTGAAGACCAAGGCCGGCGGCCTCACCGACGCCGCCACAGGCGCCGCTGTGACGACGGCCCCGGCCGATCTCAAGACCGTGCGCCTCAACAATCGCGTGCGCCGCGCGGTGGAGGCCGCCGCCGGAGCACTGGCCCTTGCCAGCCCGGATGCGGCAAAGCGGATCGATGCCGCCGGCGCGGTGTTCAAGTCCCGCGATGTCGCCGCTCTCCCCGCGCTCGACGCCGCCATCGCCCGCGAGCGCGACACGGACGTGAAGGCTGCGCTCGCCCAGGCGCGGGCCGCCATCATCCTCACCAAGGTCGACGCGCCGGAGGCCGAGCGCATCGCCGCCACCAAGCTGATCGTCGATCGCGGCGACCAGGAGGCCCTGGCCCTGCTCGCCGGCGTGCCAGCCGATGCCTCGCCCGCCCTGCGCACCGCCGCCGATGCCGGGATCGAGAAGATCAATCGCTCGCTCGCCTTCTGGAACGTGGCGCAGAATATCTGGTACGGCCTCTCCCTGGGCTCCGTGCTGCTGCTGGCAGCCATCGGCCTTGCCATCACCTTCGGTGTCATGGGGGTCATCAACATGGCCCATGGCGAGATGGTGATGCTGGGCGCCTACACCACCTTCGTGGTGCAGGAACTGATCCGCACCAAGGCGCCCTATCTGTTCGACTGGTCGCTGGCCATTGCCCTGCCGCTGGCGTTCCTGTTCACCGGCCTCGTAGGCATCGTGATCGAACGCACGGTGATCCGCTTCCTCTATGGCCGTCCGCTGGAAACCCTGCTCGCCACCTGGGGCATTTCGCTGATGTTGCAGCAGGCGACGCGCACCATCTTCGGCCCGACAAACAAGGAAGTCGGCGCGCCCTCCTGGATGTCCGGGGCGTTCCAGCTCGGGCAATTGTCCATCACCTACAATCGCCTATGCATCATCATCTTCGCTCTGGGCGTGTTCTTCGCGCTGCTGGTGGTGCTGAAGCGCACCTCGCTTGGGCTCTATGTGCGCGCGGTGACGCAGAACCGGCGCATGGCCGGCGCCATGGGCATCCGCACCGGGCGCATCGATGCGCTCACCTTCGGGCTCGGTTCGGGCATTGCCGGCATCGCCGGCGTCGCGCTCTCGCAGATCGACAATGTCAGCCCCAATCTCGGCCAGGGCTACATCATCGACAGCTTCATGGTGGTGGTGTTCGGCGGCGTGGGCAATCTGTGGGGCACGCTGGTGGCGGCCTTCAGCCTCGGCATCGCCAACAAGCTGCTGGAGCCGTTCGCCGGCGCCGTGCTCGCGAAGATCGCCCTGCTGGTGTTCATCATCCTGTTCATTCAGAAGCGCCCGCGCGGTCTGTTCGCGCTCAAGGGCCGGGCGGTGGAATCATGAGAGGCCTCGGCATCGTGGATCGCCCCGGGGCGATCTTTCTCATCCTCCTCGTCGCCGCCGCCATTCTGGTGCCCATCGCCAATCTGGTGGTGCCGGAAGGCAGCCCCTTCCACATCTCCAATTATCTCGTGCCGCTGCTGGGCAAATATCTCTGCTACGCGCTGCTGGCGGTGTCGGTGGATCTGGTGTGGGGCTATTGCGGCGTGCTCTCGCTCGGCCACGGGGCGTTCTTCGCGCTCGGCGGCTATGCCATGGGCATGTATCTGATGCGCCAGATCGGCGCGCGGGGGGTCTACGGCAATCCGGTGCTGCCGGATTTCATGGTGTTCCTGAACTATAAGGAATTGCCCTGGTTCTGGTATGGGTTCGACTGGTTTCCCTTCGCCATGATCATGGCGCTGGTGGTGCCCGGCGTGCTGGCGTTCGCGTTCGGCTGGTTTGCCTTCCGCTCGCGCGTCACGGGCGTCTATCTCTCCATCATCACCCAGGCCATGACGTTCGCGCTCATGCTGGCGTTCTTCCGTAACGACATGGGCTTCGGCGGCAATAATGGGCTGACCGATTTCAAGGACATCCTGGGCTTCTCCATCTCCGCCGACAGCACGCGTGTGACCCTGTTCGTGCTCTCGGCGGTGGCGCTGGCGGCGGGATATCTGCTGTGCCGAGCGCTGGTGACGTCGAAATATGGAAAGGTGCTGGTGGCGGTGCGCGATGCGGAGAGCCGCACGCGCTTCCTCGGCTACCGGGTCGCCAATTACAAGCTGCTGGCCTGGACCGTCTCTGCCATGCTCGCCGGCGCGGCGGGCGCGCTGTATGTGCCGCAGGTGGGCATCATCAATCCCGGCGAGTTCGCTCCCGCCAATTCCATCGAGATCGTCATCTGGGTGGCGGTCGGCGGGCGCGGCACGCTGGTGGGCGCGGCGCTCGGGGCGTTGATCGTGAATGCGGGCAAGACCTGGTTCACCGGCGTGCTGCCGGAAGCCTGGCTGTTCGCCCTCGGCGCGCTGTTCGTGCTGGTCACCTTGTTCCTGCCGCGCGGCGTGCTCGGTCTGTGGGGCAGCCTTTCGGCCAGACGCCACAAGCCCGCGCCCAGCGCCGTGGCTTCGGCCAAGCCGGCGGAGTGAGGATCATGGAAGCAAGCCAAGGCCTCTCCCAGAGCCTCACCCAATCGCTGCTCTATCTCGACAATGTTTCGGTGGTGTTCGACGGCTTCCGGGCCTTGAACGCGCTTTCGCTCACCATCGAGGAAGCGGAGATGCGGGCCATCATCGGCCCTAATGGCGCCGGCAAGACCACCATGATGGACGTGATCACCGGCAAGACGCGCCCCACCAAGGGCGAGGCCCTGTTCGCCGGCGTGCACGACCTCACCCGGCTCGACGAGGCGGCGATCGCGGAACTCGGCATCGGCCGCAAGTTCCAGACCCCGACCGTGTTCGATATGCACACGGTGGAAGACAATCTGCTGCTGGCGGTGAAGGCGGACCGGCGGCCGTTCTTGAACATCTATTGGCGCCGGACCGCGCATGAGCGCGAGCGCATTGATGCGCTGCTGGAGCGCATTCGCCTGAAGGATCATCGCGCGCGCAAGGCCTCCGAGCTCAGCCACGGTCAGAAGCAATGGCTGGAGATCGGCATGCTGCTCGCGCAGGAGCCGCGGCTTCTGCTGGTGGATGAGCCCGCCGCCGGCATGACCGACCAGGAGACCGCCGACACCGCCGAATTGCTGCGCGAGATCGCGCAGACCCGCGCCGTGGTGGTGGTGGAGCACGACATGCAGTTCGTGCGCGACCTCGGCGTGAAGGTGACGGTGCTGCACGAGGGCTC
>NCHM01000004.1 GCA_002257205.1 Rhizobiales bacterium 24-66-13 | reverse complement strand
TGACTGACCGGAAAATGCCGGTCGGTTCACGGATCACGGTACGGCCGAGAGCGTTTTCTTCACACGGGTCCGGAACAGAAACAGTTACCCCAGCTAACTTTGAAGAGCGCGCGCGCGAGGTGGAAAACCTCGTTCGGCGCGCTGCAATTGCGCTCAGCGCGACCGGCAAAGGGCGTGCATCCCGACCTACCGTCGCCGGCGCTGACGCGGGTAAACGCGAGACGGCCGCGACGCCGCAACTCCCCCTCGATCGTCGATCGGGAGGACGGCGATGATCGTGGCCTTGCTCAATCAGAAGGGCGGTGTCGGCAAGACGACGCTTGCGCTGCACCTCGCTGGCGAATGGGCCGGCAAGGGAAAGCGGGTCACGCTGGTCGATGCGGACCCGCAGGGCTCGGCCCTCGACTGGTCTCAGCAACGCGCCCGCGAGCAGGCGCCGCGCCTCTTCGGCGTCGTCGGCCTGGCGCGCGATACGCTCCATCGTGAGGCGCCGGAGTTGGCGCGGCCCGTCGATCACGTCGTCATCGACGGGCCGCCGCGCGTCGCCGGACTGATGCGTTCGGCGCTGCTTGCCGCCGACCTTGTACTGATCCCAGTGCAGCCGTCGCCGCTCGACGGTTGGGCATCGGCCGAGATGCTGGCGCTCCTATCGGAAGCGCGCATCTACCGGCCGGAGCTGCGCGCCCGATTCGTTCTCAACCGCTGCGGCGCGCGCACCGTCATCGCCCGCGAAACGGCCGAGACGCTGGCCGACCACGATCCGCCAGTGCTGCGCACGACAGTTGGGCAGCGCGTCATCTACGCCGACGCTGCGCAGTCCGGTCGCCTTGCTTTCGAGATCGACGATGACGGTCCTGCCGCGCGCGAGATCGCGGCGCTCGTCACCGAGATCGAAAGGATCGCGCCATGAACGAGCGATCCGAACGGCGCGGCTTCGCATCGCGCCCGACCAATCCCGACGCCTGGATCAAGGCCGCTGAGACTGAACCGGCTCGCATGGCCGATGCGGCGGGCTTCACCGCCCGCCTAACCATCGACATCACGCCGAAGTTGCGGGGGCGCATCAAGATCATCGCGTTCCAGCGCGGAGTCACTGTCGCCGACATGCTGCGCGAACTGCTCGCGCGCGAATTCCCACCCATCGAAGGAGAACCTTCATGACCGACGCCGCGGCCCCCCGCGTGCGCGGCGGCCCGACGCCGACTGCGCTCCCGCAAAACAATCTTACCCATGTCGAGCTGACCTGGGTCGAGAAGAAAATCGAGAACTGGATTCGCTTCGGTTCGCACGCCCACGAACAGATCCTCGATCGACGCCGGCGTACCCTGTCGTTTCGCTCCGGCGCGGTCTTCGCCTTCGTGCGCTGGGCGTCAAACGACTTCGGCACGATCATCTCGCGCATCGACATCGTGCGCGCCGTCGCGCGTGGCGAAGCCTACCAGACGCTGCCCTTCGTGCGTCCCGGCGGCGACATCCTGCTCAAGGTCGAGAGCTGGCCGAAAGTCGAGCGGGTGCTGCAGGCGATCGACGCCATCGAGCGCGCCGGCAGCGATCCCGAGGCCGTCTCGCCCGATCACTGGCGGCACGTCCACAACCGGCTGACCGCCGGAGATGAGCCGCGCGCCTACACGCTCGAACATCACCGCGCGTTCCTTCTGCGTCGGAGGGCCGAGCCGTGAGCCGCGCCGGACTTCTCCTCGCGACAACGCTCGCGGCGCTTGGCGTCGGCTATCCCGGCCTAACGCCGATGCCGATCAAGCTGATCTGGAACGCATCGGCGAGCGCGCCGATCGGCTTCTACACAATCGACTTCGACGGGCCATTTGAAGTCACCGATCTTGTCGCCGTCGATGCGCCCGAGCCGCTCGCGACCTTTCTCGCGGAACGCGGCTACCTGCCCAAGGGCGTGCCGCTGATGAAGCGCATCCTCGCGGTATCCGGACAGACCGTTTGCCGCTCGAACCTCACCATCACGGTGGATGGGGTCGAGGTCGGCGCGGCGCTCGAGCGCGATCGCGCCGGCCGCGAACTGCCCGTGTGGCAGGGCTGCCGCCGTGTCCATACCGGCGAAGTCTTCCTGATGAATTGGCAGGTCCACGACAGCCTCGACGGCCGCTACTTCGGCCTGATCTCGACCGACCAGATCATCGGCCGAGCGGTCCCGCTGTGGACCGACGAGGACGGAGGTGGCCGCTTCGCATGGCGCGCGCCGACACGCTGACCGCTTGCCCATCGGCGGGAGCGGTGCTCGCCGAGGGTTTTCCCAACCGCACCGCCAAGGAGACCATCATGCCACAGATCGGCACATTTACCCGCGACGAAGCAGGCTTCATCGGACATCTGACAACGCTGGTCCTGAACCAGGACGTCATCATCATCGCTGCCGAACCGTCCGACGTCGAGAATGCACCTCAGTATCGCGTCCACGTCTTCGACGGCATGAACAACGAGCCGGGCGGGGAGATCGGCGCCGGATGGAAACGCTCCGGCGAGAAGGCCGGCGAATATGTCGCGCTGCTGATCGACGATCCGGCCTTGCCACATCCGATCCGGGCCAACCTGTTCCGCGACGACGATGCCGGCAACGCCTGGTCGCTGCACTGGTCGCGCCCGCGCGATCGCGGCGAGAAGGATTGAGCGATGCGTGCTCGCCGCCAATCGACGAGCCGTTCGACTGCGTCCTGGCCGCTTCGCGCTGCCCGGCGCATGGCTCTCCTTCTCCTTTCCGGCCTTACCTTCGTGAGCGCTATGCCGGCGGTCACGATGGCGCAGGGTGTACCGATCGCCCGTCCGTCGCCGCGCGATTCCTATGCCGATCACATCGCCGAGGCGTCGCGGCGCTTCAGCGTTCCGATCGCATGGATCAGGGCCGTGATGCGTGCCGAAAGCGCCGGCGATCCGCGCGCCATCTCGTCGAAGGGCGCGATGGGGCTGATGCAGATCATGCCGGAGACATGGGCGGGCTTGCGCCTTCGCCACCGTCTCGGCGCCGATCCCTATGATCCGCATGACAACATCATCGCCGGCGCCGGCTACATCCGCGAGCTGTTCGACCGATACGGATCTCCCGGTTGGATCGCCGCCTACAATGCCGGTCCTGGCCGCTACGAGTACTCGCTGAAGGGCCGCGTACTGCCTGCGGAAACGCGCGCCTATGTCGCCATCGTCGCGCCGGCCGTGGGCGGCGGCGATGCGGCCGGCCCGATCGTAGTCGCCGCAGCCGATCCCTTGGCCTGGACACGCGCGCCGTTGTTCATCGCGCTGCCAGACCGCAGACCGGCCGCTGATCCCGTGCCGGCCGAGCGCGCGCCAGGTGCTGCGACGATGACATCATCTGTGCGCGATGTCTCCGCCATCGAGCCGCAGTCGGACGGGCTGTTCGTCCCGCGCTCGGGCAGGAGGAATGCGCCGTGAGCGACCAGGTTCCCGATCGCACGATAGCGGGCTCCGGCGTGTCATGGGGTGCGTTAGAGGTGGAGGCAGGCAATACAACCGGACGATGGCAGGATAAAAGGCCGCGAGGTGCGGCTTCGGTTGGTTGTGGTTTTTCAAGAGGTTATGCCCCGCTTTCGCGAGGTGCGAGATTTCCGCGCACCTCGCGGCAAAGCCACTTTTCTTATGATTTCCGAACCTTGATACGATGTGCAGGGTCTCGGCCATGAGCGGCGAGGACGATTTTCGCATCCGGCCCGGCCGCATCCGCTCATCGAGCGCGCAGCGCGCCAGGCCCTTCATCGCGCAAGCGCTCGCCGCCGCTAAGAAAGCGGGCGCCGGCATCTCCCGCTCGGGCCGCATCGTGCCTGGCAACCGCTCCCGCTTCGGCCGCGGCCAGCGCGCGAGCATCCAGGCGAATAGGCTGATCAACTCCCGCTCGCGCGGCGCTGTGATCAAGTCGCGCGTCGTGCGCCAGACGTCCCGCTCTGCGCCGCTCGCGACACATCTCAACTATCTCCGCCGCGAGGGCGTGACCCGTGATGGGGAGAAGGCTCACCTGTTCGGTCCCGGCGGCGATGACGCTGATCCCAAGGCTTTCGCCGAGCGGTGTCAGGAAGACCGCCATCACTTCCGTTTCATCGTCTCGCCCGACGACGCGATGGACATGGCGGATCTCCGCAGCTTCACCAGCGATCTCGCCGGGCAGATGGAAAAGGACCTCGGCACTCAGCTCGATTGGGTCGCCGTCGATCACTGGAACACGGAGCATCCCCATGTCCATCTGATCGTGCGCGGCCTGCGCGACGACGGGCAGGATCTCGTCATCTCACGCGACTACATCAAGGAAGGGATGCGCGATCGAGCGCGTGATCTCATCACCCAGGAACTTGGGCCGCGCACCGATCTCGACATCCGCCGCAGCCTTGAGCGCCAGGTCGACACCGAACGCTGGACCCAGCTCGACCGCCAGCTCGTTCGCGATAGCCGCGACGGAGGCGTCATCGACATGGCGCCCGACCAAAGCGCCAGGCCCGATGAATATCATGCGCTGAAGGTCGGGCGGCTGCGCAAGCTCGAAACGCTTGGTCTCGCCGAACAGGTTGGCCCCGGCCAGTGGATGATCGACGGCAGGGCCGAGGCGACGCTGCGCGAGCTCGGCCAGCGCGGCGACATCATCAAACGCATGCACCGGGCATTGACCGATCGCGGCATCGAACGCGGCTCGGCCAGCTATGTGCTGGCGGCCGAGAGTCTGGACACGCCTATTATCGGCAGGCTGGTGGATCGCGGCCTCGACGACGAGTTGAAGGGCACGGCCTATGCCGTGGTCGATGGGGTCGACGGGCGCACCCATCACATCAAGCTGCCCGACCTCGACGCGGCCGGCGACAGCTCGCCCGGTTCGATCGTGGAGCTTCGACGGTTCGACGACGCCCAGGGCCAGCGCCGCGTCGCGATCGCCGTCCGCTCCGACCTCGACATCGACCGCCAGATCACCGCGTCGGGCGCGACCTGGCTCGACCGGCAGAATATCGCCCGCGAGCCGGCTGCGTTGTCCGAGGGCGGGTTCGGCGCCGAGGTTCGACACGCTTTGGAGCGCCGCGCCAATCACCTGGTCGGACAGGGCTTCGGCGAGCGGCACGGCCAGCGCGTCACCTTCACCCGCAATCTGATCGACACCCTGCGCCGCCGCGAGCTGGAGGCGCTCGGCGAGAAACTCTCCGGTGAGACCGGCCAGCCGTTCAATCGGGCGGCCAGCGGCGAATATATCGCCGGCTCCTACCGTCAGCGCTTCACGCTCGCCTCGGGCCGCTTCGCCATGCTGGACGACGGTCTCGGCTTCCAGCTCGTGCCCTGGACGCCCTCCCTCGAAAAGCAACTCGGCCGCCACGTCTCCGGCGTTGCCCGCGATGACGGCGGCATCGACTGGAGTTTCGGCCGCAAGCGCGGCCTCGGCCTCTGAACCCTCGCAGAAAGAATCTCCGCCATGTCCGCTACGAAAATTCTCTGGGGCCAGATTCTCACCGTCTTCGCCATCGTGCTGGTCACGACCTGGGGCGCGACCGAATGGGTGGCCTGGCGTCTCGCCTTCCAGCCAGAACTTGGGCATCCGTGGTTCACGCTGTTCGGCTTTCCCTTCTACTTGCCGCCTTCGTTTTTCTGGTGGTGGTACGGCTTCGACGCCTACGCCCCCGCGATCTTTGTCGAAGGCGCCTACATCGCCGCATCGGGCGGCTTCATCTCGATCGCCGTCGCGATCGGCATGTCGGTTTGGCGCGCGCGCGAGGCCAAGAAGGTCGAAACCTATGGCTCAGCGCGATGGGCCGAGAAGAAGGAGGTGGATGCCGCCGGCCTGCTCGGCGCCGATGGGGTCGTGCTCGGCCGATACGAGCGCGAGTATCTTCGCCACGACGGGCCGGAGCACGTGCTGTGCTTCGCGCCGACGCGATCGGGCAAGGGTGTCGGTTTGGTGGTGCCCTCGCTGCTGACCTGGCCGGGCTCGGCCATCGTTCACGACATCAAGGGCGAGAACTGGCAGCTCACGGCGGGCTTCCGCGCCAAGCACGGCCGCGTGCTGCTGTTCGATCCAACCAACGCAAAATCGTCGGCCTACAATCCGCTGCTCGAGGTGCGCCGCGGCGAGTGGGAAGTCCGCGACGTTCAGAACATCGCCGACATCCTCGTCGATCCCGAAGGATCGCTGGAGAAGCGAAACCACTGGGAAAAGACCAGCCATGCACTGCTGGTCGGCGCCATCCTCCATGTTCTCTATGCGGAGGAGGACAAGACGCTCGCCGGCGTTGCTGCGTTCCTCTCCGATCCGAAGCGGCCGATCGAGTCGACGCTGGCGGCGATGATGAAGACGGCGCATCTGGGCGAGGCGGGACCGCATCCCGTCATCGCCAGCGCCGCGCGCGAGCTGCTCAACAAGAGCGACAATGAGCGCTCTGGCGTGCTCTCCACCGCGATGTCGTTTCTCGGCCTTTATCGCGATCCCGTGGTGGCCGAGGTGACGCGGCGCTGCGACTGGCGGATCACCGACATCGTGGGTGGGAAGCACCCGACGACGCTCTACCTCGTTGTGCCGCCGTCCGATATCAACCGCACCAAGCCGCTGATCCGGCTGATCCTCAACCAGGTCGGCCGACGCCTGACCGAGGACCTGCAGGCGAAGGCCGACCGCCATCGGCTCCTGCTGATGCTGGACGAGTTTCCGGCGCTCGGCAGACTCGACTTCTTCGAGTCCGCGTTGGCCTTCATGGCGGGCTATGGCCTCAAGAGCTTCCTGATCGCGCAGTCGCTGAACCAGATCGAGAAGGCTTATGGCGCGAACAACTCGATCCTCGACAACTGCCACGTGCGGGTGAGCTTCGCGACCAACGACGAGCGCACCGCCAAGCGCGTATCCGATGCGCTCGGCACCGCGACCGAGATGAAGGCAATGCGGAACTATGCCGGGCATCGGCTGTCGCCTTGGCTTGGGCATCTGATGGTCTCTCGATCCGAGACGGCCAGGCAGTTGCTCACCCCCGGCGAGATCATGCAGCTCCCGCCGACCGACGAGATCGTCATGGTCGCGGGCACGCCGCCGATCCGGGCGAAGAAGGCGCGCTACTACGACGATGCGCGCTTCAAGGAACGCATCCTGATGCCGCCGACGATCGTGCCACCAAGACAGGCTCGGCCCGACGACTGGACGGCGCTGCCGCTCCCGGCCCAGCCGGAGGTGACCGAGGCGAAGCCGGCGGCGGAAATCGGCGATGAAGATCCGACCGAATCCGAACGTCGTCAGCAACCCGAGCTGAACCGCGTGAAGCCCGTCGAGAAGAAGGCGCCGATCGAGAACGAGTTTGAGATCGGCCTTGCCGACGACGCCGAGGATGATGCGGTCCGCAATAGCCGGATGAACCGGATGATGCAGGGCGTCGCGCGACAGGTCTCGCTCGATCCCGGCGACGGCATGGAGCTGTGAGGTCGCCATGACGAAACCTCCCAGGAAACAGCGGCTGTCGGTCTATCTTGATCCGGCCGTGATGCGTCGTCTCGCCGAACATGCCGCGCGGCGCGACCATTCCCGATCGCTCGTGGCGGAGGCTGCCATTGAATCCTTCCTCTCGCCGGATGCGGCCGAGCGACAGGAGGCGGCGATCACCAAGCGGCTCGACCAGCTCGATCGCCGTATGACGCGGATGGAGCGCGATGTCGGCATCTCCGTCGAGATGCTCGCCGTGTTCGTGCGCTTCTGGGTCGCAACCACGCCGGCTTTGCCGGAACCTGCCGCGCAGGCCGCCCGCGCCAAAGCCGGCGAACGCTATGATCAATTCGTCGTCGCGCTCGGCCGTCGGCTGGCCAAGGGACCGAAGCTGAGCCAGGAGATTTCGGAGGATGTCGGTGGGCAGGCCGAATAGCCGACTGGCGTTGAAGCTGGTTCTGCTCACCGCCGACAACGCGCTATGTTGCGACATGCCGACCAGTTGGTAGCAACCTAGAAGCTCAGGTCGCTGCTACCAAATTCACTCGCCGCATCAGGGCCTCACCGCTTTCCTTGCGCTCGGAGTAGCGGTCGGTGAGATACGAGGAGACATCGCGCGTCAGCAGCGTGAACTTGACCAGTTCCTCCATCACATCGACCACCCGGTCATAGTAGGAGGACGGCTTCATTCGGCCCGCTTCATCAAACTCCTGGTACGCCTTGGCAACGGATGACTGATTTGGAATCGTCACCATCCGCATCCAGCGGCCGAGCACGCGCATCTGGTTGACGGCGTTGAAGCTCTGCGAACCACCGGAAACCTGCATGACGGCAAGGGTGCGGCCCTGCGTTGGACGAACCGCGCCGACCGACAGGGGTATCCAGTCGATTTGTGCCTTCATCACTCCGCTCATGGCGCCGTGACGCTCCGGACTTGTCCAGACCTGGCCTTCCGACCAGAGCGATAGCTCTCGCAACTCGCGCACTTTCGGATGATCGACTTCCGCTCCATCTGGCAGCGGCAGACCATGCGGATCGAAGATACGGGTTTCCGCGCCGAAGTTCTTCAACAGTCGCTCGGCCTCCTGGGTCAGAAACCGGCTGTAGGACCGCTCGCGAAGCGAACCGTAGAGCAACAGAATGCGAGGCGGATGGGTCGAGGGTGTTGCCCGCAGTCGATCAATGCGCGGCACAGCGATACAATCGGCATCGACATTAGGGAGGTTTGGCAAGGTCAACGGTTTGCCTCCACAACAGCCGCGGCCTTCCCGTCGCGCTCGTACCAACCCTTGGAGCGGTTCACGATCCACACGACGGAGAGCATGACCGGCACCTCGATCAGCACGCCGACGACGGTCGCGAGCGCCGCGCCGGAGTGAAAGCCGAACAAGCTGATGGCGGCCGCTACGGCCAGCTCGAAGAAATTGGACGCGCCGATCAGAGCCGAAGGGCCAGCGACGCAGTGCTGTTCCCCTGATATTCGATTGAGCAGATAGGCGAGACCGGAATTGAAATAGACCTGGATCAGGATCGGCACGGCGAGCAGCGCGATCACCATCGGCTGCGCGATGATTTGCTCGCCCTGGAAACCGAACAGCAGCACCAGCGTCGCCAGCAGCGCGACTAGCGAAACCGGCCCGAGCTTCGCGAGCAACCGGTCGAGCGCGGCTTGCCCGCCGTTCGCCAGGAGGTGGCGGCGCACGATCTGCGCGACGATCACCGGGATCACGATATAGAGCACCACCGACAATATCAGCGTGCCCCATGGCACCGTGATCGCGGACAGGCCGAGCAGGAGCCCCACGATGGGCGCGAAGGCCACCACCATGATCGCGTCATTAAGCGCCACCTGGCTCAGCGTGAAATGCGGTTCGCCCTTGGTCAGGTTCGACCAGACGAATACCATCGCTGTGCAAGGCGCGGCGGCGAGGATGATGAGGCCGGCGATATAGCTGTCGATCTGGTCGGCGGGCAGCAGGGGCCGGAACAGCCAGCCGATAAAGAGCCAGCCGAGCAAAGCCATGGAAAAAGGCTTCACCGCCCAATTGACGAACAGCGTCACGCCGATGCCGCGCCAGTGGCGGCCGACCTCGCCGAGCGCGGCGAAGTCGATTTTCAGGAGCATCGGAATGACCATCAGCCAGATCAGCACCGCTACCGGCAGATTGACGTTGGCGATTTCTGCCACGCCGATTGCTTGAAACACGCCCGGCATCATATGGCCGAACGCGATGCCGACGACGATGCAGAGCGCGACCCAGAGGGTGAGGTAGCGTTCAAAGGTAGACATGGTTTTCCTCAAGCCGTCGCGATGCGGCGGCCTTGCTGGTCGATAACGCGCTCACCGTCTTCCTTCGTGAACTCGCCTTGCTGCGGCGGCAGCAGATCGAGCACTTCTTCGGAAGGCCGGCAGAGTTTGACGCCCCTGGGGCTGACGACGATCGGCCGATTGATAAGGATCGGATGCGCCATCATAGCATCGAGAAGCTGATCGTCGGTCAGCGCCGGATCGGCAAGGCCCAGCTCCGCGTAGGGTGTGCCCTTTTCGCGCAGAAGCGCCCGAGCGGAGATCTCCATGCGCACAATGAGTTGCATCACTAGCGCGCGCGACGGCGGCGTCTTCAGATATTCGATGACATGCGGCTCGATGCCGGCGTTCCGGATCATCGCCAGAGTGTTGCGCGAGGTGCCGCACTCGGGGTTGTGATAGATGATAACGTCCATGGCCGATCTCACGCTGCGCTGTTGCGAGGCGAGGACGTGCCGTCCGATTGCCCGATTTCCAGGAGCTTCGCGCGCAACGAAGCCTTGTCGAGGCTCGACACCGGCAATGCTGAAAAAGCGGAGATCCGGTTCTTCATGTAACGAAACGCGGCGACGAAGGCTGCTTCCTTCTGAATGTCGGAACCTTTCACAGCAGCGGGGTCTTCGATGCCCCAATGCGCGGTCATCGGCTGGCCCGGCCAGACCGGGCAGGTTTCGCCGGCGGCGTTGTCGCAAACCGTGAACACGAAATCCATGACGGGAGCGTCGGACCCCGCGAACTCCTCCCAGCTCTTTGAGCGGAAGCCCCCGACGGGATAGTCGAAGCTCTTCAGCACCTTCAACGCGAAGGGATTGACGTCCCCCTTGGGCTGGCTGCCAGCGGAAAACGCGCGAAACCGGCCGGCACTGTCCTTGGTCAGAATGCTCTCGGCGAGGATCGATCGGGCCGAATTGCCGGTGCAAAGGAAAAGGACATTGAAGATGCGGTCAGGCTGATCTGCATCAGACATGGGAAGCGCCTTTCGTGGGTTCGCAACAGGAGGACAGCGCGGCGACAGCCGGATTGCACACCTCGGGATGGCCCTGGCAGCAGTCGCGCATGAGAAATGCGACAAGGTTGGAGAGCGTCACCAGAGCCGCGCTGTACATGATCGACCGCCCTTCGCGCCGGGACTCGACAAGCCCCGCCTGTTCGAGATGGCTAAGGTGAAAGGACATGCGCGAGGAGGACGCGCTGTCCATCGCCTCTCCGATGGCGCCAGCGGACATCCCTTCGGGGCCGGCTGTCACCAGACGACGGACGATGCGGAGCCTTGTTTCCTGCGAAAGCGCGGCGAAGGCGTCGAGGGCCTGCTTTTCGTGCATTGTCATCTCAACATTCCAAGAGTTATTGAGATATCAGATATACCAAGAGTTGGCGCCACGCCAGCCCATGCAGCGAATTTCTAGCGGTCGGCCGGATTCGCTGGTTGCTTGACGGGTTTCCCACCGAAAGGGGCGCTGCGGCGCAATTAGTCCGCGGAATGGCTAACGGTGTGGGTAGTTTGAAAGTACGAACCGGAGTGTGGCGCGCCGCGATCTGCCTAAACTCATCGATGACGCTTGTATTTCAATGCGCAAGCGGAAGATCGGAGTAAGCAGCCGTGTTCCAGTCGTTCGAGGATGACCGGAGGCGGCACCGACGCACATACGTCTCTATTCGACAAAGCGCGCGAGATTTTCCAGGGTCGAGCGAAGTCCAACACCGTGGTCGACTTTGCTTATTCCGCTCGGCACGTTCTCGGCGATGATCGAGACTTCGGCGCCGCCTTCCATCGGTGAAATGCTCCACGTCATCGGCATTTCGCCTGCAAATCGTGGATCGTCTGACTCGAACGTAACGACCTGAACCACGCGCTCATTCGGAACTAAGTCGACGAATCTGCCCTCGACGACATCCGTGTCCTCGGATGTCTTGCCCGCGTTCGGATGATCGCGGCGATAGGTCAGTGCCATCCTGTAGGTGCCGCCTGGCCGGGCATCGAACTCGTAGATCTGGCCGGTCATACCATCCGGCTGAAGCCATTGTAGTCAGACGGCCGGGTCGACAAATGCGCGATAGATCACGTCGGCGGGCGCGGCGATGAATCGGCTCGCCGTATCGGATCTTCCATGTTGAAGATTTGCCGTCATCGATCACTTGCCTCGCGCCTTCTGAATCCTGACCCCGCCGTTTTCCTGTATTTGCACGCTACACTACTACGCCGATGAATCTTTGTTGAATCGGCCCAAAATCAGGCCCTTTTAATCATCCCCGTCCGGGGAAGGTCTGTCTCAGCCCCGATGGAATCGGGGTTGTATGATGGCGTCTCATCAAAATTCAGAAGGCTTTGCGCGCGGCGCGCGGATGCTGCGCACCGCGCTTGGCCCCGCCATCGCGCGCTATCTCGACGACGCCAGCATCGTCGAGGTGATGCTGAATCCCGATGGTCGGCTCTGGATCGACCGCCTCTCCGAGGGGCTGTCCGATACGGGCGAGCGGCTGTCGGCAGCGGACGGCGAGCGCATCGTCCGCCTCGTCGCACACCATGTCGGCGCCGAAATCCATGCCGGCGCCCCGCGTGTCTCAGCCGAGCTGCCCGAGACCGGGGAGCGGTTCGAGGGGCTGTTGCCTCCCGTCGTCGCCGCGCCCGCCTTCGCGATCCGCAAGCCCGCTGTCGCGGTGTTCACGCTCGACGACTATGTCGCGGCCGGCATCATGTCGGCGGTGCAGGCCGAGACGCTGCGCCAAGGGGTCGCCGCACGCGCCAACATTTTGGTCACCGGCGGCACATCGACCGGCAAGACCACGCTCACCAACGCGCTGCTGGCAGAGGTCGCGAAGACTGACGACCGCGTCGTCATCATCGAGGACACGCGCGAGCTGCAATGCGCGGCGCCGAACCTCGTGGCAATGCGCACAAAAGACGGCGTCGCCTCGCTTTCCGATCTCGTCCGCTCATCCCTGCGCCTGCGCCCTGACCGCATTCCGGTCGGCGAGGTGCGTGGAGCCGAGGCACTGGAACTCCTCAAGGCATGGGGCACCGGCCACCCCGGCGGCATCGGCACGATCCATGCCGGCAGCGCGATCGGCGCGCTGCGCCGGATGGAACAACTCATCCAGGAAGCCGTCGTTACGGTCCCGCGCGCGCTGATCGCCGAGACGATCGACATCGTTGCCGTCCTCTCCGGCCGCGGCTCTGCCCGTCGGCTCTCCGAACTCGCACGCGTCGAGGGCCTCGGCCCGGACGGCGATTACCGCGTCACCCCCATCACCCCGAAGCCCAACGAAGGAGAATCCGCATGATCTCGCATGCCCGCAGATTGCCTCGCCGCCTGATGATGATGGCGTCGGCCCTCGTAATTACCGTCGCGATGGCGCCCGCCGCCCACGCCTCCGGCTCCTCCATGCCGTGGGAGCAGCCGCTCCAGCAGATCCTCCAGTCGATCGAAGGTCCGGTCGCGAAGATCATCGCGGTAATCATCATCATCGTCACCGGCCTGACGCTCGCCTTCGGCGACACGTCCGGCGGCTTCCGGCGGCTGATCCAGATCGTGTTCGGCCTCTCGATCGCGTTCGCGGCCAGCTCGTTCTTCCTCAGCTTCTTCTCCTTCGGCGGCGGAGCGCTCGTCTGATGGCGGGCGTCGTGGATCAAGCCGGCGAGGTGCCGGGCTTCACGGTCGCGGTTCACCGCGCGCTGACCGAGCCGATCCTGCTCGGTGGCGCGCCGCGCGCCATCGCCATCATGAACGGGACACTCGCTGGCGCCGTGGGCCTTGGCCTTCGCCTCTGGCTGGTCGGCATCGCCATCTGGGCGATCGGCCATGTCGCGGCGGTGTGGGCGGCGAAGCGCGATCCGCTCTTCGTCGACGTGGTGCGCCGCCATCTGCGCGTCCCCGCGCACCTTTCGGTCTGACGGGGAGCGCGCCGATGATGAACCTCACCGAATATCGCAATCGCAACAGCCGGCTCGCCGACTTCCTGCCCTGGGTCGCGCTGGTGGGCGAAGGAATCGTCCTCAACAAGGACGGCAGCTTTCAGCGCACCGCCCGGTTTCGCGGCCCCGATCTCGACAGCGCCGTCCCGGCCGAGCTGGTCGCGGTCGCCGGCCGCCTCAACAACGCCTTCCGCCGTCTCGGCAGCGGCTGGGCGATCTTCGTCGAGGCGCAGCGCCACGCCGCGAACCTCTATCCCGACAGCCGCTTTCCCGATCCCGCCTCGGCGCTGGTTGATGCCGAGCGGAAGGCGGACTTCGAGGAGGCCGGTGCGCATTTCGAGTCGTGCTACTTCCTGACCTTCACCTATCTGCCCCCGGCCGAAGACGCCGCGCGCGCGGAAACCTGGCTCTACGAAGGCCGCGAGAAGTCAGGCATCGACCCGCGCGAGGCGATGACTGGCTTCGCCGATCGCACCGATCGCATCCTGCGTCTGGTCGAAGCCTTCATGCCGGAGTGCCGCTGGCTCGATGACGCGGAGACGCTCACCTACCTCCACGGCTGCGTCTCGACCAAGCGTCACCGCGTCCGTGTTCCCGAGACGCCGATCTATCTCGACGCGCTGCTCGCCGACCAGCCGCTCACCGGCGGGCTCGAACCGCGCCTTGGCGCATCGCATCTGCGCATCCTCACCGTCACGGGCTTTCCAACGGCGACGACGCCGGGCCTGCTCGACGAGCTGAACCGCTTGGCCTTCCCCTATCGCTGGTCGACGCGCGCGATCCTGCTCGACAAGACCGACGCGACCAAGCTCTTGACCAAGATCCGGCGGCAATGGTTCGCCAAGCGCAAGTCGATCGCCGCGATCCTCAAGGAGGTGATGACCAACGAGGCGTCCGTCCTCGTGGACACCGACGCCTCCAACAAGGCTGCCGACGCCGACATGGCGCTGCAGGAACTCGGCGCCGACTATGCCGGCATGGCCTATGTCACCGCGACGGTGACGGTGTGGGACGACGATCCGCGCGTCGCCGACGAGAAGCTGCGGTTGGTCGAGAAGGTCATCCAGGGCCGCGACTTCACCGCCATGGCCGAGACCATCAATGCGGTGGACGCCTGGCTCGGGTCATTGCCCGGCCATGTCTACGCGAATGTCCGCCAGCCTCCGATTTCCACGCTCAATCTCGCCCACATGATCCCGCTTTCGGCGGTGTGGGCGGGGCCGGAACGGGACGAGCATTTTGCAGCGCCCCCACTGCTCTTCGGCAAGACCGAAGGCTCGACCCCGTTCCGGCTTTCGCTTCACGTCGGCGACGTCGGCCACACGCTGATCGTCGGCCCGACCGGCGCGGGCAAGTCCGTGCTGCTGGCGCTGATGGCGCTTCAGTTCAGACGCTATGAGCGCGCCCAGGTCTTCGCCTTCGACTTCGGCGGCTCGATCCGCGCGGCGGCGCTCGGCATGGGCGGCGATTGGCACGATCTCGGCGGCGATCTCAGCGACGGTGCCATCGACAGCGTCAGCCTTCAGCCGCTGGCCCGCATCCACGACGTTCCCGAGCGCGCCTGGGCGGGCGATTGGATCGTGTCGATCTTGACGCGCGAAGGCGTGCCGATCACGCCCGAGGTGAAGGAGCATATCTGGACGGCGCTGACCTCGCTGGCATCGGCGCCCGTCGAGGAGCGCTCGATCACCGGCCTGGTCGTGCTGCTCCAGTCGAACGACCTCAAGCAGGCGCTCAGACCCTATTGTGTCGGCGGACCCTACGGCCGGTTGCTCGACGCCGAGCGCGAGCATCTCGGATCGGCCTTCGTTCAAGCGTTCGAGACAGAAGGTCTGATCGGGACAGGCGCGGCGCCCGCGGTCCTCTCCTATCTGTTTCACAGGATCGAAGACCGGCTCGATGGTTCGCCGACGCTTCTCATCATCGACGAGGGCTGGCTGGCGCTGGATGACGACGGCTTCGCCGGCCAGCTCCGCGAATGGCTGAAGACGCTGCGCAAAAAGAACGCCAGCGTTATCTTCGCCACGCAAAGCCTATCGGACATCGACGGCTCGGCGATCGCGCCCGCCATCATCGAGAGCTGTCAGACCCGGCTTCTGCTGCCGAACGAGCGCGCGATTGAGCCGCAGATCACGGCGATCTATCGGCGTTTCGGCCTCAACGATCGCCAGATCGAGATCATCGCCCGGGCCATGCCCAAGCGTGACTACTACTGCCAGTCCCGGCGCGGCAATCGGCTGTTCGAGCTGGGCCTTTCCGACGTCGCGCTCGCGCTCTGCGCCGCCTCGTCAAAAACCGACCAGGCCGCCATCGCCCGGATCGTCGCCGAACATGGCCGCGACGGATTCCTCGCCGCCTGGCTCGATCACCGTGAGGTCGGCTGGGCCGCTGATCTCATCCCCACGCTCACCAACAAGGAGAAGTCCTCATGAAACTGCGCCAATCCCGCGCAGCGCGGTTCGCTGCCGCGCTGCTGATCGCTCCCGTGGCGCTCGCGCCCATGCTGGCGACGCCGGCCCACGCCATCATCGTGTTCGATCCCTCGAACTATGCACAAAACGTCCTGACGGCGGCGCGTTCGCTCCAGCAGATCACCAACCAGATCACCTCGCTTCAGAACGAAGCGCAGATGTTGATCAACCAGGCTCGCAATCTCGCGAGCCTGCCGTACTCGTCGCTGCAACAGCTTCAGCAATCGGTTCAGCGGACGCAGCAACTCCTGCAGCAAGCCCAGAACATCGCCTACGACGTCCAGCAGATCGATCGCGTGTTCCAGCAGAAATACGGAAACGTCTCGATGTCGGCGTCCGATCAGCAGCTTGTCGCCGATGCGCGCTCGCGCTGGCAGAACACGGTCGGCGGCCTGCAGGACGCCATGCGCGTGCAAGCCGGCGTCGTCGGCAACATCGACACCAACCGCGCGCAGATGTCGGCGCTGGTCGGCCAGAGCCAGGGCGCGACCGGTGCGCTGCAGGCAACGCAAGCCGGCAACCAGCTTCTCGCGCTCCAGGCCCAGCAACTCGCGGATCTCACCGCCGTCGTCGCGGCCAACGGTCGGGCGCAGGCCTTGCAATCGGCGGAGCAGTCCGCCGCCGCCGAACAGGGCCGCGAGCAGCGCCGTCGCTTTCTGACGCCGGGTTCGGGCTACCAGCCCGGCAACGCGCAGATGTTCTACGGCAATCACTGAGGGCGGCGCGATGGACGGCAAGACCCTCGCTCGCATCGGCGCCATCGTCTTCGTCGCGGTCGCCATCACGGCGACCGCGATCGAGATGAACCGCAAGGATGATCGGCCAATCGACTTCGCGACACGGGTGCGTCCCGTCGCATCGCAAGATCCTCTCGCGGCCGAATTGCTGCGCTGTTCGGAGATCGGTGAGGCAGGCCCGCGCGATCCCGCCTGCCTGATAGCGTGGGCCGAGAACCGGCGCCGGTTCCTCGGTCAACCGGCGCCAGCGGTGTCGTCGGTCCCGTCTGCGCCGACCACGCTGTTTCCAAGCGCGCCCGCGTCGGCCGACCCCATCCGCAAAGACAGTGCGCCAGCGGATTTGACCGGGCCTGCGGTGCAGGCCGAGCCGGCCCGGCCGGCCATCTCTGCCGACCAGGGAGCTCGCTGACATGGGCGGCACCGGCGTCATCGACCATTTCCTCGAAGTCTTCACGCGCTACATCGACGGCGGCTTCGGCCTGCTCGGTGGCGAGGTCGGCTTCATCGCCACCACGCTCATCGTCATCGACGTGACGCTGGCCGCGCTCTTTTGGTCGTGGGGCGCCGACGACGACATCATGGCGCGCCTCGTCAAGAAGACGCTGTTCGTCGGCGTCTTCGCCTACCTCATCTCCAACTGGAATAATCTCGCCCGCATCATCTTCGAGAGCTTCGCGGGCCTCGGCCTGAAGGCGTCAGGCACCAGCTTTGCCGTCAGCGACCTTTTGCGCCCCGGCAAGGTGGCGCAGACCGGGCTCGACGCGGGACGGCCGCTGCTCGACTCCATCTCCGGCCTGATGGGCTACTGGTCGTTCTTCGAGAACTTCATTCAGATTGCCTGCCTGCTCTTCGCCTGGGCGCTGATCCTGCTCGCCTTCTTCATCCTCGCGATCCAGCTCTTCGTCACCCTGATCGAATTCAAGCTGACGACACTCGCCGGCTTTGTCCTCATTCCCTTCGGTCTGTTCGGCAAATCCGCCTTCATGGCCGAGCGCGTGCTGGGCAACGTCATCTCCTCCGGCATCAAAGTGCTGGTCCTCGCGGTCATCATCGGCATCGGCTCGACGCTGTTCTCAGAATTCACCTCTGGCTTTGCCGGCGCGACGCCGTCGATCGACGACGCGATGGCGATCGTGCTCGCCGCGCTTTCGCTGCTTGGTCTCGGCATCTTCGGCCCCGGCATCGCCAATGGTCTCATCTCCGGTGGACCGCAGCTCGGCGCGGGCGCGGCGGTCGGCACGGGTCTCGCCGCCGGCGGCATGGTCGCGGCGGGCGCAGCTACGGTAGGCGCGGTCGCTTCCGGCGGTGCCGCGCTTGCCGGCGGCGCAGCCGCCGCCGCTCGTGGTGGAGCCGCCCTCGCTGGCGGCGCATCCACGGCCTACAGCCTTGGCGCCGCTGGTCAGTCTGGCGCATCGGGCGTCGCATCCGGTCTCGGCAATGTCGCAAGCACCGGCGCGAAGGCCGCCGTCTCGCCACTCAGGCGCGCTGCCGGACATGCCACCGAAAGCCTGAAGCAGAGCTATCAGGCCGGCGGCCAGGCCGCGACGGAGATCGCCACAGGGTCATCGGGCTCAGCGGCGGGCGAAATCACCGCCGAGGCTGCATCCTCTTCCGCCGCCGAAAGTCCGCGGGCCTGGGCGAAGCGCATGAAGCGCTCGCAGCAGCTCACCCATGGCGTTCAGGCCGCCGCTCACGCCGTGCGTAGCGGTGACAGCCATGGCGGTGGCTCCTCCGTCAACCTCTCCGAAAGCGACTGACCATGTTCAAACGACCATCCACCCACTACGGCAAATCCCCGCAACCAGAGACGCCCTACCAGCGCGCGGCGCAGATCTGGGACGATCGGATCGGATCGGCCCGCGTGCAGGCCCGCAACTGGCGCTACATGGCGTTCGGCTCATTGGGGCTTGCCGCTGGCCTCTCCGCCGCGCTTGTCTGGCAGTCCGCCAACGGCTCGATCGTGCCCTGGGTGGTGCAGGTCGACCGGCTCGGCCAGGCGCAGGCCGTGGCGCCGGCGACCGCCGACTACCAGCCGAACGATCCGCAGATCGCCTTCTACCTGGCGCGCTTCATCGAGCAGGTCCGCTCGATCCCGGCCGACGCCATCATCGTGCGGCAGAACTGGCTGCGCGCCTATGACTTCACCACACAAGGCGGCGCGCTCGCGCTCAACGACTACGCCCGCGCCAACGACCCCTTCACGAAGGTCGGCAAGCAGCAAATCGCAATCGAGGTGTCGTCGGTCATCCGGGCCTCGCCATCCAGCTTCCGCATCGCCTGGATCGAGCGCCGCTATCAGGACGGCTCGCTGGCCTCCACCGAACGCTGGTCAGCCATCCTCACCGTCATTGTACAGCCGCCGCGCGACGCCGACACGCTGCGGAAGAATCCGCTCGGCATCTACATCAACGCCATCAACTGGTCGAAGGAGCTTGGACAATGACGCCCGCACTCCGCAAAGCCGCCCCCTGGAGTGCAGGGCGTCCGGCTTTCCGCATCCACGTAATGCCGGCTTTGCGCAAATCCGCTTTGCCGGCGATCCTGCTCGCCGGTTCGGCGTTGGCAGGGTGCGCCACCCACACGCCGCCCCCGGAAATTTCCTACGACAATGCGGCCCCGGCCGTGCAGACGACCGATCCGCCAGCGCCCGTCAGGGTGGTGGAATTGCCCAAGCCGCTCCCGCTGCCCGGTCAGTTGAAGCCGCTCGGCAAGGACGGGAAGCCCGAGCCGGAACCGGCCGACCCCGCCGCACGCGTCAACCAGGCCAACGCCGCCGCGCGCGTTCAGCCCGTTCGCAACGGCTTCATCAACTCCATGCAGGTCTATCCCTTCGTCGATGGCGCGCTCTATCAGGTCTATGCATCGCCGGGGCAGATCACCGACATCGCGCTCCAGCCCGGCGAACAGCTCGTCGGCTCCGGTCCCGTCGCCGCCGGCGACACCGTGCGCTGGATCATCGGCGATACCGAGAGCGGCATCGGCGCGGCCAAGCAGATTCATATCCTCGTAAAGCCAACCCGCGCCGAGCTGATGACCAATCTCGTCATCAACACCGACAGGCGCACCTATCACATGGAGCTGCGCGCAACGCCCTCGACCTACATGGCGTCGGTGTCCTGGCAATATCCGCAAGACCAGCTCATCGCGCTGCGCCGCCAGAACCAGCAAGCCGAGGCCGCGCAGCCCGTCTCCAGCGGCATCGATCTCGCCCGCGTCAATTTTCGCTACGAGGTGACGGGTGACCGCGCGCCGTGGCGGCCGCTTCGCGCCTTCGATGACGGCAAGCAGGTGTTCATCGAATTCCCGCGCGGCATCGGTCAGGGCGAGATGCCGCCGCTGTTCGTGGTCGGGCCGGAGGGCGACACATCCGAGCTGGTGAACTATCGCGTGCGCGGCAACTACATGATTGTCGATCGGCTGTTCGCCGCCGCCGAGTTGCGGTTTGGTGCGGGCAAGAACCAGAAGCGCGTCCGCATCTCCCGCACCGACGGGAGGCCGGCATCGTGAGCGATGAACGCGATCCCGAAAAGGAGGAAGGCCGGGCGCAAGGTTCGACGCCCCAGCCTCAGCCGATCGACGATGACGCTCGGCCGCTGACCGGCGGGCCGGCCGCGACGATGCGGCTGCGCGCCGAGCCGCCGCGCGTGACCCGCCTGTCCCGCAAGGTGCTGGCCGGTCTGGGTCTCGCCGCAAGCCTCGGTGTCGGCGGGGCGCTGATCTATGCGCTTCAGACCCGTCACGGTGGCCAGGGCCAGGAACTGTACTCGACAGACAACCGCTCGACACCGGACGGACTGGCTGGATTGCCGAAAGATTATTCCGGCGTCCCGAAGCTCGGCCCGCCGCTCCCGGGCGATCTCGGTCGCCCGATCCTGAACGCGCAGAACGGTGGCACGGTGCCGCCGATCGGCGCGCCTGCATCAGGCCCCGTGGGGCCGAGCCCGGAGGAACAGCGTCGGGCGCAGGAGCTGGAGTCGGCACGGACCGCGCGGCTGTTCGCCTCGACCGAGACTCGGCCCGCCAGTGCTGGGGCCTCGACGCAACCCACCGCGATCGCCACGCCGCCGGCCGACCTCGCCAGCCTCGGCCTCGCGCCGCAGCCGGCGACGCCCTCGGCGCAGGATCGCCAGCTCGCATTCCTCAACCAGGCGCCGGACAAGCGCACCGTCTCGCCGGATCGCGTTGCGGCGCCGGCGTCGAAGAACGTTCTGCAGGCCGGCGCTGTCATCGCTGCCGCGCTCATCACCGGCATCCGCTCCGACCTGCCGGGCCAGATCACCGCGCAGGTGACGGAGAACATCTATGACAGCCCGACCGGCAAGATCCTCCTCGTGCCTCAGGGCACGCGCGTCATCGGGCAGTATGACAGCGGCGTCGGCTTCGGTCAGCGGCGCATACTCCTCGTCTGGAATCGGCTGATCTTTCCCAATGGTCGCTCCATCGTTCTGGAGCGCCAGCCTGGTGCGGACGCCGAGGGCTATGCCGGCCTCGAGGATGGTGTCGACTATCACTGGGGCGAACTGTTCAAGGCCGCTGCGCTCTCCACGATCCTGAGCATCGGTGCGGAGGCCGGCTCGTCTGGCCAGGAAAGCGACATCGTGCGGGCGCTACGACAGGGTGCGTACAACAGCGTCAGCCAAACCGGCCAGCAAATCCCGTCCGCGTCATCGTCACGCGCGATCTCGTGCTCGAACCCTACGGAGGCTGATATGGTGAAATTGAAGCTTGGCTCGATTACGGATGACAAGCCGGTCAAGGTCTCGTTCGAACTGCCGGCCACGGTTCACCGCGATCTCGTGGCCTATGCCCAAATACTAGCCCGCGAGACAGGAAGATCCGTGGGCGATCCGGTGAAGCTGATTCCGCCGATGATCGAGCGATTCATGGCGACCGACCGAGGATTCTTGAAGGCGCGACGCGACGGCGAACACGGGCACCCACCTGCTAGCTCGGGCTCGTCGTCGCAGAATTAGCGATCAGTCCCGGCACTGTGACGGCGTTCGATCGTCGCGACATTGTTCTGGCTAGGCTCAGCAACCGCCGTAAAGCCGGATTGTCATTGTGCGGCGACCAAATCGCGCAGAACGGCAGAATCTCCTGGCTGAGTGGGCGGTAGGCGACGCCGGGAAAGCGCGCCGCGATAGTCGCTTCGCTGGTCAGCGTGAGGCCCTGAGCCATGGCGACGAGATTCATCAAATTGTCTCGACCGACACGGCAACGTTCGACGTTGGGGTGGTGCCCAAGGTCAGCGAGGTGCTTCACCAGGTAGTCGTGGATCTCCGGACCCGGGTCGGTCTCACTGACGATAAAGTGTCGGTCTCGCAGGTCCGTCCAAGAAATCTCGCGATTTCGAGACAGGTCGTCGTCGTCTGGCAATGCTACGAAGACACGCTCATTCCAAAGATGCACCAGATCGCATCCGTCCGCGATCGGCTCACCGGTCAGGAAGGCGACATCCAGGTGATGTCGTTGAATCGCGGCGATGTGGCCGGAGGGCCCGCCTTCAATCAGATCGGGTCGGATGGCTGGGTTTGCCGCAGCATAGGCGCGGAGGAGATCGGCGAGAAAGCCAGATGCAAGCGAGGAAAATATCCCGATGCGCACGGTGCCCGCTTCACCACGCCCAACTGAACCAACGTCCATGGCGGCATGGCCGATCTGAGTGATGGCCTTACGAGCGCGGACGAGAAATCTCTGGCCGGCTTGAGTGAGATCGACACCACCATGGTGGCGAATGAATAGAGCCGCTCCTAGTTCATCTTCCAGATCCCGAATCCGCCGGCTGATGGCGGACTCCTGAATCTTAAGCGCCTTTGCTGCGCGTCGAAAGCTACCGCGCTCTGCCGCTGCGATAAAGTAGCGAAGATGGCGCAGCTCGATTGTCAGCGAAGCGCCTTCCTCGACTTGGAAGATGCTAGCGACTCTTCCTCCGAAACTGCGCCAGGCACTGTCAGAACTGGACCAAAGATTGCGCTGCCGACTTCCAGGGCCTCTTCCATCACCAACATGACGCCGTGCCGGGATGGCGTCTGCTGATCAAGCCAACGCCGCAATTGCTCTTCCGAACAAAAGAAGGCGATCAACGGGCAACAAGAGTTTGCCGCCGCACCTCCTTCATAGGCAAAATCGTACCAGACTACGGCGCCATCGGGCGACACGTTACACAAGGTACGACCCTCATCGCCTATCGTCACCCGGACGCTTCTACCAGTTAGCCGACAGCGGGACTCGACCGTGACGTCGCTGCGATACATTCTACCAACCCCGAGTGCGTCGATGGCGCAGAGGCTGTGCAAGGTGTGGCTCTTCAGTGCGACGTGGTGACCTGTCTGTGTCTCCGTAAAAGGGTAGGCATAGAGGATCGCGTCCGTGCCGGGTTCAAGGCCCACGAGATCGCGCAGTTGCAGCTTGTGCAGAATGACGCGCATGCGCTCCTCTGGGATGTCCGAGCAGGCGGCAATCTCGCTAGCGCGAGGCGGCCGACCGGTTTCGGCGTAGAGGTCGAGGACCATCCGCCACACCAGATCCTCATTCGGTTCGAGCGCCTGCGACCACTTGTCCAGAAGTCCCGCCCGCGCCGCCATGCGCCCGCTAAGCGCATGCCGCGCGGCCGGCGTGGTAACGGCCGACCAGTCCGGGCGGCATACGCCCGGCCTGATCTCGACACTGAACTCTTCCGATGTTGTCGCGTCGATCGCCATTACTTCTTCCTCGACTGATCGTTTGGCCAATCGTCAGCCCGCGCAGCAGGACAGCTTCTTGACATCCCGGTCGAATGTCTGCGCCGCAAGCTTGAGCCCTTCGACTGTGGTCAAATACGGGAAGATCGTCTCCGCGAGGTCATCGATTGTCAGACCGCCACGAATCGCCATCGTCGCCGTCTGGATACTGTCCGCGCCTTCAGGCGCAAGGATGTGTGCCCCAAGCAGCTTGCGGGTGTCGCCGTCCGCCACAAGCTTGATCAGTCCGCGTGTATCCCGGGCCGCGAGCGCGCGGGGCACGTTGTCGAGCGAAAGCACGGAAGTGCGGACGTTGTGCCCGGCGGCACGCGCCTGCGTTTCCGTGAGACCGACGCTTCCCACCTGCGGATCGGTGAAGACTACCGCAGGCATCGCCGAGTTGTCGTAGCGGAGGCTGTTGCCGTTGAGCGCGTTCTTCGCCGCGAGCTTCGCGCCATAGGCCGCCATGTAGACGAATTGGTCCTTGCCCGTCACATCGCCGGCCGCGTAGACGCCCGCTTTGGACGTGCGCATCCGGTCGTCGACCACGATGGCGCCCACGGGCGTCCGGGCGATACCAGCTTGTTCAAGGCCAAGGCTTTCGGTGTTCGGGGCGCGACCGGTCGCAACGAGAACCCGCTCGGCGGCTAGCGTCTCTAGGTGTCCGTCCCGAACAACCGTGAGCGCGACGCCATCCTCCGTCCGACGGATCGACTCATAGGTCAGACCGCCGACGACCTTGATACCCTCGTCGGCGAGATAACCGGCGAGCGCCGCCCCGATCTCAGGCTCTGCTTCCGGCAGGAGGCGGCTGCGGAAGACAAGCGTCACCTCGACTCCCACTCGAGCAAAGGTTTGCGCGAGCTCAGCGCCGATGTAGCCACCGCCGAGCACGATCATCGAGCGTGGCAGCGCGGTCAGCTCCAGCGCCGTGGTGCTATCGAGGATTGAGATGTCCGTTATGCCCGGGATCGCCGGCAACGCCGGCCGGGTCCCGGTGGCAATGATGATACGATCCGCCGCGAAACGCTTGCCACCGGCTTCGACGACGCCATCGACGAGGCGGGCACGGCCTTCATTATATGCGATGTTGTTGTAAGATGGCAGGAGATCGGCGTACTTCGCCTGACGCAGACCCGCGACCAGTGCATCCTTTTGAGCGACCTGCGCGCCCCAGTCTGCCACCCGCGCCTGCGCGGCGATACCGGCGAACCTGGGTGCGGCGTTCGCGTGGTGCACCGCTTCTGCGGCCCGGATAAGGGCCTTCGACGGGACGCAGCCGACATTGACGCACGTCCCTCCGATCGTGCCGTGGCCGATCAACGCAACTTGCGCCCCTTGTTCTGCTGCCGTAATCGCGGCCGAGAACCCGGCGGAGCCGGCGCCGACGACGATGAGATCGTAGCGGCCGTTCCCGTTCTTTGCGCTAGGAGCGCAGCAATCACTCATGACTTGAACTTTCCTGCGTTCTTATCCGTCTCGCAGCAGTCAGGGCCAGCTGAGGCAGATGTGTTGCGTCGATAGAGCCCGATCCCCACCAGCCCGAGCGAGACGATAAGAACCGGAATCAGGACATAATCGGCCTTGCCCGCGAGCGCCGAGAGCCCGATCGCTCCCAGCACAATCCCAAGGATTGGAGTCGCGCAGCAGAGCGCCGCCACGACCGCCCCAATGCTGCCGGTTCGAAAAAGGGTGCGACTATTCACGTAATCAGCCTTTTGTCGCGCGCGCCGGATATCCGGCATTGGTCGACGCCGCAATGAGGGTCGCGACATTGGTGACCGCATCGTCGAAAGTGACCGTTGCCACTGCGCCCGACGTTCCGTTTGCCTCCTGGACCACTACTGCCTTTACGCCCGAGACCCGGGAGAGCGTTTTCTTGACAATCGGGGCGCAGAGTTCGCACGTCGCGTTATCGACGTTTAGGACAACGGTTCTTTCGGCGGCTTGGGCCGCAAAAGGCGAAAGCATGGCAATAAGCGCAGTCGCTGCGAGGATACGTCGGAACATAGATTTTCTCCTTCAGGTTAAGCGGTCGATCAGAGGAACAAGGGCGCCAGTTTCGGGAAGCCGAGTGCGACGATAACGAGCACAGTAGCCGTCCAAAGCCCGATCTTTGCGATGCGACCCGAGCTGGGTTTGGCGCAGTAGGAGCCTTCGGCGCAGGCGACTTTGGGCTTCCGGTAAACGAGATAGAACCCGTAGCCTAGGAAACTAATCGTCACGGCGGCAAAGATGGGCTGATAGGGCTCGAGGGCCGTCAGGTTACTAATCCAGGCGCCGCTGATTCCCAACGTGAACAGGGCGAAAGGTACAACGCAGCAGCTAGACGCAAGGATCGCGCCGATGATCCCACCCGCTGCAAGCCACCCCTGCGTCTTAACCTTTCCCGCATCCGGCGAGTCGACCAGTTTGGTACTGATATCGCTCATTAAAAAAAGCCCTTCAATTCGAGTCGGACACACGATAAGGTCTGTAGTGACTACAGACTCAAGAGGTTTTTTTGGGCCATGACGGATCGCGCTATCGGACGGGGTTTCAAACGAAGTGAGTTGGCGCGTCAGACGGGCTCTAATTTAGAGACAGTCCGCTACTACGAAAAAATTGGGCTTCTTCCCGAGCCGCCGCGCAGCGCTAACGACTACCGCGTTTATAACGAAGCCCATGTCCGGCGCCTCCGCTTCGTCATGCGTGGCCGCGAACTCGGTTTCAGCATCGAGGAAATCCGCGGCCTTTTAGAGTTGGTCGACGGCGGCAAACAGACGTGCGCGGAGGTCAAAGAGCGTACCGAGCACCACCTCAGTGATGTTCGCGCAAAGATCGCAGACCTCAGGCGGATCGAAAAAATTCTAGCCCAAACCGCTGCACAGTGTTCGGGTGACGCCATTCCGGAATGCCCGATCCTCGATGCGCTTTCGTCATATCCAGACGTCGGCGACGCGGGGCACCGTTGAGGCCGCGGAAATTGTCTGCCGTTTCGCCGTTGAAACCTGGTTGCGGCTGCGAAAGTCAGCTCGGTAATGCGCCCACGACGAATAAGTAGGAGAGAGACGAATGGCGAACCAATTCGACCTTGTAGTCATAGGGACCGGCACGGCAGCCATGGCCGTCGCGATGCGCGTGCGCGCAAAGGGCTGGAGCGTGGCTGTTATCGACCACCGGCCTTTCGGAGGCACCTGCGCCCTGCGGGGCTGCGACCCGAAAAAGATGCTTGTCGGCGGCGCCTCGGCTGTCGACCATGTCCGGCGCATGAGCGGCAATGGCGTTGCCGGCGACGTCCATATCGCCTGGTCCGAATTGATCGCCTTCAAGCGCACCTTCACCGACCCGGTCCCCGAAAAGCACGAACACCGTTACGAAGAAAAGGGCATCCATAGCTATCACGGTCATGCGCGCTTCGTAGGCCCGAACAGTCTGACAGTGGGTGGCGAGAGCCTTGAAGCCCGTCACGTTTTGATTGCTGCGGGCGCCGAGCCGATAAAGCTGCACATTCCCGGTGAAGAGTATTTCGTCACCAATGAGGACTTTCTGGCAATGCAGCGGCTGCCCCAACGCATCGTGTTGGTCGGCGGCGGCTATATAGCGTCAGAATTCTCCCACATCGCCGCTCGCGCAGGCGCGCAAGTGACCATTCTTCAACGTGGCCAGCGGATGCTCACGCACTTTGATCCTGACCTTGTCGGCTGGCTCATGGACAAATTCGCCGAGATCGGGGTCGATGTGCGCCTGCGGACCACTGTAGAGGCGATTGAGAAGAAGGGAGCGGGCTTTGTCGTCCACACCACATCAGAAGGTGGAGGCTCAACCTTTGAGGCCGACCTCGTTGTTCATGCGGCCGGCCGGGCACCCTCGCTGGACGGGCTTGATCTTGAGGTCGGCGGCATCGCCGTGGAAAACGGCCGGCTCAAGCTGAATGAGCACCTGCAGAGTGTCTCCAACCCAGCCGTGTACGCCGCCGGCGATGCGGCACAGAAGGGGCCGCCGCTCACTCCTGTCTCTAGCCACGACGCCAAGGTGGTCGCCGCTAACCTTCTAGAGGGCAATCGGCATACACCCGACTATCGCGGTGTGCCGAGCGTGGCCTTCACGATCCCGCCGATCGCTGCGGTCGGACTGAGCGAAGACGAAGCACGTCAGCAGGGCCTGAAATTCCAAACTAAGTCCCAGAAGGCGTCCGAGTGGTTTACTGCCCGCCAGGCCGCAGAGAAGACCTATGGCTTCAAGGTGATGGTGGAGGACGACACCGGGCGTATCCTAGGCGCACATCTTGTCGGACCGCACGCTGATGAAGTGATCAATCTGTTTGCCCTTGCGATCCGCCACGACCTAACGGCCGACAATCTGAAGACGACGATGTTCGCGTATCCCACCGGCGCCTCGGATATCGGCTACATGCTCTGAATGCCTTCGCGTTTTCTGGAATCACCGCGGACGAATTCATCTGGCTCTATTACTCGCTAAAGGACGCCGAACTGGCACGCGCGGAGCCTCGACGTAGCTATGCGCTTCATCGGCGATGCACCAACCCAGGAGCGCGGGCGCAGACATGGTGAAGCCCGGGGGCCAGCCGATCGGATCAAACTTCCGTATTGACCCTGTATTTAGTACAGGGTGTAGCAGTTTCTGATGTGACGATCGTAAATGTGAACCAACGAGCAGCGCCGCACTGATGGCTTGGCAGCGCCACCAGCGCGGAAAGTGGGGTGTCGTGAATGAAAAGCCAGCAGCCGGGCTAATGACCGCAATTGTCGTCGCGCCATTGGTCGCGCTTTGCTGCCTTGGGCCGCTTTTTATCGGCTCGGCAGTAGGTGGTGTCGTGGGCTGGCTTAGCGGACAGGGTCTTGCATTGATCGCCGTGCTCGCGTTCTTGGCCGCAGCCATCGGCTACGCCGTGATGCGTTGGCGCAGGGCTTCATCCATTCGAGTGGACGCCGGCTCGACTTGCGCATGCGATGTATCTGAGGCGCGGCAGGACGTCGAGCTTGATGTCGTCAAGCCTGCGAACGAACGGCGGACCCGCTAATCGCAACAATCCGGGCGGTCCGCAGCGCACGGTGGCGATCGCTCAGGCCGGACGATCATCCATAGAACTGGTACGTCCCATTCAAGAAATGCCACATGCCACTGGAAGATCAGCAACCTGACCCATTAAGAGCGGACCCCGCGGAGATGATCGAAGAATGCTCGCCCCTGTTGCCAGGGTTCAATGAGGACGGGCTCATTCCCGCTGTCGCGACAGATGTCGCGAGTGGAGTGGTGCTGATGCTGGCGTGGATGAATGCGGAGGCGTTGAACAAGACGATCGAGACCGGCCAGGCCTGGTACTGGAGCCGGTCCCGCCAGCAACTCTGGCATAAGGGCGCGACCAGCGGGCAGATCCAGCAGGTCGAGGAACTGCGCATCGACTGTGATCAGGACGCGGTCTGGCTCAGGGTGCGCGTCGCGGGCGACGGCGGCTGTTGCCACACCGGCCGAACCAGTTGTTTCTATCGCCGAATCGTGGCCGGGCCGGAGGGCCCGACGCTCCGCCGTCCCACGCTCGGGCATTGTCGCGCTGAGAGGCCGCCTCGGAAATGAGATAATAAGCTGTACATGCCCGTTGCGGCAGCACCCGACGGGCAACGACGACCCTGCTGCCACTAGCCGCAACCATTGCCGCCGTGTGTTTACACGCGCGAAGTGGGAGCGAAGCGAGCGATTGGTTCTATGGCCATCAAGAGAGATGGCGCACCCGACACGATTCGAACGTGTGGCCTCCACCTTCGGAGGGTGGCGCTCTATCCAGCTGAGCTACGGGTGCATCGGTGTTCAGATAGTGCCCGAGATCGAGCAGGGTCAATCTCGAATTCAACGATCGAATCGACTCAATCAGAGCGGGGCTTGAGCCGGGCCGATTGTCGCCGTTCGTACTCCACAACCTCCTTTCGGTTTGCTTCCGTGGTGCTTCCGCGACCTCGAACGCGATATTCGTCCACCCTTCGAGTTTTGCCAATCGCTTGGTTTCGCTCGATTTTTACGACACCCTCGATCGGCAGAAAGAGCTTGCGTTTGCCTTCGGAGGGCTAAGGATCACTCTTTTCCAGCCTTCGCGCATTTACGCTAGAGCGCGATAAACTACGTAATATCAATATATTACTTGCTTTCAACCTCCCCTTTGGGTACGCTGACTTCCGCTGAAAACGCCTCCGATTTGCTCCCAAGTGGTTGCAATGTGGTTGCAACGAGAGGCCAGGAAAAGGCGGATTTCCGTGACGAAATTGACCAAGCGCGTGATCGAGGGGTTGCAGTCCGATGGATCAAGACACGGAACGCTCTTTTGGGATAGCGAGCTGAAGGGCTTCGGCGTGCGCGTTTTCGAAAGTGGCGTGAAGACGTTTGTCGTCAAGTTCCGAACCCGCGGCGGCCGCCAGCGCTGGCTCAAGATCGGAGCGTTCGGCGCGCTCACGGCCGAGAAGGCGCGTGAAAAGGCCAAGCTCGAACTCGCTCGCGTAGTCGATGGCGAAGACCCAGCGGATGATCGTGACCAGCTTCGCGCGGCTGTGACGATTACCCAGCTTTGCGACCTGTATATGGAGGCTGCGGAGGCGGGATTGGTCCTGGGGAGGAAGGGCACGCCCAAGAAGCCGCAGACGCTGTCCACCGACCGTTCGCGGATCGACGCTCATGTAAAGCCGGTGCTTGGCCAACTCAAAGCCAGCGAGGTGACGCGAACGGATATCGAGGGCTTCAAGACCGCCGTAGTAACCGGAAAGACCGCGCGCGATGAGAAGCTGGGGCCGCGTCGCCGGTCGATCGTGCGGGGCGGCAAGGGCGCGCTTACCCGCACCCTGGGGCTGCTCGGAGCCGTGTTCGCCTGGGGTCAGGACAATGGCTACGTCGAACAAAACCCGGTCCGAGGCGTCAAACGATTCGCCGACGCGCAGAAGAAGGCGATGCTGACCGGCGAGCAATATTGCGCGCTGGCGCAGACCCTCGACGAATTGGCTTCCAGGCGAGATCGCAATGACAAACCGATGCACAGCCCGGTTGGCCTGGCCGCCATTCGCTTCATCGCCCTGACGGGTGTTCGTCGTGGCGAATGCACCAATCTCAAGTGGGATGAGGTCGACGCCAACGGCACATGCCTGGCCCTCGGGGAGACGAAGACAGGCCCCTCTCTGCGACCGCTTAGCCGCGCGGCGTTCGCAATCGCCGACAACCAGGATGCGGTCGCCGACTACGTCTTCCCCGCCGGCCCCAACGCCGAAGGCTATCAGGGTATGCCGGGCCTGTGGCGCACCGTGCAGAAAACCGCCCGCCTCGCGGCCGAGGCCGGCGCGCTCGATCGTGGTGAGGCTGCGCCTGTCGCTGGGCCGCTTGATGGCATCACACTGCATAGCCTGCGACACAGCTTCGCTGGTGTCGCAGAGCAGCTCGGAGCGACCATCCCGACGATCGCGGCGCTACTGGGTCATCGCGTCGGCGGCGTGACGGGGGGCTACATCCTCAAGCGGGTCGATGTGCTTTTGATCGACGCCGCTAATCGCGTTGGCGAACACATCGAGATGCTGATGCGGGGTGAGGCGCCACCTTCGACCGTGGTCCAATTCGTTCCCAGGGGCCGTGTCAGAGCGAATTCGGGAACACATGGTTTGGCTTTGGCGAGCTAAGCGCGTCACACCCACACGCCGGGCTTTACCCAGGTTGGGGCCCGAAGGTTCGAATTCCCTCGGGTGGGCCAATCTCATAACGTGAAGGCCGCAGGTTCAAATCCTGCCCCCGCAACAGACCTGAGATCTGACGCCGACTGGTGGCGAAGGTCGCCATCAAGCGGACGAGAATTGGCTGCGGGGGCACGCAACACCCGATTCTTGCGATTGATTGAGCAGGCTATCCCGAGGTTGGCGGCATGATGCCCGATCTGATAGTGATGCTTAAAACGTGGCATTGACACCAAATGCTGCGTTGCGGTAATAGTCACGTCGGCAATGGAATCTGCCTGATCCATATGGGTCGAACCGCCTCCTCGCAGGCTAATGACTCCTACTCACTGCGTTTTTCGCAGGAGTGGAGTCGTGGCCTGTCGCATCCCCAGGATTGCTGACAGTTCAAGAAGGCTCCGCCTGCATTCGGAGCCTGGAATGTCGCTTAGCACTATACAAAGTCGCTTTTCGCAATTTGCCGTTCTCGCACGCTGGCTGATGTTCATCATCCCGATGGCGTCCGTCGTCGGATCGCTTTGCGCGCTGTTTCTTTGGGCGCTGGACAAGGCCACCCAAGCCCGCTTTGACCATGCTTGGCTTCTATTCGGGCTCCCTTTAGCTGGTCTCGTGGTCGGGCTCGTCTATCATTGGATCGGCCGTTCTACAGAAGGCGGCAATAACCTGATCGTTGAGCAGATCCATGAGCCTGGTGCGGGCGTCCCGTTGCGCATGGCACCGCTCATTTTCCTATCCACAGTCATCACACATCTGTTTGGAGGATCGGCAGGCCGCGAAGGGACGGCGGTTCAGCTTGGGGGTAGTCTGGCGAGCGCCTTCGGCAAGGCCCTGCGGCTCGACAGCGACGAAGTGCGGCTGATGCTGATGGCCGGTATCGCCGCCGGTTTCGGCGCCGTGTTCGGAACGCCGATCGCCGGTGCGGTCTTCGCGCTGGAGGTGCTTACCGTCGGTCGCATTCAATACGAAGCGCTGATCCCTTGCCTGATCGCGGCAGTGACGGGCGATTGGGTGTGCCAGCTTTGGGGGATCGAGCATACTCATTATCGCATCTCGTTCGGTGCCGAGCTGCCGGGCTTCCAACTCGATATCTTACTGTTCGCCAAGGTGGCCTTAGCAGGGATCGCCTTCGGGCTGATCAGCCAGTTCTTCGCAGAAGCCTCCCATGGCGTGCAATCTGTGATGAAAAAGCTGCTACCCTTCGCCCCTTTGCGGCCCGTGCTCGGCGGTCTTCTGGTCATCGGTCTCGTCTATGCGGTCGGCACGCGCGCTTATCTCGGGCTTGGCGTGTGGTCGCCTAATCCCGCCGATCCGACCATCGCCAGTTTCTTCGATCCCGGCCGCATTGATTACTGGAGCTGGTTGTGGAAGTTCGTGTTCACGGTTGTGACCCTCAGCGCCGGCTTCAAGGGCGGGGAGGTCACGCCGCTCTTCTTCATCGGCGCGGCGCTGGGCAACGCGCTTGCCCATCTACTCGGCGCTCCAGTTGATCTTCTTGCCGGCCTCGGCTTCGTGGCTGTGTTCGCCGGCGCATCCAACACTCCACTCGCCTGCACGATTATGGGCATCGAACTGTTTGGCGCGGAGAACACCGTCTATGTCGCGACGGCGTGTTTCATCGCCTACGCCTTCAGCGGTCACTCCGGCATTTATTTGTCGCAGCGGCTGGGTGTGCCGAAGACGGACTTCGGCTTCCTCCCTCCGGACGTGTCTCTGCGCGATGTCCGCGAGATCGGCCGGCCGGCACCGGTCGTCAACCTGCTCGAACGCCGCAAGCGCAAGTCACTTGCAGCCGAGCCCTCTTCCCTCTCTGATAAGGACAATGACGTGAAGCCTACCCATATTGTAACTACGCGTGATGTTGGCATGGTGCGTATCTACCTGAAGCCGCGCGACAAGATGCCTAACAAGGGTGTGCGCGGTCTTTGGAGTTCACGTCCCCTCTATCGGGAACTCGTGCTTGAGGCCAAGAAGGACGGTCTGATGAACGCCGTCGCCCACCACACCCATTACGGCTACAGCAATCATGGCCGCGTTGAAGATCATTCTAGCGAGATCAGTAATCCGGAGCTGACCATGTGTGTCGAGATCATCGGCCACCGATCGGATTTGGAGACCTTTGTGCGCCGGCACGGGGCATTGCTCTACAACAAGGTCATTGTCTTCAAGCATCTGGAACACTGGAGTATCGACGAGAAGGGAGAGACCCTGGTCGAGATAGAGCTGAACGGACCGCTGTCAGACAGCGAAGAATTGCAAGTCGGCTGAGATTAGTGGCTCATGAACAGCGGAAGCGTTGCCTGCCCCAGCAACGCTTCCGTCACCCCTCCCAATATCCATTCCGCGTACTCGTTGTGCCAATAGGCACCGGTAACAAGCCAGTCGACTCCAGATTGCCGAGCCTCATCGAGGAGTTGTGCACCGACGGACATTCCCTCACGTCGATCGACGTGGGCGACTTCAACCACGATATCGTGGTCAGCCAGATGCTCCCTGGCCCACATCAGTTCGAGTGGTTCTGGACGCCCGATGCAGATCAGACGCACCGCATCGGCCAGGCGCAGCCAGGGTAGAGCTGCATCAAGGACGCGCCTACCCGGCGGCGTATCCTTCCAACCAATGAGAATCCGGCTGAGTTTCCGAGGGACGTAATCATGGGGCACCACAAGGAACGGTTTGTGTGTCTTGAACAGGCCGGCATGGAAGGCCGCGCGCGCGTGGCCGCGGCTGCTTGATGTGAGGTTCGCCATGACATTGAGCGCGGCCTGACGTCCGAGCGCCTCGATCTCGTCGTCGACGCCATCCGTGATGTCGAGCCAGGTCGTCTCTACTTTGCTATCGACGCCCGCGACCCAAGCCGAGAAGATATTCCGCAGTGCCCTGCCTTCCTCGATGGCCTCGATCTCCATGGCCCGCTCCTGGGCGGGCAAGAGAATTTCTTCTGTCGGAAGAATATCGCGTATCGGGTCGACGCGGACATGAAGGCCGACGATGGTGGGGTGATCCAGCGCTGATGCGGCAATTCCCGCCGCATCGAGGCAGGCGCTGGCCCCGGCGCGTTCAGCCAAGATCGCCAGGACGGTGTTGGGGGCCAGCTCGATCTTGCTCGTCATCCTGCGTCCTCTTCTACTTGGGTTTCGGCAACTTGCTGAATGCCGCCATTGAGATGTTCCGCTGCGAGATAGCCAATTGTCACCGCAACAAGGCAAAGCATGACCGAGAGTCCGATATTGATCAGAGCCCGTAGCGGCGCGCCGGCACGCAACAGTTCGAGTGTCTGGAGGCTGAATGAGGAAAATGTCGTGAAGCCGCCGCAGATGCCGACCATGAACGCGATGCGCCAAAGCTCTGGAACCGGATAGCGACCATGCTCGATGGTAAACGTCCCGAAGAATGAGATGAGGAAGGAACCGACGACGTTGATCAGCATGGTGCCCCATGGCAGATCTCGGCTGAACGGTACCATCCATAGGGCGATCCAGTATCGTGCAACAGAGCCAATCGCGCCGCCAATGGCAACCCAGAAAGTAGTCTGCATCATATCGCCCGTTCCGTTGATCTCTGCCGACCGCCCTCAACTTGAAAAGTGAGGTCTTGCAGATGCAGGGTTTCGTTGATGCAGTCAACGCGGACGCTGCGCGATGACACTTCGATTTCGGTGAGGTTGCATGGCGATTGCTGAAAGCGCCAGAAAGCTGAGAGCGGCAGATCGAGTAGTGTCAGCAGCAGCGCCCGATTGGAGCTGTCGTGGCCGACAAGAACGACACGATCGTCAGGATGGTGATCGATGATCTCCCGCACTGCTTCAGCGGTGCGCGCGACGAGATCCTGTAAGGAATCGCCCTTCGGCGGACGGACCAACTGGGGCTGACGCCACCAAAGCGCGTAGCGCTCAGGATCAGCCCGCTCCACCTCTTCGTGGGTCTTGCCGGTCCACTCACCGTAGTCGATATCCGCGAGTTCCGGGATGGCCGTCGCCTTCACGCTCGTCGCGGTCGCGATCGCAACGCCCGTATCAATGCAGCGCGACAGCGGACTTGTGTAGATCGCGTCGATCTTCGGGCGGGATGCGAGAAACGTCCCGAGCCGTCGCGCCTGCTCCCGTCCAGTCGGGGTAAGCGGGAGATCGTGGCGCCCGCGGAACCGTGGAGGAGAGATTCCCTCGACATGGCCGTGGCGGGTCAAAATGAGGTGGGTCATAGCGTGAATATCCTTGATCGTTCGGTCGGATCGATATGGGCAAGCCTGGAGGTGATAGCGCCGCGGGATGTCGCGAAGGCGATGATCTCTCCGGTGCCGATTTCCAGGTCTTCAATCTGCAAGGGCGTCAAATGCCTGAGCTTTGTCAGAAGAGCACGCAGGCTGTTCCCGTGAGCAACAACGAGCACGGCGCGGCCACCGGTCAGTTGCGGAGCAATCGCGCGATCGTAATAGGCGCCGACCCGAGACTCCGTGTCTTCAAGGCTCTCTCCATTCGTCGGACGACCGTTGAAGGACCGGCGCCAGCGCCAGACCTGATCCGGATCGATGCCGGGCACGGGCAGGTCCTTGCGATGCCCGGTCAGTACGCCATAGTCGCGTTCGTTGAGAGCTGGTGTATCGATCAACGGAACATCAAGCGCGAGGGCGGCGATGATTATCTCCGCCGTACCCAATGCCCGGCGCAGGGCCGAAGAGAAGACGATATCGGGATTGATTGCCGACCGCTGAAGAAGGCAGGCGGTATTGAGCGCCTCCTGCCGACCGCGGTCGGTCAGAGGCAGATCGAGGAGGCCGGTAAAAATATTGCGCGCATTGCCCTCGCTCTCCCCGTGACGAGTGAGAAGCAGCAAACCGCCATCTGGATCTGGATGATTATCGAAACTCACAACGCCTCCCGCCACCGGACGTACCACGCCCTTGTTGCCCCACAGGGGGGCGATTGGCAGGGGTCATCAGCCGGATGGCGGTTTCGGGAGACTCCATTCCCCACTATCGCGCAATCGACGATAGCGCTTTGTTTGTAGTTATTTGCGAGAAGTCGGTCAATGCCCTCATTGACCTTTGATGCCCGCTCGCGCAAAGTCCGAGCGAGGGGATGGGGTCCCCCTTTGCGCGCCGGCCGGCTGATGACTCCTACCGTTAGGCGTAACGGTAGAGCTTTGCCCGGAGATGACCTCAGGCACTCCATGACGATCGCTCGCTCCGTCTGCCTCGAACGGCCGGTAGCGTATGTGTTCATCAACTGGAGAATGCTCATGTCCGGCAATCAAATCAAATTCGTCGATGCCCTCGAAATCCTGGATTCTCGGGGCAACCCGACGGTCCAGGTCGAGGTCATCCTGGAGAATGGCAGCGTCGGCGTCGCCTGCGTCCCTTCCGGTGCGTCCACCGGGCAACATGAGGCCGTCGAGTTGCATGATGGAGACCCGGCCCGGTTCGGCGGGCTTGGTGTCCGTAAGGCCGTCGAAAATGTCCGTACGGTCCTATCTAAAAGTGTGTTGGGCGAGGACGCGACCCGGCAGGTCGCCATCGACACGCTACTGATTGAGGCGGACGGGACGCCGACCAAGGCGAAACTCGGAGCCAATGCGATTCTCGGTGTATCGATGGCCGTGGCCCGAGCCGCAGCCGCCTCGCTGGGAGTGCCGCTCTACGCCTATCTCGGCGGCCCCACCGCGCGCCGCCTTCCCGTGCCCATGATGAATGTCATCAACGGCGGTAAGCACGCCGGCAACCGGCTGGCGTTCCAGGAGTTCATGATCGTCCCGCACGGCGCGCCAACCTTCGCGGAGGCGCTGCGATATGGCGCGGAAACATTCAAGGCCCTGAAGAAGCAACTTGAGAAGCGCGGATTGCCCACAGCCGTTGGCGACGAGGGTGGCTTCGCACCCGATCTCGAAAGCGACGAGGAAGCCTGCAAGCTCATCGTCGAGGCCATCGAGCAGGCCGGCTTCGTGCCGGGCAAGGACGTGGCGATCGCCCTCGATCCCGCGGCCTCGTCCTTCTATTCGGACGGGAGCTATCATCTGGTGGACGGCGAGCGGTTGGACCGCGCCGCCCTGCTCGACCTCTATGCCCGCTGGGTGAAAGCCTATCCGATCGTCTCGATCGAGGACGGGTTCGATGAAGCGGACTGGGACGGTTATGTAGCGCAGACCGCCTCGCTCGGCAGCCAGATCCAGATCGTCGGCGACGACAATTACGTGACCAACCCGAAATTCATCGCCGAGGGCATTGCCCGCAAGGCGACGAACGCCGTCCTGATCAAGCTGAACCAGATCGGCACGGTGACGGAGACGGTCGCGGCGATCGAACTGACGCGCTCGGCCGGCTGGCGGTCGGTAGTCTCGCACCGCTCAGGCGAGACGGAAGATCCGTTCATCGCCGATTTCGCGGTCGCGCTCGGCACGGGACAGATCAAGACCGGCTCGCTGAGCCGCAGCGAACGTATTGCCAAATACAACCGGCTTCTGTGGATCGAGCGGCGTCTAGGGGCGAGCGCGATCTTCTCCTCGCCCTTCAGCGCCACCGGGGATCAGGTCGCCTGACATGACGGTGGTCTTCTGGGCACTTTTCTCGATTCTACTGTGCGGCGCGTGTTCGATAGTCGAAACTGTGCTCTATAGCACCAGGACCATCGCGCTTGTCGAACGCCTGAACGAGCGCGGCATCGCCGAGTTGATCGCTATCAAGCAAAAGCGGCTGGGCGACGCGATCAGCGCGATCCTGATTGTCAACACGATCGCGGGCACGATCGGCGCCGGATTCGTCGGCGCCGAGGCGGCCCGGATTTGGGGGTCGTCGGCCGTCGGCGTCGCCTCGGCTGTCCTGACATTTCTCATGCTAATCTTGGCTGAGGTCGGGCCGAAGACCTTCGCGGCGACCCACGCCATGGAACTGGCGGCGCCCGCCGGACGGGTTCTTTCCGTGGCCCTGAAGGTGCTGGCGCCTTGCCTGATCGTGACGCGGATCGTCACGCGCTGGATGACGGGCAAGGACGACGCCGGGCTGACGCGCGTGGGGTTGGCACGGCTCATCTCCAATGCCCCGGCGCAGGGAACGCTCACCGCTGCGGAATCGGAGGTCCTGGCGCACATCCTGTTCGCTCATCGTGTCACGCTCTCGGAAATCCGCACGCCGATTGAACTGGTCGTCTCGGCGGCGGCGAACGCGCCAGCATCGACCCTTTTGGACCGCAAGGACGTCGCGGCCTTTGCACGAATCCCGCTCTGGCAGGAGAGCAAACGACATATCCCCACCTATGTGAACCAGCGGTCCGCCTTGCGGGCCTTGCTGCAAGGAGCCGACGCCGGGCACGTTCTTTCGACCTTCAGCCATGCGCTTCCGCAGATCCCGGAAGAGTCGAGCATCGGGCGCGCCATCGACCTTTTGCTCCATGCACAGGAATCGATCGGAGCGGTTGTCGCGGACGGTGAGGCCGTCGGGATCGTGACGCTGGAAGATTTGTTCGAGGCGTTGCTGGGCTTCGATATTACGGACGAGGCGGACGCTGTGACCGGAATGCGGTCTGAAGCGGAGACGGCTCGCCGCCACCGGCTTCAAGCCTTATGGGGCCGAAGGGGGAAATGGGCCAGGGGGCTCGATTCCCGCTGATCCCACTACCTCCCGGATGGCGGCCATTGTGGACGAAATTCCCTAATAGGGGTCGTATTTGCTGCAATTATCGAATATTCATGTCGTAAACACAACTCGGCTTGGTTACGACAATGATGTTTATGAACTTCGATGAAAGGGTGGCGGCTCATCTTGGCCGGATGAGCGCGGCCGAGCAGCGGGTGGCGCGCGTCTTTCAGGAGAACCGCGAAGAGGTCCTCTTCGCGTCGGCGGCCGCTCTGGCCACCAAGGCGGCGACGAGCGATGCGACGGTCGTGCGGGCGACAAAGGCACTCGGCTTCAAAGGCATGGACGAGCTGAGGCGCTCGATTGCCGAGGAGTTGAAGCAAAATGCGTCGTTGAGCAGCCGCCTCGCCGAGACCTTGCGGGAGGCCCGCAACGATCTCGGCGCATCGTTCAATCTCGTGATCGACACCCATCTCGACGCGCTCGGGAACATCCGGCGCGATCTTTCGGTTGGCCTGTTCGAGGAGGCGGTTTCGCTGATCGCCGGAGCCAGACGGGTGGTGATTTTCGGTATCGGCCCCTCCGGCGCGCTCGCTCTTTACTTCGCCATGCAGTTGGAACGGCTCGGCCTCGACGCCATGACGATGACGCAGACTGGCCGGCTGTTTGCCGACGACCTTCACAGGCTCCGCTCCGGCGACGTGCTCATCGCCATGGCCTATTCCCAGATCTATCGGGAATTGGACGTCCTCTTGGACGAGGGGGATCGCCTAGGTATCGCGAAGATCGTGGTGACGGACAGCCTCGGCGGCTCGCTCCGGCCTCGGGTCGACATTGTCCTGCCGGTCGAGCGCGGGCGCGCCGACATGCTAAGCATGCACACGGCGACGCTCGGGGCGCTCGAGGCCCTGCTGGTCGGAATTGCTGTCAAACGGCCCGAGTCCGCGATGCAGAGCCTGGAATCGCTGAACCGGCTTCGCGGCGAGATCGGGGCCGAAGAACGCGGACGCTCTACGGACGACGCACGATGAGCCACCCCCAAGGACTGACGGAAACCGAGGCCAAGGCGCAACTCGCCCGATATGGCTACAACGAAATCCGCGAACGGCCATCGAGCGGCCTGCGGTCGATCCTGAAGCGCCTGTGGGGGCCGATCCCGTGGATGCTAGAAGCGGCCCTCATCCTCGAAATCGTTCTCGGCAAAACGGTCGAGCCCGCGATCATCGCCGGCTGGCTCACCTTCAGCGCCATCCTCGGCGGTGTGCAGGAGCGTCGGGCGCAGTCGGCGCTCGACCTTCTGCGCAGCCGCCTGCGAGTGAGCGCACGGGTATTCCGGGACGGAAGCTGGCGGATTATTCCCGCACGGGAACTGGCCCCAGGCGACCGGATCAGCGTGACGACGGGCGATCTGGTGCCGGCCGACTGCACGATGGACGAAGGGATCGTAGACGTCGATCAGGCCGCACTGACCGGGGAGTCGGTCCCGGCATCGCGCGGCGTCGGCGAAACGATCTATTCGGGTTCGACGGTTCAGCACGGTCAGGCGACCGGAACGGTCACGGCGACGGGGCGGCAAAGCTATTTCGGGCGCACCGCCGAACTGGTGAGAACCGCCAACCCGGCCGGTCACCTTGAGCAGCTCCTGTTCGCCGTGGTCCGCCATCTCGTGACGGTCGATGCCGTGCTGGCGGTGGTGCTGGCCGTATTCGCCCTGTGGCATGGCGAGGATCTCCTGCCGCTCGTCCCATTCTTCCTCGTGCTCGTGACGGCAACGGTGCCGGTGACGATGCCGGCGGCCTTCACGGTCGCCAATGCCGTCGAAGCCAGGAAGCTGGCGGACGAAGGAGTGCTCGTCACGGGGCTTCCAGCGGTTCAGGAAGCGGCGACGATGGACGTGCTGTGCATCGACAAGACCGGCACTCTGACCGAGAATCGGCATGCGGTCGCGGCGATCATCGCCTTGCCCGGCGAAAGCGAGACCGACATTCTTGCCTGGGCGGCCACCGCTTGCGACGGGGCGACGCAAGGCCCGGTCGACCTCGCCATATTGGGCGCCGCCCGCCAACGGTCGATCCCCCTTCTGGCGCGGAAGAGCTTCACCGCCTTCGACCCGGCGGCCAAGCGCTCGGAAGCCTTGCTGCGGGCCAATGGCGACGAGGCGCCGGTCCGGGTGATCCTGGGGTCCCCACAGGTTGTCGCGTCGCTTGCCGAGCCGCAAACGGAATTCCAGTCCCGTGTCGAAGAGTTGGCGGCGTCGGGGGCGCGCGTTCTTGCGGTCGCGACCGGCGTCGACGGCCACCTGCATATACGGGGCCTGGTGGCTCTCGCCGATACCGTGCGGGGCGATGCCGGCGCGCTCGTAAAGGCAATCAAGGACCTCGGCATCAAGGTCGTAATGGTGACGGGCGACACCTCCGCAACCGCCAGGGCTGTCGGCGCCAAAGTTGGGCTCGGCGACCGTTTCGGCGACGCAGATCGTGGCCTGGAGAAGGCGCTGCAATTCGACGGGTTCGCCAATGTCTATCCTGAAGAAAAATTCCAGCTCGTGAAGGCCCTGCAGCAGTCGGGCCGGATCGTCGGCATGACCGGGGATGGCGTCAACGACGCCCCCGCGCTGAAACAAGCAGAAGTCGGGATCGCGGTGCAGGCGGCCTCGGACGTCGCCAAGGCGGCGGCGCAGATCGTCCTCACGCGGCCTGGGCTCGAAGGCATTGTCTCCATCATATCGGGCGGCCGCCGCGTGTATCGCCGCATGCTAACTTGGACGATCACGAAAGTTGCCAGAACCGTCGAACTCGCCGCGTTATTGACCATCGGCTATATCTTGACCGGCTTCTTCCTTACCCCGCTCGTTCTTATCGCGATCATCATCGTCCTGAACGACGTCGTGACCATTACCCTCGCGACCGACCGTGCATGGGTATCTTCTATGCCGGAGAAATGGAACGTCGGCGAAATCGCGAGGCTCGGCGGCGCTCTCGCCATCGGCTGGCTTATCCTGGCTTTCGGTATCCTCTGGGTGGCGATGGCCCCGCTGAAACTCCCCGTCGCGCAGATCCAGACGCTGATGTTCGTCTATCTCATGTATTCCGCGCAGGCGACGATCTATCTCGCCCGCACACCAGACCGGTTTTGGTCCTTCGCGCCGAGCCGGTATGTCGCCGCGGCGACCATCGGCAACGTCGTCATCGCCACCATCCTGGGGACCTTTGGGCTGCTTATGGCCGCCGTCCCGGTAGCGTTGCTGATCGGAATGCTTGTCGTAGTCCTGCTGGGTGCGATCCTGCTCGACCAGGTCAAGATAGCACTGTTCCGCAATCGGCGGTCGTCCGTTGGGAAAGCCCCTAGCTGATCGTCAGAAGGGCTGCGCCCAGCACCACCCTGTAGATCGAGAAAGCTGTAAAGCGATGGGACTGGATGTAGGCGAGAAGCCATTTGACGGCAGCAAACGCCGTCACCGCCGAAACGATGAAGCCGATCAGCAAGGCGTTCCAATCCTCGTTGAGGCCGCCTTGCTTCACGGCCGAGAGCAGCTCGAAGGCTGTCGCGGCGAACATGGTTGGAATACCGACGAGAAACGAAAATTCAGTTGCCCTGGAGCGATCCGTCGTTCCAAAAAGCATGGCCGCGAAGATCGTGGCTCCGGACCGAGAGATGCCCGGAAAGATGCCGGCGACGATCTGCGCGACGCCAACGACGATGGCGACGGGCCACGTCACCTCGGATTGGTCCGGTTTCCGCCTGACGATCTGCTCCACGGTGATCATCCAGATGCCGCCGATGACCAAGGCCCAGGCAACGGGCGCCAAAGTTTGTGGCAATGCGATTCCGAACCGCTTCACCGCAAAACCCAACAGCGCGGTGACAGCAAAGGAAACGAGGAGCTTGGCCGCATACGCATGATTGGCCCTGTCTTTCCAGCCGATCGCTATAGTGGCGAGACGCGCCCGGTAAATAAGCATCACTGCAAGCATTGCGCCGGCCTGAATAGCGATATTGAAGGCATCCGATCGCGCGCCCAACCAGTGCTCGGCGATCAACAGGTGGCCTGTACTCGAAATAGGAAGAAACTCGGTAATTCCCTCGATCACACCGAGCGCAACGGCAATCCAGTCGATCATGCTCTTCCTTGAAAATCAAACCTGCGACCCGACCACCCGTGCCGGAGGCCGTAACACCGACCGGATATTTGTCATAATCACTACATTGCCTTCGGTATAACGTAGTGTATGCTACCTAGGCAAGGTGTCGGTTGGAGAGGCAAATGATCATCGATTGGGGGCATGCGTGGCCGACCGTGGCGGCTGCGTTTCTGGCATCGCTGGTGGAGTTCGTAGAGGCATTGACGGTGGTTCTGGCGGTGGGCACCGTCCGCGGCTGGCGCGGCGCCCTTACCGGAACCGGGGCGGCGCTCGCTGTGCTGCTCGTCATCGTTCTGGTGCTTGGACCAGCGCTCACGCGCATTCCACTCGAAGACGTTCAGCTCTTCGTCGGCGGGCTTCTCTTGCTGTTCGGTATGCGCTGGCTGCGGAAAGCCATCCTGCGCTCAGCCGGAGTGATTCCTCTACATGATGAGGATCAAGCCTATGCCAAGGAGACGGAACTGCTGCGGCGGATAGGAGGATCTGGGGCTGGCTGGGACAGCGTGGCGATCGCGACCGCGTTCAAGATCACCATGCTGGAAGGTCTGGAGGTTGTCTTTATCGTCATCGCGGTGGCTGCCGGCGGCGCCGGGCTTCTTGTCCCGGCAAGCGCGGGAGCGCTGGCTGCCCTAGCCATTGTCGTTGCGCTCGGAGCGATCGTGCATCGGCCGCTATCGAAGATTCCTGAGAATACGTTGAAGTTCACCGTGGGCGTGCTGTTGTCGGCCTTCGGAGCCTTCTGGGTCGGCGAAGGTATCGGTTTGGAATGGCCGGGCGAGGATTGGTCCATCCTCGGCCTGACGCTGGGTTTTCTAACGATCGCAATTCTCAGCGTCGCCGCTTCCAAAAACCGCGCGAGGGCGCGGACATCGCTCGTGAGCCGATAGGAGCTGCACATGACCTGGGTGAAAACAATCCTAAGCGAACTATTCGGCCTCTTCGTTGACGATGGAAACTTCGCGGTCGCGATTCTGTTGTGGATCGGGGCCGTCTGGTTTCTGTCGCTCAACATCCTCGATCTCGTTCGATGGAACGGCGTGGTCTTTTTCTGCGGTCTTGCGCTCATTCTTATCGAGAGCACGATCCGGCGCGCCCGGCGCTAACACGTCCTGAAGCGGAGAACGTTCCAGCGCGAAACGCACCTGCTCGATCCAAGTCCATTTGATGCCGATGCGATCTCCTCCGCTCTGCGCTGGGCATCTCATTAAACGCCCTCTGAGCCTAGAGCCTTTCGAATGCCATACCCACGAGTGTTGAAGGCGACTACCCGCAGAGTTGCAATTGGCGTCCTGACTTGTGTTGCCCTCGGTGCAGCCTATCTCGGAGCAATTCAGCTTACAGGAAACTTCGCTACGGTGGTTCCACACGAGGTCTATCGCTCAGCGCAACCGACGCCAAAGCTGATTTCCGAATATGTCGCCGCCCATGGCATCCGGACCATCATCAATCTGCGAGGCGCCAACATGGGGAACGCCTGGTACGATGCGGAAATCAGCGAGGCACACCGGCTAAACGTCACCCATTTGGATTTCCGGATGTCCGCACGACGGGAACTCTCTCTCCCGGAGGTTCGAGCACTCATCCATCTGATGGAAACGGCTGAAAAGCCGATTCTGATCCACTGTCAGGCGGGGTCGGACCGCACGGGGCTTGCTTCAGCGCTCTATTTGGCCGCAATCAAGAAAGCGGACGAAGCCGAGGCGGAAGGGCAATTGTCGATCAGGTACGGACATTTCTCTCTTCCATTCATTCCTGAATACGCAATGGACCGCACCTTTGAAGCGATGGAGCCGGAGCTTGGATTCCACTCGCACAATCAAGAATTGGCCCTGTCAAAATCTCACGCTCGACCTTTCGATCACTGATCAGGGCAGATCGCGGTTCCTCTGCACAGCCAGAGACGACCGGATAGACGCTGCGGCAAACGCGGCAGCCTGCCAGATGCAGACGACGATAATGACTCCGATCATCGTCAGATACATTCCGACCAACGTTTTTACATCAACGCCTTGTGCTTCGCCGAGATAGGCCGTCAAGCTCATCAATCCGATCACAAGGACGATCGAAATGATCGAATAGAAGTCGCCCCACTTCTTGGCTTCTTTTAGGGCATCATGAAATGATTTCGGATCACGCATCAGGCCGGGTCCTTGTCCAGTCGTATGTTCGTCAGTGGAATAGGGAAATTCGGTGCAAGGCTGTCGCTTAATGGATCAGGGGTGGCCAGCCAGCCGAATCGTCCGCTTCGCGCTGCTTCTCAGCTGCGGTGCGGAACGACCGGTATTCCCATTGCTGTGTCATCGGATGACGGCGACGCCAAACTAACTCCAACCAGAAAAAATGCTGTTCGTCGCTCGGCCAGACGGGCCACCAGATAAAAAGGGGCGTCCAGACGCGGTGCGATGCTGGGATGTTGGCGATCGAGCCTGATTCGTAAGCGATACGCGCCAAACGGCGGATGCAATCGGTGACTTGATAAAAGCGCATGACTCTACTCCATCGCTCAAGGCGCACGAGTAGGAGTCATCAGCTTCACGGTGGAAGCGGTTCGGCCAGAAAGCCAGGCAGAATCCATTGCCTTCTGATATTCATAAGCGATAGCAAGGATCTATGTCAATTTTGGCCGAGGAGATTTGCGGGTTCTTTCATTGAAAAGGAAGGCATTCCACCTTACTTTGTGAACAGGCGATGGGGTTCGCCTTTTAACCGCCCTTGGGGCTGATGACTCCTTCACAACAGGCCATTCATGGCGTGAAGGAGTGTGTCTTGCGAAGTCTGCCCATCCGATTCCCCTGTTCCCTTGGCTGCTTTTGTGTTGTGTCGAGGGCATCATGCCGAGCGGGAGAGTCGGCGTGATGGGCTTTTTTAGCATTCTTCACCCCGGTTCGTCCGAGGCTGCCATTCGCTACAGCGAGGAACAGCCCGGCTGCTTCCGCGATCTGAACTTCGACCAGATCGTGGCGACGCTAACAGCCGGACGTGACGCCTACGAACTCAAGCCGTTTTTCCAGACGCCGCTGCATGATCCGGAGGTCATTGCCTACCGTCAGGCCGTGATGCTTGATGTGCGGCAGGAAGGGATCGGCGCGCCGATCCGGGCGTTCGCGGCCGAGATGAACAGGATGCGCGAAGCGTCGACCTCTACCGGGAAGTTGCACTATCCCTATCAGAAGGCTCGTTGGTTCGCGGATGTCGTCGAGATTTATTTTCGGGCGTCACAAGCCCTTTGCGACGGCCTCAAGGCGGCCAATCCCGCTTCTAGCGGCATCGGCGGTTTTCTGGCTTATTTGCAGACACTGACCACATCGGAGGCATTTCAGGCGCTCGTTGGCGAGACGCAGCACCTGAAGGAGGGCCTTGCGAGTGTCCGTTATGACCTGCTGATCCATGACGGAACCATAAGGGTTCGAGATCGTGGGCCAGAGGCCGACTACACCGCGGATGTCGAGGAGACATTCCGGCGGTTCCGGGTTGGCGATGTCGCGGCCATGGAGTTCAAATTCCCCGACTATGCCGAGATGAACCACATCGAGGCTGGCGTGCTCGACCGCGTGGCGCTGCTTTACCCTGAAGTGTTCGCCGAACTTGTCTCCTATGCGGAACGGAACGCGGATTTCACGGACAAGCGGGTGTTGGCGTTCGACCGGGAGGTCCAGTTCTATCTCGCGGCCATCGATCTGGTGGCGCGCATGGCCGAGGCCGACCTGCCATTCTGTTTTCCGGAGGTCTCCGCGACAAGCAAAGCGGTGTCGTGCGAGGGCACGTTCGACCTCGCGCTGGCCGCCAAGCTGCTGAAGGAGAAGCAGCCCGTCGTGCGAAACGACTTCCATCTCGACGGTCCCGAACGGATCTTCATCGTCTCGGGGCCAAATCAGGGAGGAAAGACCACATTCGCAAGAATGTTCGGCCAGTTGCATTATCTAGCGAGCCTCGGCTGCCCGGTGCCGGGCACCTCGGCGCGACTCTTCCTGCCGGATCGCATCTTCACGCATTTCGAGCGCGAGGAGAACATCCACGATCTGCGCGGCAAGCTGCAGGACGATCTCGTGCGCATTCACGACATCCTGCAAGCGGCGACGTCGCGGAGCATCATCATCATGAACGAGATCTTCACCTCGACCGCCCTGCAAGACGCGATCATTCTCGGCCGCAAAGTACTCGAGAAGGTGATCGACCTCGACGCTCTGGGCGTCTGCGTCACCTTCATCGACGAATTGGCGATGTTGGGCGAGCAGACAGTCAGTGTCGCGAGCACCGTCGTGCCGGACGATCCTGCCTTGCGCACCTACAAAATCGTCCGCAAGCCCGCGGACGGACGCGCCTATGCGATCGCAATCGCCGAGAAGCATCAACTGACCTATGCCGACTTGAAGGAGCGTCTTGCCTGATGAAAGCGTTCCTTCTCTACAGGTCGCGCGATTTCGATGCCGACGCGATGCTCTGCACGCAGGAAGCGACATTAGTCCAGGATCTTGAACTGCCGACCTTGTTCTCGGCGATGGCCGGGAGCGACAAGTTCCTGTTCGATATCGCCCACAAGGTACTTCTCTCGGCAGCGCCGGTGTCGGTCGATGAAGTCCTCTATCGCCAGGCCGTCCTGAGCGACTGCCTACGGGAGCCTGTTGCCGCCAAGTCCATCTACGCGATCGCCGTCGAGGCGCTGGAGCGCGAAACGAAGATCCATCATCTCGGGCTGTTCCGGGATTCCCCCGACGCCGTTGTGTGGCGTTCAATTCAGATTCTGGAGATGCTGGTGGACGTGCTGAGGCGCTTGCGGGGCCTGGCCAAACAAAATGCTTCGACCTTTCGTTCGGACGGATTCACGACGCTATTTGCCACATTGCAGCGCGAATTGGACGACGAATACCTGGCCCGGTTGACAGGACACATCAATCATTTGAGATTCCGCAACGGCATCCTGATGAGCGCGGAGCTGGGAACAGGCAACAAGGGCAGGAACTACATCCTTCGAACATTGGCGGCGCCCAAAAGCTGGTGGTCCCGTCTTTTCGAACCCCAACCCGAAGGCCACGTGTTGCGGCTCGATCCCCGCGACGAGGCCGGAGCGCGCGCGTTTTCCGAACTCAGGAATCAGGGCCTCGCGCTGGCGGCAACGGCCGTGGGGGAGGCCGTGGAGCATATGCTGAGCTTCTTCCACATGCTTCGTACCGAGTTGGCCTTCTACATGGGATGCCTCAATCTCAACGAAACGCTTGCTGGATACAAAGCGCCGGCGAGCTTGCCGGTCCCGGCCGACGCGGGCCATCGCGATTTCAGATGCACGGAACTCTTTGACGTTTGCCTCGCGCTCGGCATGAAACGCCGCATCGTCGGCAATGATGTCGCCGGCGACGGGCGACAGCTCACCGTGATCACCGGTGCCAATCAAGGCGGCAAATCCACTTTCCTGCGAAGCGTCGGTCTTGCCCAACTCATGATGCAGGCCGGCATGTTCGTGCCCGCCTCCGCCTTCTCGGCCGAGATCGTCAGTGGCGTCTTCACTCACTACAAGCGAGAGGAGGACAACAGCATGCGTAGCGGCAAGTTCGACGAGGAATTGGCCCGCATGTCCGGTCTGGTCAACCTCATCCGACCGAACGCCCTCGTTCTCTTCAATGAATCCTTCGCCTCGACCAACGAGCGCGAGGGGTCTGAGATCGCCAGCGAGATCGTTCGGGCGCTGATCGAGGATGACGTCAGGGTGTTTTTCGTCACCCATATGTTCGAGTTGGCCGCAAGCTTCGCAAGACGACAGGACCCGCGGATCCTCTTCCTGCGGGCCGAGCGCAATGCGACCGGGGAGCGGAATTTCAAGCTGGTCGAGGGCGCACCACTGCCGACCAGCTACGGGGGCGATCTCTATGAGCGGATTTTTGGCGAAGCGCTGCGGCAGGAGCCCGCCGCCGCGACCGCATCCTGAGATCACCCGGGCGAGAACCCGGTGGGGGCTCGTCACCCGGCGAGGACGCAGACCAGCACGTAGGCAGGAACGGAATAGAGCGCCGCTATGGCTGCCGTCTGCCAGGCAACCCCTGTCAGCAGGTGACCAATGACGCAGACCTCATTGCCAAAGAGGACAACCGCGGCAATCCATGACGCCATGCCGGCGCCGACTTGGCGCAATCTACTCGACATCACAAAGGATCGGGTAATGGTCCGAGGCTTCGTCGGCCCGCGGGTCATCGACCACCTCATAGTGCCGAACCCTCTCGGCCAGAGCGGCTGTAGACATGAGGTAATCGCAGCGGAAGGGCACAAACTCGCTACCCTTGAAGGCCGCGCCCGGAACGGTGGGTGTCTCGTGAACGCCGAGCCGGAAGGCGATGTCGATGAAGCCGGCCGCTTCGAGAGCCGCCAGCGTCCGCCGGTCCGCCTTGCCCGTCTCGTCGGCATAGCGGGCGCGAAACCGGGCCGGTAGTTCGCCAAGCGCCGGTTCGGCGGAGTGGGGCGAAACATTGTTGAAGTCGCCGCCGACTATGACATAGGCGTCGTCAATGGCGTGATTGATGAGATAACTAGCCTCGCGCAAGCGCACATGCGGTCCGTTGGGACAAAGATGCACGCTGATCGCTGTCAGGGGCCGGTCAAAGCCCGGCACGCGCAGTTCGGCGATGGCGGCTGCATGGTGGAAATGGTCCGTGTCGGTCTCGAAGCGGATCACTTCGATCCCTTGCTTAACCAGAACCGCCGTATTCTGTCCCGTGACGGGGGCCGGGGCCAGGAGGGCGCGGCGCTCAAGGCGGCGCTCCGCTTCGAACAGTCGGCACGCGCCATCCGCGAGGAAGCCCTTCCATTCCTGGACGAGAAGGATATCGGGGTTGGCGGCGCGTATGAGCTCCACCTGGAGATCAAAGCGACGCCCATCGTTGCCGTCAAAGCCGCCGAACAAGGTATTGTAGGTCATGATGCGGATCATGGCGGCGCCCCCTCAACTCTCGGCCTTGGCGAGGCGATGCTCCTCGCGTGCGGCGGTCCAGACGGCGCGCGCCGCATCAAGGTTCATGAACGCGATCCCAAAGCCGACGATGACGTCGGGCCAGACCGAAGGACGGTAGAGGGTGACGACGCCGGCGATGATGATCGTCACATTGGCGAGAGCATCATTGCGCGCAGACAGGAAGGCGGCCTTGGTCAAGCTGCCGCTGTGATGACGATAGCGCGCCAGCAGAAAGGCGCACGTTAGGTTGATCGCGAGCGCGCCGAGGCCCGTGATGGTGAGCGGGATCGCCTGGGGCGGAACCGGCACGTTGAACTTCTGCCAGAGCGTCCATAGGAAGGCCGCCGCCGGCATCAGCAGTATGGCTGAGAGCAACATTCCCACCTTGGCGCGCGATGTGGGCGTCCATCCCAGCGCCGCGACGATCAGGAAGTTGACCGAGGCATCTTCGAAGAAGTCCGCGCTGTCGGCGAGCAGGGATACCGAGCCGATGGCGAGCGCCACGGCGAACTCGATCCCGAAATAGACGAGATTGAGCGATGCGACGATGAAAACGACGCGTCGCAAGGCAGTAGGTTCGGCCGTCATGACTTGTCTTTCTTCTTCTCTGCGCGCGGCCTTGCAACGGGGTCTTGTGCGCGGTTTTCCTCCTGAATCTCGAAAACGCGACCGGCGTAGGTTTCGAGGAGGGTGGCGCAATGAGCCAACCGGACATCCGCCTCGGATGAAAGTGGCGCGCTATAGAAATCGAGCTTGCGTATTTTCGCGAGCCAGCCCTTCAGCTTCTCAAGGTCTTCATCGTTTTCTTCCAGTTCTGCGTAAGTAAAATGCTCAGCAGCGGTTTCCTTGTCGATCTCGGCTTCGAAGTCGGCACATTTTCCGATGAACTCGCGATAGGCCTCGTCCCGATCGGCCGTAAACCTGTCGATGACCTTCTGTTCCTGGTTGCGATCCAGTCCGACGGTTTCAAGCAGCACCGCCTCACCGCCAATCTCGGCGACGTCATTCTCAACCACCTTCAGACGGCGCAGATGATCATCTGTCTTTGGGAGCAGGCAGACGCCATTTTGGAGGTACACCGCACCCATGCCCTTCAGCTTGCGCCAGAGAGCTATGCGTTTTGCCGCTGGTTCGGGCGGGACCTTGTACGTGAGGAGAAGCCATGTGCTAAGTGTCATTTGTTCTTTTTATATGTAACCACCGTTACTTGTCAACGGTTCTAGATTGCGCTATTTAGGGAGCCATCGTTGTCTAGGGGATCGGTACGAGAGAGATGTGACTGAGCCGGCGCTTACCCGTTGAGAAGGATCCGATAGCGATGTGGTGGATCGCTTCATGAGTATCGAACTCCGAGATCTACGCTGGGCGATCGTCGCGTCCCAGCACCGAAGTCTGAGACAAGCGGCCGAGGTGCTCGACATTCGGCAGTCAACGCTTAGTCGACGCTTGCGGGATCTCGAACATAAGTTGGATGCTACTCTTTTCGAGCGCACCAATGGCGGCACACGGCCGACCATAGAAGGCCAGGAATTCCTTGAATCTGCCCGGCGTATCGTTGAAGAAACGGAAGCGATCACCGTTCGCCTCAAGACTCGCTCGCGCGGCGAGAGCGGTCGACTTGCCATCGGCGTCCACGCTTCGCTCTCAGCCGGCAATCTTCGGGCCACACTCCTCGACCACCGGCGTCGCTTCCCCGACGTGGAGACGCATCTGGTCGACGGATCGAGCGACCATTTGATCTCCGATCTCGCCAATTCCGCCATCGACGTGGCCTTCGTGGCAGAGAGCGATCAAAGATGGCACGACAGGACGTTGTCGGTCTGGAGCGAACGGGTTGTTGTCGCTCTCTCCGAGGAACATCCGTTGAGCAGCCATGAAGCCGTTCACTGGGACGAGCTGAAGCACGAGACGTTATTGTTACCGGAACGCGGTCCGGGACCGGAATTCCTAAAACTCCTCGTCAGCAAGGTGGGATGTTCAAACCCTTGCCGTCTTCTTCGACACGACGTGGCGCTGGACCGACTTCTCACCCTCGTCGGCGCGGGTTGGGGTGTCTTGCTCGCACTGGAAGGCGCAACCGGAGCGATCTATTCGGGCGTCACCTTTCGCGAAGTGCATGACGCTGAAGGTCCGGCGCGGTTGAATTTTCGCGCTTATTGGCGCCAAGCTAACTACAATCCCTCACTGCGCCCCTTTCTCGATATGCTTCGGGAACGTTACCCAGATATCGCGGGCGTTCCCGTTCTGGGCTGAGCGTTGCTCCGCCGTGCCTTCACGAATGCCCGATCAGTTGCCATGAAGTGCTCAATCATGGGCACGATGAGTTTGGCAGGGTCGGAGGTCGCTTGGCCGGTCGTACGGCTGAGCACCTCGGCATAAGCGACCAGGTCGCGATGGACAGCAGCGGGCAATTCAACAGTCAGTTTGACAGGCTTTTCGTCGGCAATCGGCCCAAGCTTCAACTTGGTCATGGCGTTGTTCCCTGCTTATAGGGCGTCATTACGAGGTCATATGTGACGATGACGCGAACGGGAAAGCCCGGCCGGATAGTCAGTGTCGGCTGGATGTTGAGCTGGCGCTGGATTATCTGCTGGCCGGTTTGGCTGATGCTGTTGGACGCGCCGGAGCGAATCGCCTGAACAAGGTTGTTTTCGTTCTGGCTCGTGCCTGCCTCCGCACCAACGCTGAGCAGAGTCGAGAGGACGGCCGCCTTGAACAGCATGCCCCAATGGTTGTCGACTTCGTCCTCAAGTCCGGCATAGCCGCCGGTATCGGCACCCGGCTGGCGCTCAAGCACGATCGATGCGCCGTCCGGCATTATGAGACGAGTCCAGACCAGCAATAGACGCGACTGCCCGAACGCGACCGAGCTGTCGTATTGGCCGATCAGCTTCGCGCCCTGCGGGATAAGCAAATATCGGCCGGTCGGCGAATCGTATACCGCCTCCGTCACTTGGGCGGTGATTTGACCCGGAAGGTCGGATCGAATACCGGTGATGAGGGCAGCTGGGATGACGGTGCCCGCTTGCACCACATAGGGCGAAGCTTTGGCCTGGAGCCGATCCGGACTCACCGTTCGCTTGTCCGTCGCCACATTTAGAAACGCGCTTTTCCGATCCTGCATGTTCTGCGCCGACCCGGCATCGACCGGCGGCGTAGGACTTGCGGCGACATCCGTTCCCGCCGCGACGGGCTGCACGACAGGTGCAACGCCCTGGGACTGTTGGCCAGTCTGGGCGAACAGCCGGCTGACACGCGCAGCTTCCTTCTCCTGCGCCAGACGCTGGACTTCGGGATCGGGCGTCGTCGCCGGCACCACGGTGTTGGGTGCCGCTCCGGCGTTGAGGATCGGCCGACCGAGATCGCCGGGCAGCGGCGGCCCTAATGGCGGCGCCTGTCGCGGCAAGCCGGTATAGTCCTTCGGCAGGCCAGCAAGACCGTCGGCCGAAGGACGGTTCTGGGTCGATAGCAGCTCCTGCCCCGCCCCGGCCCTGTCCCGGGTTTGGAGCGCGTAGCCAAGCGCACCTGCGATGGCGAGCGCGGAGGCCCCTGCCAGAACGATCAGAACCCGGCGCGACAGGCGGGTCACGCGCGGCTTCTCGCCCCGTAGCCGCAGGTCCGGCGGCACCACGGGCGTGGGCGCCTCGTCCTTTTCCTGGTTCGGCTCCTCGGTCATGACCGCGGCCTTCCATCGGTGCGGACGATACGGACGCGGCGCTCGCTGTCCTTGTCGCCAAGGCGCAGCTCAGCGGCCCCAAACAGGCGATCGACGATGTAATAGTTGCGGCTCACGCGGTAGTTCACTAGTTCGGAGCCGCCGGCGGGACCGATGACGAACAGCGGCGGCATCTCGCCTTGGCGGATGCCGGACGGGAATTCGATATAGACCTTCGATCCGTCGTCGAAGGCGCGCAACGGCCGCCAGGCTGGATTGTCGCCTTGGATCGCATAGCGGAAATTGATCGCGGCGAGATCGACGCCGGCGGCGATCGGGGCCGCTGCTTGCGCTTCCTGGTTCTGCCGACGCAACGCAATAAGTTGATCTTCTGGATATTGCCAGGAGACCGAGGCCATGTAGGTCTTCTCGGTGGAGCGCAGCTCGAGAAGATAGGTGCGGCGATCGGTGTTGATGATCAGGTTCGTTACCAGATCCGCCCGGGTTGGCTTGACCAGGATGTGGATCTTTTTCGTCGCCCCTGCTCCGCTCTCGGTATCGCCGATGATCCAGCGCACGGTGTCGCCCGCAGCGACAGGACCGGAGCCGACAAGCTGTTCGCCTTCCTGCAGGGCGACGTCGGTGATCTCGCCAGGTGCTGTATAGACCTGATAGAGCGCGCCGCCGGAAAAGGGATAGACCTGCACGGCGTTGATGAAGCCGGCACGCACCGGCTGGATGCGGGCGGCGGCATTGGCCTGGTCGACGCGGACATGCGGATCGGCAACCTCCGGCGACGGTTTTCCACTCGGAAGCGGCTTCAACTGGCCGGGTAGTGGCAGCGGTTTCGGCAGCTCGACGATTTTGACCGGTGCAGGCGGATCGACGGTAAGCGTCGCCGGCTCGACGTTGTCATAGTTGATGTCGGGTGGAATGAAATTATGGGCGCAGCCGCCGAGTGCGGTGACGGACATCAGTAGAACCGCTAATCCTCCTTTACGGAAAAACGCATGTCCGCTTTTGCGGAACCGCTGGTTTACGAGAGTGCGTGAAGCCGGACCGCCGGCTTCGAAAGAAATCGGCGGGGTCATTGTCCCAACTCCTTCGACCAATTGATGGCGTTGACGTAGATGCCAAGCGGGTTCTTGCGCAGCCGGTCGGCATCGGTGGGCTGCTGGATCGCGACGGTGAGAATGGCGGTCCAGCGGGTGGTGTCGGCGAGCGCGCCATCCTGATATCGCCGCTCGACCCAGGCGACGCGGAACGAATCCGGTGAGGCGCGGATGACGCTGGAAACGTCGAGGGCGATCTGCTGCTTGCCGAGCTTGCCGAACGGATCGTTGGCGCGCGCATAGTCGTTCAGCGCCGCCGCTCCCGCCGTCGTCGTGAAGTCGTAGGCTTGCAGCCAGTTCTGCCTGACGATGATAGGATCGGCCGGTAGCGAGCGGACCATTTCGATGAAGTGGGCGAGATACCAGGCGACCTGCGGATCGGAGGGCGCGTAGTCGGCCGTCGCGGGGGCGGTTGCCTGCGCCTCACCCAGCTTGTCGACCTGCACCACCCACGGGACCACCGTGCCGTGCGTCGATTGCCAGAGGAGACCACCGGCGAGCCCCATCGACAGCGCGAGCGAACCGAACGCCATCAGCCGCCAATTCTTCGCCTGGACACGGGCCGAGCCGATGCGCTCATCCCAGGCTTGAGCGGCTTTTTGATAAGGTGTTTCGGGCTCCGGGGTGCGCCCATAGCGCACCGTGGGTCGGCGGAACATAGGCTACTCCCCTTCGGACAGATTGACGGAATGGCCGCCGCCACGGGCGTCGCCCGATTTGATGGCGTCGGCGGCGGTTGAAGCGCCGCGCTTCATGCGCTGCGCCCAGGCCGGCGGGGACGACGGATTGGCGTTGCCAGCAGGACTCGTATCGGATGTGGTCGAAGCGCCCGCATCGCCGCCGGAAGCTTGTGCGCCCGATTGATAGCTTTCCCTCAGGCTGCTGGCCGCGCGCGCGGCAGCACGTTTGAACGGCGCTGTCGCCGCCCCGCCAGCGGCGCGGCCGACACCGCCAAGCCCAGAAGCAACGCCGGCCGCGCCCGATTGTCCGGCCGAGCCAAGGCTGTAGGCGTAGGACGCCGCACCGGCGCCAAAGGATGCTCCTCGCGCCGCTGCGGCCCCACCAGATAGAACCGCGGCTCCGCCCCCTGCGGCCATTCCAGCGCCGGCGGCGCCGGCCATGGCGACGCCAGCAACCGCGAGGCCGGTGCCGGCGGCGGCGCCCGCACTGAGTTGCGGAGCACCCGAGACGAGACCAGTTGCAATCCCAGGGCCGAAGATTCCGAGGCCAAGCATGGCGAGTGCGGCGAGCACCACGGACAGCGCCTGCTCGATGGTCGGCTGGCCGCCGGCGTAGGTCTGCGTAAACTGCGAGAAGAGCCCCGTGCCGATGCCTACGATGACGGCAAGCACCATCACCTTGATGCCGGACGCGACGATGTTGCCGAGCACTTTCTCGGCCAGGAACGCCGTCTTGTTGAAGAGCGCGAAGGGAATAAGGATGAAGCCGGCGAGCGTCGTCAGTTTGAACTCGATCAACGTGACGAAGAGCTGGACCGCCAAAATGAAGAAGGCGATCAACACCAGAATCCACGACACCATCAGCACCGCGATCTGAACGGCGTTTGTGAAGATGGCGACGGGCCCGACCATCTGGTTCGCCGCATCGAGGAGCGGCTGGCCGGCATCGAGCCCTACCTGGGCGAGCCGGCCGGGCCGCAAGAAATCAGCCGTCGAGATCGAGGAGCCGCCGGCTTTCAGGCCGAGACCAGCGAAGCTGTTGAAGACGATGGAGGAGAGGTTGTTGAAGTTGGTGATGATGAAAGCGAAGAAACCGATATAGAGCGTCTTCTTCACCAGGCGCTGGATGACATCCTCATCGGCGCCCCAGGCCCAAAACAGGCCGGCCAAGGTGATGTCGATAACAATCAGGGTCGAGGAAAGATAGGTGACATCGCCCTTGATCAGGCCGAAACCGGAATCGATGTAGGTCGTGAAGGTGTCAAGGAAGGTGTCGATGACGCCAACATTGTTCATCGCCCGTCTCCCCCTACCGAGTTCGTCGCAGCGGGGTTGGCCGGCGCGGCTATTGGCGGCAACGTCCGCGCCGGCCTGCCGAAGAAGCGACGGCGGTTCTCCTCCCAGACCGCCTGGCAATGCGGATCTTCGGCATCCTGTTGGCCGAGCGCGCTGCACCGGCGCAGCTCGACCGAGAGATCATCGGGAGCGGAGGCGGGTAGAGCGTCCGGTATGGCCGACGGCGCGGGCCGCCGGTTGATCGCCGCGAGTGTCGCGATGAAGACACTGATCAAGGCGACGATCGCCAATGCACGGAAGATGTCGGACCGCCCCATCGTCCCAAGCCTCAATTGCCGTGGAACATGGTGACGTTGCCGGGCTGATAGCCGGAGCGCGTCGAGAAGATCTTGTATTGCTGCTGGCCCTGCGATTCTGTTGCGGCATCGCGCGCCTGTTGCAACGCATCCGCCCGCCCCTTGGCGGCGAGTACAGCCACAAGGTCGGAGAGTTGCTGCGATTGTAGTGCCAGGAGCTGGTTGCCAGCCTGGGCGGCTTGTAGCGCACCGGTCGCCGACTGGCTCGCCGTCACCAGCGACGACATGGCGGAATTGTTGGTGCCGATATTGCCGACAACGCCGGCCTGCACCTTCAGGCTATCCTCGAACGCCCCCACGGAGTTCTGCCAGCGCGTCTGCGCCAGCGCGAACAGCGACGCGTTCGATCCCGACGTCGGTGCGGCGCCATAGGTACTCGAATAGGCTGCCTGAATCCGCTGGACGTTGAAGGCGACGTTCTGCGCCTGGCTGAGCAACGATTGCGTCTGGGCGATCGACGACTGAAGCTGGGTCAGTGTCGACATCGGCAGGTTGGCAAGGTTGCGCGCCTGGTTGACCAGCGACGTCGCCTGATTGGTCAACATCTGGATCTGATTATTGATCTGTTGCAGCTCGCGCGCGGCGGTGAGCACGTTCTGGCTGAAGTTGGTCGGGTCGTAGACGATCCACTGCGCGGAGGCCGGTGGAACAGCGATGGCAAGCGTCAGTGCGACGGTGCTCACCGCCGCGAGATGGCGGAGCTTGATCATGACGGTGTCTCCAGATTGGTGAGGTCGGAAATGAGGTCGGCCGCCCAGAGCAACTCGTGGTCGACGAGCCAAGCGGGCGTGAAGGCGTCGCGGCCATGTTCGGCGAGCACACGCTCAATGGCAGCGTGATCGGTTTTTGAGGATGCGGCGCAGAAGGCGAGCGCGACCGGGCCGAGCCCCAGCTCGAACAGGCGGTTGCCACGTCGTGACTGGCAGTAATAATCGCGCTTGGGTGTGGCCCGCGCGACGATCTCGATCTGGCGGTCGTTCAAGCCGAAGCGACGATAGATTGCGGTGATCTGGGGCTCGATGGCCCGCTCGTTCGGCAGGAACACCCGTGTCGGGCAGCTCTCGACAATCGCCGGCGCGATGCTGCTGCCATCGATGTCCGAGAGCGATTGCGTGGCGAAGACGACGGAGGCGTTCTTCTTACGCAACGTCTTCAACCACTCTCGAAGCTGCTGCGCGAATGCCGGATCGTCGAGGACCAGCCACCCCTCATCGATGATCAGCAAGGTCGGGCGGCCGTCGAGCCGTCCTTCGATGCGGTGGAACAGGTAGGTGAGGACGGCGGGCGCCGCCCCAGCGCCGATCAGTCCCTCGGTCTCGAAGGCCTGGACGGACGCGGAACCCAAATGCTCGGCCTCGGCGTCGAGCAACCGGCCAAAGGAACCGCCGACGCAATAGGGTTGCAACGCCTGCTTCAACGCGGTCGATTGCAGAAGGACCGCGAGCCCGGTGATCGTTCGTTCCTGAACGGGCGACGAAGCAAGCGAGGTCAGCGCCGACCAGATATGCTCCTTGACGGACGGATCAATCGTGACGCCTTCCTTGGCGAGGATCGCCGCCACCCATTCGGCGGCCCAGGCGCGCTCGGCCGCGTCATCGATGCGCGCCAGTGGCTGGAGCGACACGCTGTCCTCCGATCCGGCTGAGAGGCTACCGCCGAGATCATGCCAGTCGCCGCCCATCGCGAGCGCCGCGGTCCTGATCGAGCCGCCGAAGTCGAATGCGAAGATCTGGCTGCCCTGATAGCGCCGGAACTGCATCGCCATCAGCGAGAGCAGCACCGACTTGCCGGCGCCGGTCGGGCCGACGATCAGCGTATGGCCGACGTCGCCGACATGCAGGCTGAATCGAAATGGTGTGCTCCCTTCGGTTTTGCCTAGGAAGAGCGGCGGCGCCTTGAAATGCTCGTCGCGCGCCGGACCGGCCCAGACCGCCGACAGCGGGATCATGTGGGCGAGATTCAGCGTCGAGACCGGCGGTTGCCGGACGTTGGCATAGGCGTGCCCAGGCAACGAGCCGAGCCACGCTTCCAGCGCGTTCACCCCTTCGGGCATGCAGGTGAAGTCGCGACCCTGAATGACTTTCTCAACCAGACGCAGCTTCTCGGCCGCGATGCCCGCATCCTCGTCCCAGACCGTGATGGTGGCGGTGACATAGGCCTGGCCGACATCGTCGGAACCCAGCTCCTGCAGCGCCATGTCGGCGTCGGCCGCCTTGTTGGCGGCGTCGGAATCAACGAGGGTCGAGGCCTCGTTGGTCATCACCTCCTTGACGATGGCGCCGATCGACTTGCGCTTGGCAAACCACTGGCGCCGGATCTTGGTGAGCAACTTCACGGCTTCAGTCTTGTCGAGCAGGATCGCGCGGGTCGACCAGCGGTAGGGAAAGGCGAGCCGGTTCAGCTCGTCGAGGATGCCGGGATGGGTCCTCGTCGGAAAACCGACGACGGTGAGCGTGCGCAGATGGGACCGTCCCAACTGCGGCTCCAGCCCACCAATTAGAGGCTCGTCGACAAGCAGCGCGTCGAGATGCATCGGCGTCTCGGGGACGCGGACACGCTGCTGGCGCGTCGAAATTGTGGAATGGAGATAGGTCAGCGTCTCGCCGTCATCGAGCCAGCCGACCTCTGGCATGAAACCCTCGACCAGTTGCAACACACGGTCGGTGCGATCGACGAAGCTGCGCAGCAGCTCCCACGGATCGACGCCGGTCTGCGCGCGGCCCTCATAGAGCCAGCCTTCGATGCGCGAGGCGTCCTCGGCCGGTGGCAGCCAGACGAAGGTCAGGAAATAGCGGCTCTCGAAATGCGCCCCGGCTTCTTCGAAGGCATCCTGTCGTTCAAGATCGACCAGCGCCGACGCCGCATCCGGGAAGATGCTATGGGGATAGGTCTGAGCCGCGACGCGCTGCGCCTCGACGAAGATCGCCCATCCGGAACCGAGGCGGCGCAGTGCATTGTTGAGCCGCGCGGTGACGCCGACCAGCTCGGCTGGTGTCGCGCTATCGAGATCCGGTCCCCGAAACCGCGCCGTGCGCTGGAAGCTGCCGTCCTTATTAAGAACGACGCCCTCGGCGACCAAGGATGCCCAGGGCAAGAAGTCGGCGAGGCCAGCAGGACGGTTGCGATATTCAGTGAGGTTCAGCATGGGAGCCTCACGCGCCGAGATAGGACGGGTAGCGCAGATGGCGGCGCACGACGTCGACGAACTGCGGGTCGCGCTTCGCCGCCCAGACGGCGGCGGCATGTCCCACCGCCCAGATCAGCGCGCCGGGAATCCAAAGGCGCAGGCCGAGCGCGACGGCGGCGGCGAGCGTCCCATTCGCGATGGCAACCGCCCGCGGTGCGCCGCCCATCAGGATCGGGTCGGTCAGCGCGCGGTGGACCGGCGCGAAAAAGCCCGGGACATCCGGATCGATGATCCCCGCCATCAGACCAGCGCCCCGCCCGAAAAGCTGAAGAAGGACAGGAAGAAGCTCGATGCGGCAAACGCGATCGAGAGGCCGAAGACAATCTGGATCAGGCGGCGGAAACCGCCCGACGTATCGCCGAAGGCAAGCGACAGGCCAGTCACAGTGATGATGATCACCGAGATGATCTTGGCGACCGGCCCCTGCACCGATTCCAGGATGGTGTTGAGCGGCGTCTCCCAGGGCATCGAAGAGCCCGAGGCGTAAGCCGCCGGGGCGAGCGCCAGACTGACGAAGGTGATGGTGGAAAGCGTCGCGATATGGCGACGGATGCGCAGCGTGAACCGGATCATGCTCTATCTCCTTGAGGAATGGTCTCGCCGCCCGCCGCGGCCGGGATGACGCGGTAGTCGCCGGTGGCGGGATCAAGCCCGGCGACAAGGGCGAGTTCGGCAAGGCGTCGCTCCGAACCGCGGCCGGAGAGCACGGCGATGCAATCGATAGTATCGGCGATCAGCGCGCGCGGGACGGTGATGACCGCCTCCTGGATGAGTTGCTCAAGCCGGCGGATGGCCCCGAGCGCGGTCCCGGCATGTATGGTGCCGATGCCGCCGGGATGGCCGGTGCCCCAGGCCTTGAGAAGATCCAGCGCTTCCGGCCCACGCACCTCGCCGATCGGAATGCGGTCGGGCCGTAAACGGAGCGACGAGCGGACGAGATCGGATAGCGAGGCGACGCCGTCCTTGGTGCGCAGCGCCACCAGGTTCGGCGCCCGGCATTGCAGTTCGCGTGTATCCTCGATCAGCACCACACGGTCGGTGGTGCCGGCGATCTCGGCGAGCAGCGCGTTGGTTAGCGTCGTCTTGCCAGTGGACGTGCCGCCAGCAACCAGGATGTTTTTGCGCGCGGTAACAGCACCCCGCAGCACAGCCGCCTGGCCGGCGGTCATGATGCCGGCGGCGACATAGTCGTCGAGCGTGAACACCGCGACGGCAGGCTTGCGGATCGCAAAGGCCGGGGCCGCGACCACCGGCGGCAATAGGCCCTCGAAGCGTTCCCCGGTCTCAGGTAGCTCGGCCGAGACACGCGGCGCGGCGGCATGGACCTCGGCGCCGACATGATGGGCGACGAGGCGCACGATCCGCTCGCCGTCAGCGGCGGACATGGCGCGGCCGGTATCCTCCAGACCGCCGGACAGCCGGTCGATCCATAACCGACCGTCGGGGTTGAGCATCACTTCGACGATTGAGGGGTCTTCGAGGAAGGTCGCGATCGCTGGACCGAGCGCGGTGCGCAGCATGCGCGCTCCGCGAGAAAACGCTTCGGAATGGAGTGGAGCAACTGCCACGCTCGTCCCCGTCAACGGCCAATCGCGGCATGCAATTGGCGACAGGGATGATTAGAAAAGGCAATAAATAGGGCAGATCAACAAGGTTTTAGGTGTAGTAGTGGGCGAGCGTAGAGGAGAGAAAAAAGACTTGCCGGGTGAGAAATTGATGCCGGCGCTTGCAATCGTCTGTTGGATATTTTCGCAGTATTCTGGAAGATCAACTGTCATCGCCAGAGCGAGTCGTCGCCTCGGACACGTCCTCTGGAATCTCCTGCCGGAGCTTCGGCCCTTCACTGAGCCGGCGGCCAAGCGCCGCGACGAAATTGTCGTACCGCGCTCCGGCCTTGGCTCGCGCAGCCTGGGCAGCGGGCTCAGGCAGCGGCGGCGTGGTGGTGAGCCAGAAGCGGATAAACAGCGCCAGGGTCTCGACGGCGATGCCGACATCGCGTTCGAGGCGCGCCAGACGCCGGTCCTGCTGGTCGAGCCGCTTGGCGATGGCAGCCTCGCGCCGCTCATCGGCATCAGGCGACAGGAAGGAGGCGATGGCGGCTTCCGCGATCAGCGACATCGATTGCTCGCGCCGGGCCGCATAGGCGGACAGCCGCTTCATGACATCAGGATCGAGATAAACCGAGACGGCCGATTTTTTCTTCGATGTGCTCATCGTCGTCTCAGAGCTTCATATCGTCCCCGGGGTCGAGCGAGACCTGCCGCGCGACGCCCTGCATGAGGCGATTCATACGACTGTTGCGAACAGCGTCGTCGTCCGCGTCATCGCCAGGATCGGGCGCGAATTCGTTGTCGATCGGCTCCTTCTTTTCGATCGGCTTCGCCCAGCTCAGTTCCGGCTGCCGACGGCGCTCGGAGTCCGTTGGATCGTCATCCTCCGCCTGTTCGGCCGCGGACAGTTCGGTGATCTGGGGACTCGCTGGAATCGGTCGGGTGCTCCAGTCGTCCGGCCGCGCGGTCGTGGGCCTGATCGGCGCCGGCGGCTGCAACACCCGCTCCTGGAACCGCACGTCCTCATAATAGCGCACCTTCTTCGCCCGGATCGGCGGAGTGCCCGCGACCATGACGATTTCGTCCGCGGGCGGGAGCTGCATGATCTCGCCGGGGGTGAGCAGGGGCCGGGCGGTCTCGGAGCGCGAGACCATGAGATGGCCGAGCCAGGGCGAGAGGCGATGCCCGGCATAGTTCTTCATCGCCTTCATCTCCGTCGCCGTGCCGAGTGCATCGGACACGCGCTTGGCGGTGCGCTCATCATTGGTCGCGAAACTGACGCGCACATGGCAGTTGTCGAGGATCGAGTTATTTGGTCCATAAGCCTTCTCGATCTGGTTCAGGGATTGCGCGATCAGGAAGGCCTTCAGCCCATAGCCGGCCATGAAGGCGAGCGCGCTCTCGAAGAAATCCAGTCTCCCGAGCGCCGGAAACTCGTCGAGCATCAGGAGCAGACGATGGCGCCCGCCCCTCGCCTGCAGGTCCTCGGTCAGGCGCCGGCCGATCTGGTTGAGGATCAGGCGGATCAGCGGCTTGGTCCGATTGATGTCAGAGGGCGGCACCACGAGGTAGAGCGTCGCCGGCTCCTTGCCGCCAACGATATCGCCGATGCGCCAGTCGCAGCGCCGGGTGACTTCGGCCACCACCGGATCACGATAGAGACCGAGAAACGACATGGCGGTCGAAAGAACGCCGGACCTCTCGTTGTCGGATTTGTTCAGCAGTTCGCGCGCGGCCGAGGCAACGACGGGATGAACGCCAGCCTCGCCCAAATGCGCCGTCTTCATCATGGCGGCCAGCGTGGATTCGATCGGCCGCTTCGGATCGGAGAGGAAAGCGGCGACGCCGGCGAGCGTCTTGTCCGCCTCGGCATAGAGAACGTGGAGGATGGCACCGACCAGCAGCGCGTGACTGGTCTTCTCCCAATGATTCCGCTTGTCCAAGCTTCCTTCGGGATCGACCAGAATGTCGGCGATGTTCTGGACGTCGCGAACCTCCCATTCGCCGCGGCGGACTTCGAGCAGCGGATTGTAGGCGGATGATTTCGCATTGGTCGGATCAAACAGCAGCACGCGGCCGTGTCGCGCACGGAAGCCGGCGGTGAGCGTCCAGTTCTCGCCCTTGATGTCATGCACGATGGCCGAACCCGGCCAGGTCAGCAGCGACGGCACGACCAGCCCCACGCCTTTGCCCGAACGAGTCGGGGCGAAGCACAACACGTGCTCCGGGCCGTCATGGCGCAGATAGTCGCGTTCGAGCCGGCCGAGCACCACGCCATCGGGGCCGAGCAGACCGGCAGCCTTGACCTCCTGCGGCTGTGCCCAGCGCGCCGACCCGTAGGTCTCGACATTCTTCGCCTCGCGCGCCCGCCAGACCGACATGCCGATCGCGACGACGACGGAGATCAGGCCGCCGGAGGCGGCGATGTAACTGCCTTCGATGAAAATATCCGGGGCATAGGCGTCGTAGCCGTACCACCAGGCAAAGAAAGCCGGCGGCAGATAGATCGGAAAATGGAAGATCTCGAACCAGGGATGCCCAAGCTGAGGCTGGAAGCCGAGACGCCAGGCTGTCCATTCGGTCGCAGCCCACATGGTCATGAGCACGATCAGGAAGACGGTGATGACCTGGCCCCAGAGGATTTTGGTGGCGGACATGACAGGGACCTTTCGGGATAGACGTGAAGGACGGGGGCGAGTCAAAGGCCGAGCCCGCGTTTGCGGCCAAAGCTCCAGTCGATGCCGCCGTCGTCGCGAGCGACACCGGAGACATGACGGCCGAGCTGTTTTTCGAGCGAGGGCGACCAGGGCACGAGTTGGAAGCCCATCCCGTCGTCGATCATCGCGAAGCGGCCAGACGCGAGCGTCATGCGTTGCTGATAGGTGCCGGCGACATACTCGCCGGAGGCGGATGGGTTGAACGGACGCCCGGTCTCGGCTGCAAGCTTCTCGCCGAGCGTCGCCACCTCGCGGTCGCGCAACGTCGAAATGAGATTACGCGCGAAGGTCACGCCACGGGGATGACGCTCGGCGAGACCCCGCAGGATCAACTCCCCCGCACGTCGATCCATCGCGTCGCGCACCTCGGCGCCGAAGCCGCTCTGGCCGAGCGCTGCCGGTTCCCGTGCGATCGCTTGCCGGTCGAGCCAGGTGGCGCCCGCAGCATTGACCTGGGCGGCGATGTCGAGATCGGACCGGACGGCGAGCGCGACGCGCCGGCGCCCCTGTGCGTCGTCGAATTTGCGCAGTTCGACGATCGAACCCATCGCGCCGTCGGCGGCGGCTTCGAGATCGGGCAAGTTTATATGATGGGTGCGGCCGTCGACCCCGTCGACCACGGCATAGGCGGTGCCCTTCAGTTCATCGTTGAGGCCGCGATCGACCAGCCGACCAATGACGGGATCGTCAAGGCTCTCACCGGCAAGAACGTAGCTGGCCGCACCACGCTCGATGCCGCGTTCGGTCAAGGCGCGGTGCATGCGCTTGATGATGTCGCCGCGCTCGCCGAGTTCGCGGAGCGTCGTCTCGGCGGCCTCGTCCATCGCCCATTGGCCAGGCCCGAGCTGATGCGCGAGACCCAGCGATTCCAGCCGGCGCAGCCGCCCGACCTTCAGCGTGTGGAATTCATCGGGTTGCCGATCGCCACCGGGCGCCAGATCGATGACGCCGTGACGGTCGGCGTCGCGGGCGATCTGACGATCGAGGTGGGTCCAGCGCTCCTGTTCGACCTGGCGTTCAAGGGCGCGGCGAATATCGAGATCGTTGCGCGGCCCCAATTCCTGCGTGACCAGATCCTGGGCGCGGGCGCGCATGCCCTCCTTGATGTAGTCGCGGGAGATGACGAGGTCCTGGCCGTCCTCGGTGACGCCGCGAACGATGAGGTGGACATGCGGGTGCTGGGTATTCCAATGATCGACGGCCGCCCAGTCGAGTTTCGTCCCGAGGTCCTTCTCCATCTGCCCGCTGAGTTCGCGGGTGTAACCCTTGAGATCGGTGAGTTCGGCGGCATCCTCGGGCGAGACGATGAAGCGGAAATGATGCCGGTCATCCTGGCATCTTTCGGCGAATTCTTTGGGGTCAACCTCCTCGGTATCGGGACCGAACAGGCGAGCCTTCTCCCCGTCCCTTGTGACGCCCTCGCGGCTGAGATAACCGAGATGGGTGGCGAGCGGGGCTGAGCGCGCCGTGTGCCGGACGACGCGGACCTTGATCGTTACCAGTCGCGAGCGGCCGGTCAGCAGGCGGTTGGCCTGCACGCTGGCGACGCGGCCGCGCCCGAACGTCGAGCGCGTCCCGCCTCTGAGCATGCCCTGTCGCGAGATGCCGCCGCCGGCCCGCTGGGCGGCGGCGAGCGCCTGGGCGACGAATGGTTTGGCGCGCTGCGCACGCGAGGAGCGGATGCGGCCAGGTCGGGCCTGGAAATCGTCGTCACGCGCCATTGCCGCCTCCGGCAATGTTCACAAATCGCATGGCGAACAAAGACTTGAAGCGGACGCGCACATTGCGCCGGAAGAGCGCACATTGCCGGAACGGAGAAAAAAACCAAGAAAAACAACCGCCCAACCGAGCCGCACCTTGCGGCCTTTTATCTGGCCCTCGATCGGTTGGTTTCTGCGCTCCTCCCTTGTCTGCCCTTCCTTCTTCCCGGAAGGACGCTGTGCCGCGCCTGCCTACGAAATCGTGCCCCGTAGCTGCGATGTAGCCCTTTGAGCCGTCGGACGCCGCCGAGCCGACAGGGAAAGCGCCAGCTGACCGAGGCGATGTCGCCGAGCATCGACGGGAGAGCGGCGCGATCACGGCTTCGACCCCGCTGCGGAAACGTGGACGAATAGCCCATCGGATTGGGGTGCGATGGCCGACAGGTCGCGCACCGCGACGGCAGGCGGCGAGACGTTCGACGGCGGTTTGGCTGCCGCGCGATCAACAGGTTCAGCGCCTGCCGATCGCACGATGAATAGCGGCGCTTGTGTCCAGGACGACGGATCGGAGGCCGCCATGAGGACAGGCCCATCGGTCGCGCCGTCCCCGACAAAAGGGACAAGCGCCGCGACGTAAGCGACTGTTTCCGGCGGCAGCGGACGATGCCGATCGCGATAATCCTCGTATCGCCCGGGCCCGGCATTATACGCCGCAAGGAATCCCGGCGATCCGCAGCGGTCGTGCATCTCGCGCAGGAAAGCCGCGCCCGCCAGGATGTTGTCGCGCGGATCGAACGCGTCGCGCCCGAGGCCGTAGCGAGCGCGCAGCGCAGCCCATGTCTCGGGCATGAGCTGCATCAACCCCATCGCGCCCTTGGGTGAGACTGCACGGCGATCACCACGGCTCTCGATGCGCATGATCGCCCGTATCCACGCCTCAGGGATGGCGAAGCGCTGGGCCGCTTCGGCAATCAGACGGGCGTAGGAGTCGCTCGCCGGCCTCACCGCGATCGGCGTTGGCTGGGCGTAGACGGCGACGGCGGGCATACCGAGCGCCGTCATGCTGACGAGCAGAAGAAGCGCGCGCCGCATGCGATCAGCCCCGCTCGCCGCGCTTCGGCGGGCGGTTCCAGTTCAGCACCCATGCGGACTTGTCGTCGCCCGACTGGAAGAGGTTGGCGCGGATCGGCTGTGCGAGTGCGGGATCGTCGATGACGAGTGAGACATACTCGCCGGCCTTTTCGCCGGTGCGCTTCCAGCCCGCGCCGATCTCCGGGCCATCGCCGTCGCCCAGATGGACCCGATAGTCGGGCGCATTCTCGGCATCGGAGGATTCGGCCGGAACGAGGGAGAGGTCTTGGGTGAAGAACAGCGTCTGGATGCGCCCGGTGAAGCCGGACTTGTCGCGGGTGAACTGACCAATCTGCGCCATGGGAAACCTCCGTTGTTGGCGGGTTGAGAAGCGGGTCAATCGGTGGCGGCGCGCCACACGAAGCGGCCGTCTCCGGCCTCGTCGGTCCACAAGGGGATCGCGCGGGCGACAATCGCGGTGGTCGGGAGCGGGCCGAAATAGCGCCCGTCCAGGCTGTCCGGGACGGTCGGGTTCATGAGGAAGACTTCGCTGGGCCCGAGCGTGTGGCAGCCGCTCCAGCGCGGCAGCGGGCGGCCGAGGTGATCGCGTTCACGCGCCGCGCCGACGGGGACGCGATCGACGGTGATGGCGTCGCCTGCGCGGCACACGGTCTGTCCAGGCAGCGCCATCACATGCTTCAGCAGCGGCACGCCCTTGGGCAGGAAGCCGCCATCGGCGAGGTAGCTGGCGATCGGTTCGGGCGCACGCACGGCGACCAGTTCGAGCGCGTGGAGCTGACCGGCCGGGCGGAGCGCATAAAGCCCGGTCGGTGTGCTCGCCGTGGCGTTCCAGACCAGGCGCGGCGCCGGATGGACGAAAGCCAAGCCGATGAAGACGAGCATGGCGAAGTACGTCGTCATGACGTAGCCGAAGCGGGTCATAGTGTGACGCTCCTGCGCTTGAGCCAGGCGGCGTGCTGATCGCGCGTGTAGGGGCGCGGCTCATGGCCGGCGGCGAGACGGTTGTGGAGGTGGCGCCAGTATTCCGGCGCGGCGTCGGCGGGATCGATGTCGAGCGCCTCCACGGCGTCGATCGCCTGCAGCACGCGCTCGACCTTCGGCCAGCTATCGACGCGCAGCAGGATCTCGCCACCGGGGCGCACGAAGGGCAGCGTCTGGAAGCGTGCGCCAGGCTCGACCGCGCGCACGATATCCATGCGCGAGATGACGGTGCCGTAGTCGTTCGACGCCCAGCGCACGAACGCGAAGATGCTGCCTGGCTTGAAGCTCGAGATGCTGCGGCGGCGATCGAGGATCTTCTCCTCTGCGCGGCGGCCGAAGCGTAGCCAGTGCTCGATCTTCTTCTCGATCCAGGTCAGTTCGACATGGGTGAGTGCGACGGGGCGCCGATGCGATGGCGGCACGACACGCGGCGGCGACGGCTCGTTGTCGTTCATGAGCTCTCTCCGGGATCGGCGGGGAATTCGCGCGCTAGGAGGTCGCGCAGCATGTCGGCGACGGTGATCCCGCTCCGGAAAGCGGCGACCTTGATGCGGCCGCGCAGCGCCGGCGTGATGTCGATTGTCAGCCGCGCGGAGAAGGCAGACGCCTCGTCGCTGCGTCTGGCGGGCGCTTCGGGAGCCTTGATCCAGCTCTCGGCGTCACCGGGCCGGGCGGCGAAGCCGCGTCGGGTGGCGCGCTCGCTCATGGCGCGATCCTCGCGACTTCAACGGCGAGTGCTGCGATCTCGCGGGCCGCGGCGCTCTGCTCGGCCAGTTCGAAGACGAGCCGGCCGGACTGTGCGGCGTCGGCGAAGATGACGCGCTGGCCGATGGTGCTGGAGAGCACCGGCGGATCGTGATCGGCGAGCGTTTCCGCTGTTTCGCGGGCGATCACCGTGCGCGCTGCGCAGCGGTTCAACACGAAGCGCGCAGCGAGCTGCGGGCGATAGATGCGGGCCTCGCGCAGCAGGCCGAGCATCTCAGCGGAGGCCCAGCCGTCGAACGGCGACGGCTGCACGGGGATCAGCACGAGATCGGCAGCGAGCAGCGCCGAGCGCATCAGGCCAGCGATCCGCGGCGGCCCGTCGATGACGACATGATCTGCGGTGCGTGCGATCTCCGGCGCCTCGCGGTGGAGCGTGTCGCGCGCGAGGCCCACCACGCCGAACAGCCGTGAGACGTTTTCTCGCGCCCGCTGCTGCGACCAATCGAGCGCCGAGCCCTGCGGGTCCGCATCGATCAGGGTGACGCGCTTACCATGCAGCGCCAGCTCGCCGGCGAGGTGCAGCGCGAGCGTCGTCTTGCCGACGCCGCCTTTCTGGTTGAGCAGGGCGACGATCATCTCTTCCCTCCCGGCTTGCGGTCGAGGGGCAGCGACGGCTGTTGCGCTGATCGGTCAGAGGTTTGCGAAGGCGGGACTTGGTTATCCGCAGATCGCGCACGCCAACCACAAGAGTTAGCTGGGGTAACTGTTTCTGTTCCGGACCCGTGTGAAGAAAACGCTCTCGGCCGTACCGTGATCCGTGAACCGACCGGCATTTTCCGGTCAGTCA